>CABSIA010000006.1 GCA_902477645.1 uncultured Prevotella sp. | reverse complement strand
ACCTGATTTTGACGATTCAAAGTGGCAACGCTCACAGGCTGCTTTCGGCTCGCCAGACCTCAGCTTTATACGTACACGATGGAGTGAGGAAAACAGCGACCTGTATGTTCGCCGTACTGTAAATCTTACAGAAAAAGACCTGCAGGGTGATTTGTTCATGATTTATTCTCACGATGATGTGTTCCACCTTTATATTAATGGTACAGAGGTGGTATCAACTGGCGAGACATGGCGCGAGGGCGTACAGCTTCAGATCACTGATGATATGAAGAAACTGCTGCATACTGGCAAGAACGTCATTGCGGCACATTGCCACAACACTACTGGTGGTGCATATACCGATTTCGGTATTTACAGAAACAAAAGCATTGATGACGGATCTACAATTAACGCTACACAGAAAAGCGTGAGCGTGATGGCGACATCGTCTTATTATACATTCGCATGTGGTCCTGTTGAGCTTGATGTAGTGTTCACCGCGCCTATGCTTATCAATGACTACGACCTGCTTTCATCGCCCATTAACTATATTTCCTATCAGGTGCGCTCTACCGACGGCACTGCCCACGATGTAAAGCTCCTGCTGACAGCTTCGCCGATGATTGGCCAGAACAAGTCAAGCCAGCCTACACGCTCAAATGTTGTTGAGCACCGTGGCGTGAAATATCTGAAGACCGGTACCATAGAGCAGCCTATCCTTGCAAAGACTGGCGACCACATCTGTATAGATTGGGGATATCTTTATTTACCGGCAATCAATGGTGAGGTAAGCCTTAACAGCGACCAGGCGATAAAGACAAGCTTCCTCAAGAACGGTAAGTTGCCGGAAAGCAAGACTGAGGTTGTGGCAAAGACACTTGCCGACCAGCCTTTGCTCGCCTATATGCACGATTTCGGCAAGACACAGCAGGCTGCAAGCTATGCCCTTATAGGCTACGATGAGATTTATGACATAGAGTATTTCTACAAGCGCTACAAGGCATATTGGGCACACAACGGCCAGGTAACCATCTTCGACATGTTCAACCGCCTGTCCAACTCCTACAGCTCAATCATGAAACGCTGCCGCGAGATGGATCGCACTATATACGATGACGGTATGAAATCCGGTGGTGTGAAGTATGCTGAAATTTTGGCGGCATCTTACCGTCATGTGATAGCTGCCCATAAGCTTTTCCAAGACGAGAACGGAACTTTGCTGTTCTTCTCTAAGGAAAACGACTCCAACGGCTGCGTAAACACCGTAGACCTTACATATCCAGAGGCTCCGCTGTTCCTCGTCTATAATCCTGAGCTGCAGAAGGCCATGATGACCTCTATTCTTGAGTATAGCCGCACTGGTAGATGGACAAAACCGTTTGCCGCCCATGATCTTGGGCAATATCCGCGTGCCAACGGACAGGTATATGGTGGCGACATGCCTCTCGAAGAGGCCGGAAACATGCTCACTCTGATTGCTATGTGCTGCAAGCTCGACGGCAACACGAGATATGCAGAGCCTTATTGGGACATTCTCCGCACATGGGCTGACTATCTGTCGGAGAACGGACAAGACCCGGAGAATCAGCTCTGTACCGATGACTTCGCCGGCCACTGGGCACACAATGCCAACCTGTCTATAAAGGCTATCATGGGTGTGGCCGGATTTGCAGAGATGTCGGCACTTAAAGGCGACAAGGCCGCATACGACAAATATATGAACCGTGCCAAAGAAATGGCTGCCAAGTGGGAGCAGGATGCACGTGAGGGCAGCAAGAAAGACCTCCATTACCGTTTGGCTTTCGACCGTGAGAACACATGGAGCCAAAAGTACAACATGATATGGGATAAACTATGGGACATCAACATATTCCCCAACAACGCCATGCAGACTGAGGTGAACTATTATCTGACAAAGCAGAACAAATACGGTCTGCCACTTGACAGCCGCAAGGACTACACAAAGAGCGACTGGATAATGTGGACTGCCGGTATGGCTGCCGACAAAAAGACTTTCCAGAAGTTCGTCGACCCTCTGTATCTCTATATCAATGAGACAGAGACACGTGTTCCCATCAGCGACTGGTATGATACCAAGACTGGTATTAAGACAGGATTTATGGCACGCTCGGTAATTGGCGGACACTGGATGAGGGTGCTGGTGGATAAAATGAAGAGGTAAAATTCATAATTCCTTAAATTCATAATGCAAAATTAGCTTGCATAACAGTAAAAAAGATTTTGCATTATGAATTTAAGAATCAAATAAACAAACTAAAAATAAAAATGTCATGAGAAAAATTAACAGAAACAGGCTTGGCGCACACATCTACAGTGTGTTGCTTGGCTTACTCTCATGTATTGTTGTGTCGTGTTCGGACGACGACAATGCAAATGGCAATGCAGTTCCTTTCGACCCGTCGCAGGATGTGGTTGTAAGCAGTTTCACACCAGAGGCAGGTGGCTATCAGGACCAGATTATTGTCTATGGCAAGAACTTCGGCATCGACACAGCTCGTGTCAGTCTATTTATCGGCGGCAAGAAGGCTGTTCTGGTCAGTGTAAAATCAGACAAGATGTATGGCTATGTGCCTTCGGGCGCATTCTCTGGCGAGGTGAGAGTGGCTGTTACCGATGATAACGGCAATGTGCATACAGGAGTGTCAGATAAGACGTTCAAATATGAGGCCAAGAATGTTGTAGGCACACTGTGCGGTTATCAGAATGAGAACGACAGTCAAGGTGAGGTTTGGGGATCATTTGATGTCTGTGCCGGTTTCCGCAATGAGGGCTGTATGGCTTTCGACCCTCTATATCCTGAGCGCCTGTATATAGCTTACGACCGCGGCGACGGCTTTATTCAGGAGCTTGATTTGAAGTCGCGTGAGACAAAACGCCTCATGTCTGCACATAAATTCAATACGCAGCGTCTGCGCAACATTGCTTTCTCACTCGACGGAAAGTATATGCTCGTGTCTACCGACCGTGCCGACAACGGAACGAAATCTACCAGCGTGTGGATTGTCACACGTAATGCCAACGGGACATTCAGCGACGCGTCGTCGTGCCAGCCTCTTGTAGCCTACAAGCAGTGCAACGGCGTGGCTGTCCATCCTGTAAACGGCGAGGTCTATTTTAACAGCTACGAGAACGGGCAGCTGTTCCGCATGAGCCTTGATGACTATCTGGCAAGCAAGATCCCTGACCCTGAGACTGGCGAGACAAAAGATTGGACCGGATATCAGGATGACGGATGCTTCCGTGAGCTGTTTAAAATTCAAGACCCGTCGTATGAGTTCCAGGTGACGATACACCCGTCAGGAAACTATGCTTATCTTACCGTAATTAACCGTAACTACATCTTGCGTACTGATTACGACTGGAACAAGAAAGAGTTCACCACACCATACGTGGTTGTCGGCCAGAACGGATCAGGCAACTGGGTTGATGCCGTAGGTACCAATGCCCGTGTCAACCGTCCATATCAGGGTGTGTTCGTAAAGAACCCTGAATATGTGGCTGAGGGACGTGAGGATGTATATGACTACTATTTTGCCGACTGTTTGAATTTCTGTGTGCGCTATATCACACCAGACGGCCTTGTGCGCACATACGCGGGGCGTGCTCCGTCGACCAACGGCAACATCTGGGGTACAGAGGACGGCGACTTGCGTCAGGCAGCGCGCTTCCGTGATGTGACAGGTATTGTGTATGACGAGGCTAAGGAGATGTTCTACGTACTTGACCACAATAATCGCCGCATACGTACCATCGGTAAGGAAAGCGAGGACACGCAGATTGTTGACCCAACTCCTGATGCAGATCCGGAAGAAGGAGAGAACGAATAAACATAAGGAAACAAATAAACATTCCGCAATATGAAAAAATATATATTATTGCTCATGGTGCTGATATGCTCCGCGGCAGGTGTGTCGGCGCAAAACGAGATAACGGTTACGGGTCAGGTAACCGACACTGAAGGCGAGCCGCTCATAGGTGCCAACGTCATTGTGAAAGACATGAAGGGACTTGGTGTAATTACAGACATCGACGGAAACTATAAAATAAAGGTGAAGGAATTCCAGACGCTTGTTTTCTCATACGTAGGATTCCAAAACTATTCTGAGGTTGTAAAGGGGGGCAAGACCACTATTAACGTTGTGATGGAGGTTGATAAGAAAAACGCCATTGACGAGGTTGTCGTTACCGGTATGGGCACACAGAAGAAACTTACAGTGACTGGTGCCGTTACTAATGTCAACGTGGCTGATATGAAGCATTTCAGCTCGTCAAATCTCTCAAACACCCTTGCCGGTAACGTGCCGGGTATTATGGCTATGCAGACTTCAGGACAACCAGGTAAAAACAAGTCGGAGTTCTGGATTCGCGGTATCTCTACCTTCGGTGCAAGCTCTAAGGCATATATTCTTGTCGACGGTTTTGAGCGTGAGAACATTGATGACCTCAACATTGAGGATATTGAGTCATTCTCAGTACTCAAGGATGCCTCTGCTACTGCTATCTACGGTTCTAAAGGTGCAAATGGTGTTATCCTCATCACAACCAAACACGGTAAGGAGGGTAAGATAAACATCAACGGTAAGTTTGAGACTTCTTACAACACCCGTACAAAAACTCCTGATTTTGTTGATGGTGTCACATACGCATCGCTGCTCAACGAAGCAAACATAACACGAAGTAAAGGTACTTACTTCACACCGGCGGAGATGGAGCTGTTTGCCAACGGACTTGACCCTGACCTCTATCCTAATGTGGACTGGAAAGACCTTATTCTGAAAGACGGCGCGATGAGCTATCGTGGAAATGTAAACATCAGCGGTGGTGGATCTACATCACGCTACTATGCCTCACTTTCTTATGTGGAGGACGGCGGTATGTACAAGACTGATGCCACACTGCGCGACAAATACGATACCAATGCCAACTACAAGCGCTGGAACTACCGTGTTAATCTTGACATCGATATTACTCCAACAACATTGCTTAAGCTTGGAGTATCGGGCGACTTGTCGAAGCGTAATGCACCGGGTATGGGTGATACTGATACATGGAACTCGCTCTTCGGTTACAACGCCATCCTTACACCAGTGATGTACAGCAACGGTTATGTGCCTATGATTAACATGAACCGTGATGACCTGCGCACCAACCCATGGGTAATGACAACTCAGACCGGTTATAAGCAGGAATGGAACAACAACGTACAGACAAACGTAACACTCGAGCAGGACCTGAGGTTCATAACCAAGGGATTGCGTTTCGTAGGACGTTTCGGTTACGATACATATAACTACAATTACATCAACCATGAGCAGCAGCCCGACAGATGGTATGCCAACGGACGCGATAAAGAGACGGGTGCCATTATTTTCGATAAGATAAAGGATAAGGTGGATATGCACCAGTCATCGGGCAATGACGGCTCACGCCGTGAGTTTCTCGACCTGCTGCTTAGCTACAGACGGACGTTCTTCAGCCTGCACAATGTGGGTGCAAACCTGAAATACACTTACGATACAAATATACAGACCCAGAATATCGGTGATGATATAAAGAACAGTGTGTCACGCAAGAACATGGCTTTGGCAGGACAGCTGACATACAACTTTGCCAACCGTTATTTCATCGACTGGAACTTTGGTTATAACGGCTCGGAGAATTTCGCCGACGGTCACCGCTTCGGCTTCTTCCCTGCATGGTCGGTAGCATGGAACGTGGCAGAGGAGAAGTTTGTACAGAAGATGGCTCCATGGCTCGACATGTTCAAGATCCGTTATTCTCACGGAAAGGTGGGTAACGATGCCACACCGACACGATTCCCATATCTTTACGACATCAATTATTCTGGTGACAATGTCTACAATTTCGGCACACTGTCAACTCCAACACGTCCAGAATATCAGCATGGTCTGCACTACACCGCACTGGCGTCGCGCAATGTGACTTGGGAAATCTCGACAAAGGACGATATTGGTATCGACCTCGTGATGTTCAATAACCGTTTCTCGCTTACACTTGACTACTTCTATGAGAAGCGTACCGGCATCTACATGCGGCGTAACTATCTGCCTGCGATACTGGGACTTGAGAGCGCGCCGATGGCAAACGTAGGTGGAGTGGAGTCGAAAGGTTTCGACGGCAACTTTAAGTATGAGGACCGTTTCGGGCAGGTGGGACTTACAGTTCGTGGAAACGTAACTTATAGCAAGAACACTATTCTCGACTATGATATTGAAAACAGCGTATATCCGTATCAGTATCAGACGGGCTACCGTGTGAACCAGTTGCGCGGACTGATTTCAGAAGGACTGTTTGCTGATTATGATGATATACGTAACTCTCCTAAGCAGATGTTTGGCGATGTTCAGCCTGGTGATATCAAATATAAGGATGTCAACGGTGACGGTGTGGTTGACGACGGTGATATTGTAGCCATAGGCGCCACAACCAGACCTAATCTGATATACGGTCTCGGATTTACGGTGACATGGAAGGGCTTCGATTTCAACGCACACTTCCAGGGAGCCGGCAAGTCTACATTCATGATGGACGGCAAATGTGTATGGGCATTCAGTCAGGACCGTTACGGACAGATATTCTCTGACCTTGTTGAGAACCGTTGGGTGGATAATAACACAGCTGCTCAGCTTGGTATCCCTGCCAATGAGAATCCCAATGCCACATATCCACGTTTGGTTTATTTGCAGGGAAATGCGTCACACAACAACTACCGCGCATCTACGTTCTGGATGCGTGACGGCCGCTATATCCGCCTCAAGAACCTTGACATCGGCTATACCTTGCCAAAGGCTTTGGTCAACAAGTTGCACATCAACGACCTGCGTATCTTCGTACAGGGCGCAAACCTCCTGACATGGTCTGACTTCAAGTTGTGGGACCCGGAAATGGGCAGCTCAAACGGAGAGGCTTATCCTATCACGAAATCGATAACAGCAGGTATACAAATTAACTTATAATGATAGAAAATTTATGAAAAAGAATATTGCTATATGGATGTTCGGAAGTATTATCGGCGGTGCGGCTTTGCTAACATCGTGTGCTGATGACTTGGACTCTGACAAATATTTTGACGACCGCCGTACACTGGAGTCTGTGTTCACAGACATCAACCAGACAAACGGATGGCTGGCTCAGGCATTCTCTTTCCTCAAAGGTCCGTTGGCTGACGTCACGACTAAGGAGAATAACGGTGCGGGCTTGCATTGTTTTGCTGATGACATGTATTATGGTGACAGAGACCCGAACCGTGGTGACGATTATTCGTATATGGACTCGTACAATGCCTTCAAACAGGGCGACTACGATGAGAATTACGGCTCTGCCGCATGGGTAAACGCCTATAAAGGTATTTATCAGGCATCTATATTCATACACAACATAGACCGTAATGATAAACTTACACTCGTGGAGCGTGAGGATTTGAAAGGACAGGCTCGTTTCGTGCGTGCTTACTATTATTGGCTGTTGCTTCGCCGTTATGGTCCGGTGCCAATCATGCCTGATGAGGGTGCCGACTATACACTCAGCTATAATGCCCTCTCAATACCTCGCAGCACATACGAGGAGTGTGTGGAGTTTATTGCGTCAGAGATGGTGCAGGCTGCCAATGAGCTGAAGTCATGGAGCCGTTATAACGACAACACCGATGCCGAGTCGATGGTACGTCCTACTAAGGGTGCCGCTCTTGCCACACGTGCGTTGGCGTATCTGTATGCTGCCAGTCCGTTGGCTAACGGGCAGCTTCAGAACGGGGCTCATCCCGCAGGTGTTACCGACGCCGTGGCAAAAGCTCTTGTAAACAAGGACGGCAAGCAATTGTTAAGTCTCACTTACGACGAGTCTAAGTGGGCACGAGCTGCCGCTGCATGCCGTGATGTCATAGAGTGTGATGCTCATTACGAGCTGTATCACGCAGGTGTGAACGATAATGACAACCGCGTTACGGGATATCCGAAGACTATCAAGCCGTTTGATGACGGTGACTTCTCTACAAAGAATTGGCCAGAGGGATATGCTGATATTGACCCGTATCTGTCATATCGTGACTTGTTCAACGGTGTGGTGGGCCTCGACAATTCGGAGATTATCTTTTCGCGCGGATATAACAGTGGCGGTAACTGGCATACAAGTATCGACGGATTTGTAACGCACCAGATGCCAAACTCGCTTTTTGGTTTCAACTGTCATGGACTCACACAGAAGATGGTGGATGCCTATTATATGCTTGATGGTACAGACTGTGCCGGCAAGGACAGTGAGCAGAATGGCGGCGACGGCTCTGAGCGCCGTCAGGGATGGACAGCCAGCCGTGGTGAGTTTGCCGCAGCTAAATATCCGCCTCTTGGTGTGGGCGTATCTATGCAGTATGCAGAGCGTGAGCCACGTTTCTATGCAAGTGTCGCATTCAACGGCTCTTACTGGTGGAATGCCAATACAGAAGTCAGCAACCACTATATGCAGATTTTCTACTGGCGTGGAACAACCTCGTCATCGTCGGGCTCTGATGTTACTACCACTCAAAATAATGGTTACAACAATAGCTCTTATTATCTGCGTACAGGTATAGGATGCAAAAAGTGGGTTAACCCCAACGACTGGCGCTCAATACGTGACGGCAACGACTACGACCATATCGTTCACAAGTGGGAGCCTGCAATCCGCTATGCCGATATTCTGCTGATGTATGCCGAGGCACTTAATGAGCTGACATCTACATATCAAGTGGCTTCTTGGGACGGTTCAAAGACATACACCGTTAGCCGTGACGTGACAGAGATGAAACGTGGTATTCGTCCTGTACGCTGCCGTGCCGGTATACCCGACTATTCTGCTGCTGAATATGCCTCGGTTGACTTGTTGCGAGAGAAGATTAAGCGTGAGCGTATGATTGAGTTCCTTGGCGAGGGTAAGCGCTATTACGACCTGCGCCGTTGGATGGACGCTCCGATAGAGGAAGCTAAGCCAATCTATGGATGTAATGTGCTGATGACTTCAAATCAGAAAGATGAATTCCAAAAGGTTGTACCAGTTTACTCTTTGCCTACAGTGTTCTCAGACAAGATGTATTTTTGGCCAATCTCTACAAGTGAGCTGAAACGCAACAAAAATCTTTCGCAGAACCCGGGATGGAAATATAATGACTAATTTATAAACGATTAAAAGATCATGACAATGAATAAGTTTAATTATGGCAAGATATTCTCTCTCTGCGGTGCGGCTCTGCTTACCGTGGCTGTGGCTACCTCATGCAACGATGAGTGGGAAGACGAGCAGTATGAGCAGTATGTCAGTTTTAAGGCTCCTCTCGATACTGAGGGAAACAGCGTGGGTGTAACTACTGTCTATGTGCCATACACCCGAAAGAATGCAGACGGAAATGCCAAGTATGGTGAGCAGGGACTCTCGAGCTATGAGTTGCCTATAATAATAAGCGGCTCTACCAACAACTCGAGAAATCTTACTGTACACGTAGAGCACGATCCTGATACACTCGGCGTTCTGAATTATGAGCGTTTCAGCAGTCGCAAGGACTTGTATTATAACGACATGATAAACTATGCTGGTTTTGAGGAGACTCTCTCAATACCTAAGGGTGAGAATGTAGGTCTTTTCCATATCAATTTCGACTTCCGTGGCATAGACCTCGCTGAGCGTTATGTACTTCCGCTCACAGTTGTAGAGAAACCTGAATATGGCTACCAGCGTAATCCACGTAAGAACTATGCCAAGGCAATGCTCCGCGTATTGCCTTACACAGACTATTCTGGTGTTTATCAGGCTACAAACATGAGATTTTACATAATGTCTGGTGGTGTTGCTGATAATGAGCCTGGTGCCATGACAACAGTCCAGACTTACGTTGTTGACGAGAACACCGTGTTCTTCTATGCAGGAACATTCGATGAGAGCAGCCAGTTGCGCAGAGATTACAAGGTGTATGCTCACTTTGAGCCAAATCCTGGTACTCCAAACAGAGGTACGGTCACATTTGCAAGCAAGACACCAGAGATGAACTTTGTTCAGAACAAGGTGGCTACATACACCATTCTTGAGCAAGACGACGAGGTGCAGACTTATATAAAGCGCAAAACCGTAATCTTGAACGATGTCGACTATACTTTCGACGATTTCTCCACTGCCCATGGCTCTGTAATCACTTACAATGTCACAGGCTCAATGACGATGGAGCGTAAGTTGAACACTCAGATGCCTGAGGAAGATCAGATTATGTGGTAATTAAGAAATTACAATTATGCTGAAAAGAATTATTTATACATTAATGCTGCTGCCGTCGGTTGTGCCGTCGGCAGCAGTTAACAGTCCTGTAGACTATGTTAGTACGCTTGTGGGCACTCAGTCGAAACATTCTTTGTCTACAGGAAATACTTATCCCGCCATAGCATTGCCATGGGGTATGAACTTCTGGATGCCGCAGACAGGAAAGATGGGCGACGGATGGGCTTATACATACGATGCCGATAAAATTCGTGGCCTAAAGCAGACACACCAGCCTTCTCCTTGGATTAACGATTATGGGCAGTTCGCTATCATGCCCGAGGTGGGGCGGCCTGTGTTTAATGAGGATGAGCGCGCAAGCTGGTTCTCGCATAAGGCAGAGAAAGCCACACCTTATTATTATAGTGTATATCTGGCTGATTACGACATCACTGCTGAGATGGCACCTACAGAGCGTGCCGCACTGATGAGGTTCACTTATCCAGAGGCTAAGGACGCCTACATTGTTGTCGATGCATTTGATAATGGCTCGTATGTACATATTGTTCCCGGCGAGAACAAGATAATAGGCTATACCACCAAGAACAGCGGCGGAGTGCCTGACGGTTTCCGCAACTATTTTGTGTTGCAGTTCGACCGTCCCTTTACTTATACAGCCGTTGTTGGCGACGGCAAGATAAATGAAAAAGGCAAGGAACTTTCTGCCAACCATGCCGGTGCTATTGTGGGTTTCTCAACACATCGCGGCGAGCAGGTAAATGTTCGTGTTGCCTCTTCGTTTATCAGCTATGAGCAGGCTGAGATAAATCTCAAAGAGCTTGGTTCACGCTCGCTTGAAGCTGTTAAGGATGCCGGGCGTAAGCGTTGGAATGATGTGCTTGGCAGAATAAATGTAGAGGATGATGACATCGACCATCTGCGCACATTCTATTCATGTCTTTATCGCTCAGTGCTTTTCCCACGTGCTTTCTATGAGATAAATGCTCAGGGCCGTACCGTACATTACAGCCCGTACAACGGTAAGTTGTGTGATGGATATATGTTCACCGATACTGGTTTCTGGGACACTTTCCGCTGCCTGTTCCCTTTGCTCAATCTTGTTTATCCCGAGATGAACCAGAAGATGCAGGCAGGACTCGTAAACACTTATCTTGAGAGTGGCTTCTTGCCGGAATGGGCTTCACCTGGTCATCGTGGCTGTATGGTTGGCAACAATTCTGCTTCTGTGGTGGCTGATGCCTGGATGAAGGGCATACGTGGCTACGATATAGAGACATTGTGGAAAGCTGTTGTGCATGGGGCTAATGCCGTGCATCCTACTGTTTCGTCAACAGGACGTTTTGGCTATGACTATTACAACCGCCTTGGCTATGTGCCATACGATGTTGGTATAAAGGAGAATGTGGCACGCACGCTCGAATATTCATACGATGACTGGTGTATCTACCAGCTCGGCAGGGCACTTGGAAAGTCTAAGAAGGAACTGAAGCCCTTCCGTGAGCATGCCATGAACTACCGCAATGTGTTTGATAAGGAAACCAACCTGATGCGCGGGCGCAATGCCGACGGCAAATTCCAGAGTCCGTTCAATCCGCTTAAGTGGGGTGATGCCTTTACAGAAGGCAATGCGTGGCATTACACTTGGTCGGTATTCCATGACCCGGAAGGTCTTATCTCGCTTATGGGCGGCAACGAGGTCTTTGTTCAGATGCTCGACTCTGTATTCTCTGTACCGCCACTTTTCGACGACAGCTATTATGGGTCGGTTATCCATGAGATACGCGAGATGCAGATTATGAATATGGGCAATTACGCTCATGGCAACCAGCCTATACAGCACATGATTTATCTGTATGACTATGCGGCGCAGCCTTGGAAGGCACAATATTGGATCCGTGAGGTGATGGACCGCCTTTATAATGCCAATCCCGACGGTTATTGCGGTGATGAGGATAACGGTCAGACCTCTGCGTGGTATGTTTTCTCTGCCATGGGCTTCTATCCTGTATGCCCGGGTACCAGTCAGTATGTCATTGGCACGCCGTATTTCAAGAAAATGACGGTTACACTTCCTGAAGGCAAAAAAATAATTCTCTCCGCAGACAATATCAGCAAGGAAAACCGCTATATATATAGTATGTCCCTCAACGGACAGCCCTATACAAAAAACTATTTAACACACGAGGATCTTAAAGCCGGTGCCACGGTTAAATATCGTATGGCAGACAAGCCGAACAAGAACCGTGGAGTTGAGAATGCAGACAAGCCATATTCATTTTCGAATGAGAAATAAAGTATGAAGAAATTATTTTTAATGTTTGTGTTGACCGTGTGTGCCTTCTTTGGCACACACGCAGCCAACAAGACCGATAAGCGGACAGCTATGCGCAATATCAAGCGTGCCATGGCAATTGTTGATGCCACATGGGAGAAAACAATGCGTGGCACGGAAGACAACTTGTATATGGCAGATGTATATAATACTCAGACTGGTGAGGTAAGCGGGCCGTCTGATGTATGGCCATATACAGCAGCTATAGAGGCGCATTGTTCTCTTCTTGAGGCCCTTCAGACGGTTAAGAAAGTCAATGAGAAGCTTTACAATGAGAAATGGTTTAAATACAAGCACCAGCTCGACTTGCTCATAAACAATTTGGAATATTATCGTGGCACCTATAAATTGTCTTCGTACGCCACAACCGACAAGCGGTGGAGTCCTTTTGCCGTGCCTCGTGCAAGCAAGAAGGGTGGTGCTGATGTCAGCGGCATTCTGAATGTCTACGACGACCAGATGTGGCTGTCACGTGAGCTGATTCGCGCATACCGTCTTACGGACAACAAAGAATATCTTGACCTTGCCACCTATCTCGCCGACTATGTGCTGGAGGGCTGGGACTGCTGGCGCGATGCCAGTGGCAAGGAATATGGAGGTATAACATGGGGGCCAGGCTACAACTCTAAACACTCATGCAGCAATGCCCCTATTATACAGCCTTTGGTGTGGTTGCACGGCCTTTATAAGGGTAGCGGTGCAGAAACCGAATATTATTATCGCGACGCAAATAACAGCGTAAAACATGAGACTCGCCTGCGCTCAGATCTGTATCTCGAATTTGCCCGTAAGGTCTACGACTGGCAGAAAGACAGGTTGCTGCACGAGTCCGGCGTGTTTTGGGACATGATGGGAGCCGATAATACAATTAAGGTGTTGCATGGATATCGTCAGCATGTAGACTGTGGAGATCCTTGTGGAAGCCTTATCAGTTATAATACTGGCACTATGATTTCTGGTGCGTCAGAGCTTTTTAAAGTTACAGGCGACGGGACGTTGAGAACGGATCTTACAGCAATGGTCGGTGCCTCTGTCAACAAGTTCTCAAAATATATGCGCTCGCAAAAAGCCTATCTTTTCAATACGGACAAGACGGCAGAGAACGGATTTAACACATGGTTTAATGATGTGCTGATGCGCTCGTACATAGACGCTTTCCCTTATGCCGGGAATGCTATGGCCACAACAGGCCTGGAATCGTTCCAGAAGTTTCTTGACTATGCATTCGAAAATCATAACCGTGGCAACATGCTGCCCATACATCTGTTCGACGGATGGGGTGATGAGGTGAAGACAAAGGGATTTCATCAGTTCTCGTTTGCTTCCGAATATGCTATGCTTGCAGTTTATCTACTGGAAAAAAACAATATTTACGGTGGCATTTAAACCTATAGCCTCACAACCTCATGATTTTAAAATCTCATAATCTAATCCTTTGTGCCGCTCTGTTTTTTTGCCCTGCTTCTTTGACGGCAAAAGACAAAGTATCGGTTGTTGAACGGCCGTCTGCGGGTGTCAATTCCAGTTATACCAATTTCCGTGCTCCGCTTGTGCAGGCTCCGCTCATAAAGTTGCCTGTGGGCAAAGTGCAGCCCAAAGGATGGCTCCGCAAGTATCTGGAGCTTCAGAAAGAAGGACTCAACGGCAAGCTCGGCACTGTAAGCGCATGGCTCGACAAGAATAATAATCAGTGGCTCTCTGACAATGGCGACCATGGATGGGAGGAAGTTCCCTATTGGCTACGTGGATATTGCAGTCTCGCCTACATACTTGACGATGAGGAGATGAAGAAAGAATCGCAGGTGTGGTTTGATACGGTATTCGCCAATCTGAAATCTGACGGATTTCTCGGCCCCCGAAACTATGAGGGCGACAATCCGGAACTATGGGCTCAGATGGTTATGCTGTGGGCAATGCAAACCTACTATGAGCATAGTGGAGACGAGAGGGTGCTCTCTGCCATGACTAATTACTTTAAGTGGGAGATGACTGTGCCCGATGCGAAATTTCTCAAGGGGCTGTGGCAAGAGAAGCGTGGAGGCGACAACATGTGGAGTGTATTGTGGCTCTATAACCGCACAGGTGACAAATCCATTCTGCCTCTTATAGACAAGCTCCATAAGAATACCTCAGACTGGACACAGAAGGGCACGTTACCCAACTGGCATGGCGTTAACGTGGCACAGGGCTTCCGTGAGCCTGCCACCTACTATATGTACACAGGCAACAAGGACATGCTCGAGGCAACCTACAATGGGTTCAACACCATGCGTGAGTGCTATGGCCAGGTGCCTGGCGGCATGTATGGTGCCGATGAGAATGCGCGTGACGGATATGCCGACCCTCGTCAGGGAGCTGAGACGTGTGCAATTGTTGAGCAGATGGCATCAGACGAGATACTGATGGGCATCACCGGTGACCCGTTTTGGGCAGACCATTGCGAGAACGTTGCTCTGAACACTTTCACAGCCGCCATGACTGAGGATATGAAAGCCCTGCGATACATAACATCGCCCAACATGGCAATAAGCGACGAGAAACTCCACGGACCGAGCATAGACAACAATCTGCGTGGCATGCTCTCAATGAGTCCGTTCAGCAGCCGCTGCTGCCAACACAACCATGGCATGGGATGGCCCTACTATACGGAGCATCTCGTTATGGCGACAGCCGACGATGGATTGGCAACCATGCTATATGCCGCCAGCGTTACAACTGCAAAGGTGGCTGACGGCAGGACGGTGACGCTTACCGAAACCACCAATTATCCGTTTGACGAAACTGTTACTCTAAAACTGAATACCAACGGAAAGGTGACTTTCCCGCTCTATCTGCGTATACCTGTCTGGGCAAAAGGAACTATGGTTCGCATTAACGGTAAAAAGCAACCCGTCAGCGATGCTGCCGGTAAATATGTTTGCCTGCAACGGCAATGGGAAAATGGCGATGTGGTGACGCTTACTTTGCCAATGTCTGTTCATTCACATGTATGGCAGAAAAACAAAAACAGCGTCAGCGTAAATTACGGCCCGTTTACTCTTTCTCTGAAAATTGATGAGAGCTTTGAACAATACGACAGCCGCGACAAGGCATTTGTACAAGATGACTCACACTGGCAAAATGGTGTGGATGCGTTGTTATGGCCCTGCTACGTGCTCAAGCCAAAATCGGCATGGAACTATGCACTGAAGTTGGACGGCAACAATCTGCCGTTGAAGTTCACGGTAAAGCGGAAGCCATGGCCTGTAGACGATTTCCCTTTCAATCTTAAGAACGTGCCTTTAGAGTTTACAGCCGTTGGCGTGCAGATACCGTCTTGGGGCTACGACGCTACAGGCATGACAGATGTTCTTCCTTCTGTTGATGCCCCACGCAGCACAGTAGAGACTCCGCTGACCCTTGTGCCCATGGGAGCGGCACGACTGCGTATCTCTGCCTTCCCGCAGGAATAGCTGGCTTCTCCGACACTTGAGGGGTAGTTGCGTTTTTCTGTCAATATTTAATCTTTAACTGAAAAAGTTTCAGAATTATTTGGCGGTTTCAAAACTTTAATGTACCTTTGCACCCGCAAACAAGGATGGCGGGGTAGCTCAGCTGGTTAGAGCGTCGGATTCATAATCCGGAGGTCGTGGGTTCGGGTCCCACTCCCGCTACACTTACATGTAAGGAGTTACGAGTTTCGTAACTCCTTTTTTCATGTCTTTGCGTGAGCAATGCGTAACAGGCAGGGTATCAGAATGTTTACAAATTGGGGGCAAATTGATAATCAGACTTTTTTTCTCAGTTTTTATGCCCGCAATAAGTAATAAAATTGTATCTTTGCAAAACAAATTCTAAAACTAAAAACCATCATTATGTATTTATTAGGATACGATATAGGTACCTCTTCTGTAAAGGCGGCTATAGTTGATGCCGAAACAGGCAAATGCGTCGCCTCCGATTTCGTTCCAAAGACTGAGGCCCCCATCAAGGCTCTGAAGCCATCTTGGGCAGAGCAGAACCCGGACTCATGGATGGAATACCTGCGTGAGGCTACAAAACTGGTGCTTGCGCAGTCGGGGGTGGCTTCGGCAGATATCAAGGCAATAGGCTTTTCATACCAAATGCACGGACTTGTGGCAATAGACAAAAGCGGCAAGGTGTTGCGTGATGCCATAATATGGTGTGACTCACGTGGTGTTCCATACGGAGAGAAAGCCGCAGGCGAGATTGGCAGCAGCGTGTGCCTGGAGCACCTTCTCAACCTTCCTGGCAATTTCACGGCAACTAAACTGGCATGGGTAAAAGAGAATGAGCCTGATGTTTTCAATAACATATATAAGGTGATGCTCCCTGCAGACTATGTCGCATACAGGCTTACAGGCGAGATAGTCACTAATCCCGAGGGACTCTCAGAATATATGTTGTGGGACTTTAAGGAGAATGCTCCGGCAAAGTTGCTGATGGATTATTTTGGTTTTGACGAGTCTATTCTCCCTGATATTCGCACTACATTCTGTGAGCAGGGACGTCTGTCAGCAAAAGCCGCCGCAGATCTCGGACTCGCTCCAGGAACTCCTGTTACTTACAGGGCGGGCGACCAGCCAAACAATGCTCTCTCGCTTAATGTGTTTGAGCCTGGAGAGGTAGCGTCGACTGCCGGGACATCTGGAGTGGTGTATGGTGTCAACGGCGCCATAAATTACGACTCTCTGTCGAGAGTGAACAATTTCGCCCATGTTAACCATACTGCGGAAAATCCACGCATTGGCGTTATGACATGTATCAATGGCACAGGCTGCCTCAACTCCTGGATTCACCGCAATGTCGCACCCGATTTGAGCTATCCCGCAATGAACGGCGCAGCCGCTCAGGTGCCCGTAGGCAGCGATGGAGTAACCATTTTGCCGTTTGGCAACGGAGCCGAGAGAGTTTTGGAGAACCGCACCGCAGGCTGCTCAATGCACGGCTTTAATTTCAATGTCCATGACCGTCGTCACATAATCCGTGCAGCTCAGGAAGGCATTGTTTTCTCGTTTATGTACGGCATGGAGATAATGCAGAGCATAGGCATGAAGATCGATACCATACATGCTGGCAATGCCAATATGTTCCTCAGCCCTATATTCCGCGATACTCTCGCCTCGGTGTCTGGCGCTACAATAAAGCTCATTGACACAGACGGAGCTGTAGGCGCGGCAAAGGGCGCAGGCATGGGGCTTGGATACTATAAGGATCACAATGAGGCGTTCGCATCTCTAAAAACCATTGCAGAAGTACATCCTGCCGCAGACCGCAGTCAATATATTGAGGCGTATGAAAGGTGGAAAGAGACGCTTAAGAAGTGAAGAACGAAGAGTGAAGAATGAAGAATCTAAATATTGGGTAAACTTTGGTATCAACTTGTTTGCCCGTCAACTAATAACTAATAACTAATAATTAACAATTAACAAAATGACACAGAAAGAATACTTCCCGTCAGTTGGAAAAATTAAGTTTGAGGGAACAGAGTCACACAACCCCATGGCATTCCGCTACTACGACGCTGAGCGTATGGTTTTGGGCAAGCCTATGAAGGAGTGGCTGAAATTTGCCATGGCATGGTGGCATACACTTTGCGCCGAGGGCGGCGACCAGTTTGGTGGAGGTACAAAGAAATTCCCGTGGAACGAGGGGGCAGACGTTATGACCGTAGCGAGGCAGAAAGCTGACGCGGGTTTTGAGATTATGCAGAAACTCGGCATTGAATATTTCTGCTTCCATGATGTTGACCTCATAGGCGACCTTGGAGAAGACATCGCAGACTACGAGAACCGCATGTGCGAGATTACGGCTTATCTTAAGGAGAAGATGGCTGCTACAGGCATTAAAAACCTCTGGGGCACCGCAAACGTGTTCGGCAATGCCAGATATATGAACGGTGCTGCCACAAATCCTGATTTTGATGTTGTGGCACGTGCTGCGGTTCAGATTAAAAACGCTATCGACGCGACAATAGCCCTCGGCGGTCAGAACTATGTGTTCTGGGGTGGACGTGAGGGCTACATGAGCCTTCTGAACACTGACCAAAAGCGTGAGAAAGAGCATCTGGCACAGATGCTCACCATTGCCCGCGACTATGCCCGCTCAAATGGCTTTACTGGCACTTTCCTCATCGAGCCAAAGCCTATGGAGCCGGCAAAACACCAGTATGATGTTGATACAGAGACTGTTGTCGGCTTCCTCAAGGCTCATGGTCTTGACAAGGACTTCAAGGTGAATATCGAGGTCAACCATGCGACACTTGCCGGACACACATTCGAGCACGAGCTATGTGTAGCTGTTGACAACAACATGCTCGGCTCAATAGACGCAAACCGTGGCGACTACCAGAACGGATGGGACACAGACCAGTTCCCTATTGACAACTACGAGCTCGTGCAGGCCATGATGCAGATTATCCGCAACGGAGGTCTTGGCAACGGTGGTACAAACTTTGATGCCAAGACACGCCGAAACTCTACTGATCTTGAGGATATCTTCATCGCGCACATTGCCGGTATGGATGCCATGGCACGCGCGCTGCTCTGTGCTGCCGAGCTTCTCGAGAAGTCACCTTACAAACAGATGGTTGCCGACCGCTACGCGTCATTCGACAACGGCAAGGGTAAGGACTTTGAGGATGGCAAGCTCACACTTGAGGATGTTGTGGCATACGCCAAGACTCAGCCAGAACCTGTACAAACCAGCGGCAAGCAGGAACTCTATGAGGCTATTGTGAATATGTACTGCTAAAAAAACTGCCCACTTGTGGGGACTTTTTATTTTAAACATTAACAACCATTTTCCACTTGTGGGGAGTAAGAGAATTATGTGTAATGAAATCAACCACCAGCCCAATCCTGCACCCCCTCACCGGGGGGCAGGGGGACTTTCTGAAAAAGGCAGCAAGGCCTACCTCTTTTCCATAGTCCTTGTGGCAGTTCTTGGCGGACTCCTTTTCGGTTACGACACTGCCGTCATATCAGGTGCCGAGAAAGGTCTGCAGGCATTCTTCTTAGGCGCTCCCGACTTTGTATATACTGATACAGTCCACGGCATCACATCTTCAAGCGCATTGCTCGGATGTATCATTGGTGCGTCTCTCTCTGGTTTTATGGCTGGCAAGTTCGGACGTAAAAAGTCGTTAGCTATAGCTGGTGTATTCTTCTTCCTGTCGGCTCTTGGCTCATATTGCCCCGAATTTCTTCTGTTCAGTTACGGCGAGCCGTGTTTCAACCTGCTCATAGCGTTCAACTTCTACAGAATATTGGGAGGTGTCAGCGTAGGCCTCGCCTCAGCCATCTGCCCTATGTATATAGCCGAGGTTGCACCTTCGAACATGCGTGGCACCTTGGTGTCGTGGAACCAGTTCGCCATTATCTTCGGTCAGCTTGTGGTCTACTTCGTCAATTTTATGATTCTTGGCGAGCACACACAGCCTGTAATAGAGAAACTTGGCGAGGCTGTGTATCAGGTAAGCTCAAGCTCCGACCCATGGACTGTCACAACAGGATGGCGCTATATGTTTGGCTCCGAGGCGTTTGTTGCCGCAATGTTCACCGTGTTGGTATGCTTCGTTCCAGAGTCTCCACGCTATTTGGCACTTATAGGCGAAGACGACAGGTCACTCCGTGTGCTCTCAAAGATCAACGGCTTGGCAAAAGCCCGCGAGATACTGACGGAGATAAAAAATCCCGTCGAGGTAAAGAGCGAGCGCCTGTTCTCGTTCGGAGTCATGGTTATTTTTGTTGGCGTTATGCTCTCTGTGTTCCAACAGGCTGTAGGCATCAACGCCGTACTCTACTATGCGCCGCGTATCTTCGAGTCTATGAATATGGGCAATCCTATGGTGCAGACCGTGATAATGGGCATTGTAAACATCTCGTTCACTCTTGTGGCCGTATTTACCGTAGAGAAGCTCGGCCGCAAGCCTCTCCTTATCTGGGGCTCTGTAGGGATGGCTGTCGGAGCATTAGGAGTTGCAATGTCAAACATTGTCACAGTTGATCCTGTCGTTCCTGTTGTCTCCATTATGGTTTACTCAGCATCGTTCATGTTCTCATGGGGGCCTATATGCTGGGTGCTCATTGCCGAGATATTCCCGAACACAATCCGTAGCCAGGCTGTGGCTATAGCCGTGGCTTTCCAGTGGATATTCAATTTCATAGTCTCTTCGACATTTGTGCCTATGTATAACATGCGGCTTGGAGAAATGGGAGACCGTTTCGGTCATTGTTTCGCATACGCCCTTTATGGCATAGTATGCATAGCGGCAGCCATCTTCGTCGCACGGCTTGTTCCTGAGACTAAAGGAAAATCTCTTGAGGACATGACCGCTTTGTGGCGCACCAGAAACAAAAGCAAGAGATAATAGAATCATCCGGCATTTTGAGTAATGCTTACCTTAAGCAAACGTGTCAATGCTGACGGATATGGAATGTGCTATATTGGTAGAAGTATTGCATGTCTATCTTGAATCTATAAACAAGAAAAGGAGTGTAACACAAAAAGTTACGCTCCTTTTCTTGTTTATCTCTTTGAATGGTTACTTATCTTATTTAACCTCCTCGAAATTGACCACTACTGATTATCAGTGATTTATGAAATTTGTGGTACAAATAAGGAACGTCATAAGCATCTTGGATGTTATCTCCAAATAACTATCGAGAGCCATCCGTGCTCTCACTCCTGCGATGACATTTATCGTTGTCTCTGCATTTCTATTTTTCTTTTGCGAAGGTACTAATATTTTTGCACATGGGCAAGTTTATTTGGGACAAATATGAATATCTCGTGAAATCTTACGAGAAAGAAATATCACGCATTCACTTCTATCCTCTTATCATTCGTTCATAGGCTTCTTTTCCTTGTTCTCGAACAACTTCTTTTCGTACTGATTCTAGCTCAGTCTCTGCCCATTCTTTTACATTAGGATTATGATGCGAAAGCAATTGTTTTATACAAGGAATGCGTTCTGCAATAAAGTTTGAAAAGCCATTAACTCCAACCCAGCTGTAAGTTCCCATATTTGAACTAAACGCACTTAACATTTCCTTTTGGTCTCCAAAGTTATCACAAAGCCACAAAAAGAAATCACTAAATTCTTGCTCTTTGCCGTTTTCGGAATATTTATATACAGGACACATCTTTGCAAACCGTCTAGGTAGTACAGAAGGATGCCTATAACATGCAGCTTTTAATACCTCATGATTACATTGGAACAATGGACCAGCACCAGAATCAAAGCCAGATCCAAGATAGTTGTTCATTTGGTAATAGAACATCATGTATTTATCCTCAGATGCTAACACATCACACAATTCCTCCAATATATCGTCCTGATACTTTGGCAACAGCTTAAAATAAAGAAAATCAAATGGATTTGAAGCAGATGAAGAATTACTCATATAATCAATTACTTTACGATTTACTGCCTTTGCAAAATCATGAGCTTCACTATCTGAGAGCACATCACCTATTGCATCAACAATCTGAGATGACAAACTT
Organism: uncultured Prevotella sp.; assembly: GCA_902477645.1. Taxonomy (GTDB): domain Bacteria; phylum Bacteroidota; class Bacteroidia; order Bacteroidales; family Bacteroidaceae; genus Prevotella. The sequence goes on along the minus strand of CABSIA010000006.1, from coordinate 19,875 downwards.
GGATAACTGTTGTTAAAATCAAATGAAAGCAATATTTCCTGATACCTTTTATAAGCAGCCTCTTCGCAATTTTTTATGTGATATTGCAGATGGTCAAGAAGGTATGGATAGCATACATCTTTGCCACTTACTTGTGCCACATTTAACAAGTCAAATATCTTTATAACATTCTGAACTGTATGATAACGGTAAAAACGTAAGTAGTTATTTATACAACAATTGTCACAAGAACCGTCTTTATATGCATTTATAATTTCTTTCAGAAATGGATAAGTTTCACTATCTATTGCACCAGTAACAGAAGAATACAGGTTATAATATTTATTAGATAATAGATTTGTCCTGAATTCATTTACGGTCTCTATATCCTCTAACCTAATTACTAGTTCTGGGATAAAGCTACAATCAAATGATTTGGGTTGATTCATCACGACTTTCATTGCTCCATTTAAAACATGATGAGTCAATCCTTTCTCTTCCATTTTTTGAGCTATTAAACAAATAAACCAATGTGCATACAACTCACGGTCAAGTATTATATCCTCAAACTCCTGAGTTTCATAAACTTTAGAAATTAGAAATTCTTCTGCGAATGGGGACATCTGATTTGACATTGTCTCCTGATATTTTTCATAATCTCCATTAATCCTATGAGGTTCATCCTTCAAACTAGCTTTAATTCTTCCTAACAAAGTGCGTGGAGCCAGTTTCATGATCCAGCCTTTTAATTCGACGCTTTGTTCTGCAGTGCCTTTAAACCAATGTTGGAGACACATACTAAGATTGTCCCTCATCTTAGGCCATTGATAATCTAAAGCCTCACCATAATGCTCTATCAACCTATAAAGTAAAGGCATTTCACACAAATTAGAAAAATCTCCGACATGGTTAGGAAGCATATCTATAACCATTTGGCACAGTTCTGGCTTTTGATCTGTAATATATGTTAGCACATCAACGCAATCACGCCAATAGAATTTCACCTCACTTATTGAGGGCTGATAATCATCTGGTGTATCTGAATATGTTGAAATCCCATTTGTTATTGTTCTGTGAAAACCTCTGGTTACAAAAGCACTACCTATAGCTTTAATTACTAGTGGAAGATAAATTTCGTTTTCTCGAAGAGATTGGATCAAAGAAATATGTGTCTTTAGATCAGCTTGGGTACCTGATAGATAGAGATGGAATAGTTGTAAGAACTGACCTGTTGCATTGTTAGATATATCTTCATTTTCTGCAACTGCTAATCTTGCTAAACATTTTGCACCATCAAGGAAAGCATTCTCATCCATGCAAATATTTTCAAGTGCCCAAACAAGATTTCTTCTAGCATCTGAATCCATTTCATTTTGAAGCCATTCAATAGATTTGTTAGTTATTAATTCGTTAAGGTTTTTAGCGACCATTACTGGACTCACCATCCCCATAGAGAGGAATAGCTGTGAGCCAGCTTTCGAGAATGCTATCCTCTCATTATGAAAAGAACCGGTTTCTGGATCATTTAATAAGTCAAAAAGAGAATGGGCAGAAGGGGATGTTTGCATCTCCTTAATTCTATTATTCAAAGCACGAAACAGTCTATGGGAAAGACTTGGGGGCAATTGATTTATCTCCTCTATTACATCAGCAACGCATTCTCCATATTTGACAAGCCAATTCTCTGTTAACCATTCTGCAAGAGGTCTTGGTCGAACCCTTACGCAATAACCTTCTTTCTCAACAAGTTGTCTATTTGAGTATTCGTTAATTGTATCTTTAAAAAGAATATTGATAGGCACTTGATTAAGAGCTATGTGATGTATCTTCTCATTATGGGTTACAAAATTATATTCATCCATAAGAGAACCATCATGTCCTAATGGATCAAAGAGTGATAATGCTTGTAGAACTTTTTCTTTATTATCATCAAGAGGTTCTTTACCACTTAATATCGATGAAAGGACATCATTTGCTTTTTCGATTTTTAGAGTATGATTCTTTTTATATGCACATATAAGAAGGAGTGCCATATATGGTATGTTACCACTTCTGGCTTTGATTGCACATGACAGATCCTTATTCTTGGAAATGAACATTTCTGCAGCAATCATCTTATCAACAATCTCTTTTGTAATTGTGTAATCAAGTTTGTATAATTCACCTCTAGTACTTTCCTCATTGGGTTTAATAACATTATATATAGTTATAAGACGTACTTTCTTACCATATTCGTCAATACACTTATTTGCTTCATGCATTAATGTTTGATTGCAATTATCAATTATCACGACCTTTGGATCACAATGTTTTAACAATGCATTTAAACCATTTATGCACTGTCCATCCCTTGAATAAAACACTCCTTCTTGTCCTCGGAAAGTTTCTGCAATCATTCTTGTTTTGCCCATTCCAGACAAGGCCATTAAACGACAATCATTAGATGAATTAAGTATATTGTTTCGAATTTCATCCATTTTAGAGCATGATTCAAATCTTGATTTCATAACCTCATTATTAGGGCGATTAACGAAATCATCAATGGACTCAAAAGGATTAATTAAACTCTTAATAATTCTGAGTTCGTCCTCATGTAATTTATTTTTTTGCTCTTCATATAATGATTTTAGATGAGTTTCATCAGGATAGATTCTTACATTTTTTCCATCAGCAAATTCTGTCCTATCTAATTCAAAATCTTGGTATTTTAACTGCTTAAAATTCTGAATGATATATTTCCCTGTAAGCTCGTAATCGATAATCTGAAATGCATTCTTATATCTACTGTCATGCTCATATGTATTTGCTGCCAAAGTACCAGATGAGTTAATTTCGAAGAATGCTTTATTTTGGTATGGCGCTTGAAAATTTACATATCCGCCATGAGAATGTCCGCAAAAAAACATGTCAAAATGTTGAGCACAAATCTGACGCACGTCTTCTCTCTCTACTTCTTTTAGAAATGCAATTGGATAATGGGTAAGGGCAATTTTAACGTCTTTGCTATCTAAATGAGCATTACATTCTGTAATTTGGTTTATGCCGAGAGCTATTTTATGTGCATCATTATCACCACAACGCCATACGGTATTCAATGAAGATATACCTACCTTGATGTCGTCAATAGTAAGTTCAAATGTAGATACAAATTTTCCACATTGATAGTTTATGTTGTCTAATGGCTCGTAATAGCTTTTTTCAAACTCTTTAAACTCATCAACTCTTTTTGTGTAATCATTAACATCATTAGCCTTTGTCAATTGTATTATACCTTCAAGGGTTGATGCATCTTTTTCCAAAGAATCTTCAAATCGATGACTATCGGCATGCCTGTTAATATCATGATTGCCTGGAGTAAAAATAAATCTACTCTTTTCTAGTTTAAGTGCAGATACAATAGGCTCTATAACTTCTGCAACAAAAGCATTGAACCCCAATGGAAGTTGATGGTTGTATCCTTCACCACCTCGCTCTAATAAATCTCCAGAATATATGATTAAATCTATTTTGTCTTCCGCATTTATTTCGGTTAAGGCTTTTATCATATATTTCAGGTTATTTCTGGCTTCATTTAATTTTAAGCCATTCAAATGAAAATCAGAAAAATGTAATATTCTCATATTGTTCTAATTTGAAATTCCACATTGTTTATGTAAATGTTCCAAATCTTCCTCAACCCCATCTTTAGACACAAGCGAGTCCTTTGGAAGCGCATTATAGTTCTTGGAGATATTCTCTTTCTTGCCAGTGAACCATTCTCCGAATACTGTCATCAGGTAGGACTCCACATCAAGGTTTTCCTTTCTGTTGTATTTTACGATATTGAGGGCAAATTGCTTCAGCTCTGAATTGCGAAGATTCTTGTTGAGAGCAATCTTTGAATCCTTATTTGCTAACACATGACCTGATTCAAGAAATAGTTTCGTAACCTGCCATACTTTTTCTACATCTTCTACTGGAGTCTTTGCAAGGGAGAATACAAGCATGGTGTATTCCTCAGTATTCTTCATTCTTTTCTCTCGTTCCTGCTGCTCACGTAATTGGATTGCCTTATTAAGTTTTTCTATTCTATCCTGTCTTTCGGCAATCGCCTCTACCGTGAGCCATTTGCTTTTTAGTTCAGACTCTTTCTGTTCATATTCAAGAGCCAACTTTTGCTTTTCGTATGCCACTTGTTGCTCAACCAAAGTCGAAACTACGTTTGGAAGATTTGATTTAAGGAAATCTACGATGGTAGAAGTATCTGTATTGGGGATTGTAGAAATGTCGTTGATGATTTTATCAAGTTTGTTTGATACATTCGTCTTTTGTGTCGTTTGTTGAGCTTGTTGTTCCTCGATGACGTTTTGCAAATGTTTTGTCTTTTCTTCAATTTTCATCTCCAAATACATCTGTACTCCAACAATCACAACCTTGAAAGCAACAAATATCATCGCAGCCGAATATAGCAATGGCATATATGATTTGACATCGCTCCAGACACTATCTGCATTATTTGCAATCGCTATTGCCATTAATGCAAGGACTATGATTACTGCTATAATAACCATAGTCCCAACAACTTTCTCTATTATCTTAAAGATTCTTACCATATCATTTCTTTATGATTACCCAACGACCTTCCTTGCGCCCACCTTCACGAGACAGCACATTAAGTTCCTCACGTAGGATTTTAAGCTCTCTTGATATTGTACGCTCTGAAGTCTTTGTCTTTCTTGCCAAAACTGGTATTGTTATCTTGTCATCAATCCCTATCCAAGATATGATAGATTGCTGAATATCAGTTAGTTCTTTCTTGCCTCCTTTCTTGCCATCTTTCGTGTCATCTTTTAGGAAATTACTATTGTTTTCATCGTCCAGTTCCTTTCCTTTTGATGCGAGATAAGCCCTTTCGTCAACGAATGCCTGATGTATCGGCATTGTAGCAAGGAAGTGCATATTACGGTCATCAGTTTCAAAAATAGGCATAGGGGAGTCATTACGCTTAACAGCCTGATAAATCTTTGGGAAACCAGTTGAACGTCCCTCTGTCAAGTGCATCTCTTTGAGGAAGTCACCAATACGACGATTACGGTAATGACGAGATATAACTCGTGGCTTCTGCAAATCAGCATTTGTTATTGGTGGCATTGGACCTTCAAAGTTAAGAACCTCTATGCTGTTATGATTGATGCGCACCTCAATAGGGTTGCGGTCATCCCAAGATTTATGGAAGACAGCATTAGCCAAGATCTCCTCTAAAGCCTCGTATGGATAGTTGTAGCAACGAACAGCCTCTGCCTCACCACGTACTTTGATAACCTTTTCCAATAGCACCTGTTCACGAATGTATTTCAAGGCAGCTTCCAATTGCAAATGAATAGGACCGTGAAGAATCTTCTCGATAAAGCGGTCACCTACCTCATCGAGGAAGTGAACAATCTCAATGCGTGAATAAGGAAAATACTTCTCAGGCTCCTGCGAGAAAAGCAACAAACCAACATTCTTTGGATGCAAATCCTCAGAGCTGCCACCAACAATCTGCAACTGCCAACCAAGTTGTGCCATCGGCATGTGCATAATCTCCTCATGAGTCATCTTGCTGCCAACACGCTTCAGAAAGTCTTCAATGAGCATGCGGTCAAGTTCCTCGATGTTTGCTGTATGATTGATGCGGTCATCAAATGGCACCTTGTTGCAGAGTCCCATCAGCATACGCTCTTCTTCTTGGTCGGCAATCTTTGTAACCGAGCCTTTGCGGACATAGTATATTTTACCTGCTTTCTGTGCCTCCTTACCAAGACTTTTCGGTGCTTTATATGGTCGCACTTCACCGCCAGGTACATAGATAACAAGTATCATCTTGCCCATGAACTCCACAGGCTCAGCCAATACGTTCACAGTTGGCTGCACCTGATTACACAAGTTTACCAACTCCTTCTGTATGTCATCAATGGAGTGCAAATCAAGTCCTATTGGTGGCAGCACAGGCACACCATCCTGTTCATCAACACCTACGATAATATAACCGCCACCCCAGTTGTGGATATCGTTAGCAAAAGCGCAAGCAGAATGAATAACATCCTCTGGATTCCATCCATGTTTGAAATCCAGACGCTCCCACTCTACGATCTTGCCCTTCAGCAATTCGTCTATGTTTATAGGTAATGCCATGTCTTATATTTCTTAGCGTTTCTTATACAAAGAAAGTGCAAGCCGAATGCAATGGAACATGTTCTAAATTGCCGAGGCGATGCCTTTCTTATACAAAGGTATATATAAATTCTGAAATTCACAAGAAAAAGATGAATATTTTTCATTTATTTGATAATTAATCATAAAAATTGGGCATAAAACGTCCATATTTCAATAGAAATACATATCTTTGTACAAAATTTCAAGAAACCAAATATGGAGAATCGTGATTTGAATAGGCTAAAAGTAGTACTTGCTGAAAAGAAAAAAACAAATCGTTGGCTGGCAGAGCAACTTGGTAAAGACCAAACCACTATATCAAAATGGTGCACCAACTCAAGCCAACCAGATTTAGCGAGTCTAATGCAAATAGCACAATTATTAGAAGTTGAACTTACCGATTTGGTTCGGTTCGAAGAATTTAAGCAAAATGGAGCAAAACCAAAGTAATGAAATGCAACATCTTTATCCTTCAAAAGATGACAACCAGAACAAGAGGGCTGAAGTCAAAAAAGAATTTCAATTTTTTCTGGAAAATGTTGTAAAATCTTCCAGAAGGACAAAAGATGGCTATAATTTGCAGCCTACTGCAGTACAAAGCTACCTGTCCTTTATTGAACCAGACAAACTTTTTGATTACGCTCCAGAAAAGTGGGTGGATATAAATAGCATGTACGACATAACGAAGCCGTCCGAAGTTGACAACATCGTAAATACACTGTTAAACGACGAAGATTTCATAAGTCATGACAATGAAAAGAATCAAGGATGGCGTTCTGGAAGTATAATACACTATTCTTGTTTTGTAAGAGCTCGTAGTTTTTTTAGAAATAAGCATAACAAATCAATTACGAACAACATAAAAGGAGGGTCAAACACTTTCTATCGTCCTTACATCACGGCTATAAAATCCAAACCATTCCTGTTGCTTGCAGGTATATCAGGAACAGGAAAGAGCCGCATTGTGCGTGAATTGGCACGTGCATGTTGGGATGTGGAATCTGAAGAATATAAAGTTCAGCAGCCTAAGAACTTTAAGATGATACAAGTGAAACCTAACTGGCATGACAGTAGCGAGCTAATAGGCTATGTGAGTCGTGTGAGTGGAAAGGCAGAATTTGTAGCAGGTGATTTTCTGAAGTTCGTGGCAAAGGCATGGGAAGACCTTGACACCCCATTTTTCTTATGTCTCGACGAAATGAACCTTGCACCCGTAGAACAGTATTTCGCAGAATACCTTAGTGTTGTGGAGTCTCGAAAATGTCAGAAAGATGGAACTGTAATAACAGATTCTATATTGGAAAAAAACAAAGATGTATGGTATTCTAATCTTATAGAGTCATTGACTTCAGACGAGAATGTACGCAAGCAATTCAACGAGGAAGGTATCAGTATTCCTCAAAACCTAATTGTTGTTGGCACAGTCAATATGGACGAGACAACATTCTCCTTCTCTCGCAAAGTTCTTGATAGAGCTATGACTATTGAAATGAATGAAGTTGATTTGTATGGCGGTCTTACTAACAGACATGAAGCGATTGGAAAATTAAGCAATGAAGATTTAGTCGGCAATGCTGTAGAAGGCGTAGATGTATATTCTGACAATAAAGAAGTTTGTGACATAGCCATAAATTATCTTGCAAAGTTGAACAAAGAATTGGATGGTACTCCATTCAAAGTAGCATACCGCACACGAAACGAATTCTTGCTTTATGTGGTAAATAATTTACCATACAGCAAGGATGAAAACGGCAACGACTTACCGCAAGAATATGTTATAGCCAGAGCCCTCGATGAGATAACGAACATGAAAGTTCTTTCTCGTATAGATGGTGATGACACAAAGGTAACAGACAAACTTTTGGATAGTCTTATGAACGTAATCGAAGATGGACTAAAAGAGATTACAGATGAAGAACATGCTGTAAACTCTGTGTCATTAGCAAAATTGAAGGAGATGAAGAACAGGCTATCTTCGGGATATACAAGTTTTTGGAGCTAAAGATATTACAACATGGAACTACTGACCATACGACATACAGATTTCACAATGACCATCGAATGTGGAAAGTTCGATGCTATTTGGGCAAAAGCCAAGAGGAATGTTGGTGAACAAGGTTTGTTCTCTACTTACTCATGGTCGGAAGGAGTCTCGTCTGTGGTGAGATTGACTGAGGATGGTGAGCAAGAGATTGAAAAAGGACAAACAGCTCCTGCCATTTTCTTCGATAATGCGGACTATCCAATATGGGTGGAATTCCAAGATTATGTGAAAGATGCGCAATTTGGCTCAGAGCTGCAAGGAGAAAACGAAAAGTTTACATTTCGAAGACAGATTCTTGCTGGATTCCTCAACTATGGCAATGAGATAGGACGCAGCGAAATACACCTTATATATAAAACAAAAGAGGGAACAAAGAAGTTTACATTCTCTTTTGAAGTGTTGAGTACAAAACTTGACTACCATGAACATTGGCGAAGCATATTGGAGGACATTGAGGCTGAATACCGTATGCTTTCACTTGACTATATGCGCAGGACTTTCCATGGCTTTACACCTGATACTAATGGTGAGACTCCAGAAATAGTATGGTGGAGTGTATTCGGCAGTGAGCAAGAAAAGTTTATCCGTGCTTGTAAAAGCATTATAGAACGGCCTCGCCATAGATTACACGGTCAAGAAAGTTACAAGAGGGCGGATAAACTGACAATTGTTTCCTGTGGCATAGAGAATGAATTAGCTGAACACCGTAAAGAATGCGGTCATCTGTATCGTGTGGAAGAACAGATTCAAACTAATGACACACAAGAAAACCGTTTCCTAAAATTTACACTTGGTCAGATTACATCTAAATATGATACTCTAAAGCGAAGAGTGGAAGGCATAAACACCGTGTCGGACATAAAGAAGGCGGAAATGTCAAAGACTCTTTCCTCTCTCCAGCATCTTGTTCGTAATCCCTTTTTCCGTACAGTAGGAAGATATAAGGGTATGAACCAGGAAAGCATGGTTTTACAAAAGGCTTCAGGTTATAGCCAAGTTTACCGAACATGGAATCTACTTCGCCGTGGATATTCTCTATATGACGGACTATACCGTTTGCAGACGAAAGACATTGCAACACTATACGAGATATGGTGCTTCATTGAGGTTAGCCATATTGTAAAAGAGCAACTGCATTTGTCCGATGAAGATGTTGACCACCGTAACCGTATGGAGATGAACGGAGTATTCACTTGGGAATTGGGTAAGGGTGAACACTCTCGTATTCTTTTTAAGAAAGACAATGTAGAACTTGCAGAGTTAGTATATAATCCTAAGAGCACGGAAAGGGAGAATAGTTCAGTAGGTATGAAAGACCTCGTCGTTCCCACAGTACCTCAAAAGCCAGATATTGTATTGCAACTAACCAAGAACGACCTGCAACAAGGCATGAAAATGACATATCTCTTTGATGCAAAATATCGTATTGCTGATAAAATAGATGGTGTAGACACTCCACCTGATGATGCTATCAATCAAATGCACCGCTATCGTGATGCCATTTATTATAAGGACTACAATGCCAAAGCCTTAAAGAAAGAGGTGATAGGCGGATACATTCTCTTCCCCGGTGATGGCGAGCCAACAGATGTTGCAATGTCTAAGTTCTACAAGACCATCAAAGAGGTAAACATCGGAGCGTTTCCTCTTCGTCCAAAGAATAAGGACAACAGACAGTTGCTGGAACAGTTTGTAGAAGAACTTATCCATACAAAATCATACGAGACAATAGCCAATGTTATTCCTCAAAAGGGGGCATTTGTTGAGGTGGGTAATCGTGTGCTTATAGGTTTGGTGACTAACAGCAGCCGAAAGGGGTATCTCCAAAGTTTCATTGATGGAAATGCTACACTGTATTATACTGGCAGTCACTTCCCCACAACTATTGCCTTACAAGACCTCCACTATTTCATGCCTTATTTCAAGGAACAAGGCATCCGTGATGTCTATGAGATAGTACGAGTGAGAACTATAACTGCTAAAGAAGTGAAACAAACAGAGGGAGATGAAGGAACAAATGATCTCCGTCTTGCTTTTGAGCTTCGCTTTGTCCGTAGGCTGTATAATGACTACCAGCCAATCAATACAAGTAAGATGTCGAATAATACGTTCATTGATACTACGTTTGATGAGTTGGACAATAGCGTTATAATAAAATAAATGTTGTAAAATGTTGAATATTGACTTCAATAATATTAGACCCATAAACGGAACTGCAAATGACGGTTTCGAAGAATTTGTTTGTCAACTCGCACGCAAAGAGGAGATACCATGTGCAAAGAGATTTGAACGTAATGGAAAACCCGATGGAGGAGTGGAATGCTATTGGATTCTTGAAGATGGAAGCGTTGTGGCATGGCAGGCTAAATATTTCTGCAAGGCTTTTGACAGTTCACAGTATCAACAGATAGACGGCTCTGTAAAAGAGGCGATAAAAGCCTATCCAAATCTAAGGAGGTATATTATAGCTGTGCCTACAGATCCATCAGCAGCTCATACCACAGGCAGAAAGAGTATGAAAGACCGAATTGCCAGCTATATTGAAAGATGGACTAAGATAAATCCTAATGTCGTTTTTGAATTTTGGTGGACATCAGATTTGCTTAAAAGGCTTCAAAGAAATTCCAACCAAGGTATGCTTAGATTTTGGTTTGGAAAGCAAGAATTTACTGATGACTATTTTGTGCAATTTAATGTGAACTCCATAAAAGATTTAGGCAAACGTTATACTCCCGAACTAAATGTTGAAGTTGAGCCTCTTCAATATTTTGAAGTGCTATCACGAGGAAAAGCTCTGTGTGTATTATTTGATAATGTAGTGAAAAAGGTAGAGTATACGTGTAGAAAAATTGAGAAAAATAAGTTCTGTAAAAATATACTAGATTTAATCGAAAATGTTCGGATAGAAAATAATCAAATAAGAAGTATTAATATTGTTGGTATAGATAAAATAACTCTTGAAGGATTCTTAACGTCATTGTTATCACTAGCAGAATCCATTCAAGATATCTCTAACGAAATTGTCGCTAAAGAAAGAGCTACAGAGATAGAGAAAAACGCATCACGTAATTTATATGGGTTAAGTGTAGATATCTTGCAAATTTACAATGCCTTACACCAAGATATAGTAAAGTTGATAAACGACCCAATCTTAATATTAGAAGGGGATGCAGGAGTAGGAAAGTCACACCTATTAGCTGATGTTGTACAAAGAAGAGAAAAAGAAAAACAGTTTAGTCTGCTTTTCTTAGGGCAGAAGTTCATTACCGATGAAGATCCTTTCATTCAAATGGCAAGAATGCTTTATTTTAGCGGTTCTTCGGATGAATTGTTGGAGATGCTTGAAGCAAAAGCTGAAGTTACAGGACACCGCATTATCATCTTTGTAGATGCTATAAATGAAGGACATGGACTAAATATTTGGCAAAATAATATCCGTAGTTTTATTAGTAAAATTCGACAGCATCCATGGCTTGGACTTGTTTTGAGTATACGTGCATCATATCAACCCGCGATACTTCCATGGGATGAATTTGGGAGTGATTACTGTGTATGGACAAGGCATTATGGTTTTGGAACTAATACACAAAAGGCGGTAAAACTCTATTTTAAGGAATATGACATATTGTATCCTTCTGTTCCACTACTCAATCCTGAATTCAGTAATCCTTTATTTTTGCATTTGTTCTGTGAAGGATTGAGGAGAAATGACTACAGAAGAATACCAGATGGGATAAAGGGCATAACCTCGGTAATGACTTTATTTTTTGATGGTATAGAAAAATCTATTAGAAAAAACAAGAATTGCTCTTCATCGATAAAATGCGTAGAGAAAGCTGTCTGTAAGTTTATAGAATACACAATTGACGAAAAAAAGCATGAAATGCCAGTAGACGCAGCTATGGAAATATTTTCAGAAATTTATCCTCGCTCTTTTAGCGAGGGTGAACTGTTGGATCGCTTGATTTCAGAAGGTGTGTTTTGTAAAAATGTTTTTCTAAATACCGCTGGTAAATACGAGGAGTTCATATATCTTGCGTATGAGCGATTTGAGAATGTTCTTCAAGCAGAATATCTTATAGACAAATATAAATTTGATGAAAAAGTCTTAGAAGAATATGTACTGACTATAAAATCTCCTTATATGGTTAGTGGCTTATTGGAATCACTAGCAATTTTATTGCCAGAACGTAAGGGGATAGAATTATATGATTCATTAGCAGAATTACGTAGTAATAAAGTTGTTATAAATGCGGTTCTTTCAAGCTTAATTTGGAGAGAAGAGGAGACTATAGGTTCACATCTCGATACTTATTTTGCCGAATTCCTAAGTGAAGAACAATTTAGAGATAACTTTGTCCGAACCGTTATGAAGGTTGCATTTAATGCAGGAAACTATTATAACGCTGATTATCTTCACAAAATGCTTGCACCAATGCCGTTAGCGGACAGGGATGCCAAGTGGATTCCTACATTATATCGCATTTATGGTAGTCAAGAAAAAATAATAGAAGATATCATTAATTGGACATGGGATGAAAGCGATAGGGTTAATATGGATGAAAAAACAGTAGAGTTAGGAGCAACTTTACTCTCTTGGTTCTTAGCAAGTACAAATCGGCAGCTAAGAGACACAGCAACTAAAGCCCTCGTACAACTTTTGCATAATAGGATGCAGGTACTTATATTTCTATTGGAGAAGTTTTCAAAAATAGATGACCCATATATTCATGAAAGACTTTATGGGGTAGCATTAGGTTGTGCAGTGAGGTCAAAATCAAAAGAACATTTGGCAAGTTTGTGTGAATACATTTATTCTTCGGTTTTTTATGTTGAGTGTGAAGTCTATCCTCATATCTTGTTGCGTGACTATGCACGGAATATTATAGAATACGCTATCTCTATAGGAGAAAAACTGAGTATTGATATTAAAAAGATACGACCACCATACAATAGTTCTTTTGATTTTACCCCTGTGTCTGACGAGGAAATAAAAGGGATATTAGATGAATGTGGAGAATACAAGAGTTCTCCAGGTATGTGTAACATGATTACCTCAATGTTTACAGAACATTCAGGCATAGGTCTTTATGGAGATTTTGGAAGATATACATTTCAAAGCGCATTGAGCAACTGGAAAATTGACGCAGAAAGTCTGAGTAATGTAGCAATAAAGCTTATTATTGATAAGTATGGGTACAGAGAAGAGAAGCATGGTGAATTTGACAAGAAAATTGGTTCTGGTAGAGGGCGCTCAACTATACCAAATGAACGAATTGGCAAGAAATATCAGTGGTTGGTCTTACATGAATTGTTAGCTCGTGTAGCAGATAATGTCGAAAAAATAGAACATTCATGGAGTAATAATGCCGTAGAATATGAGGGGACTTGGGAACCTGCTGTTCGGGATATAGATCCAACAACTCTTATTCGAGTAAATGAGAATAGTCAAGAAATAGTTCTCAAAGAAAATTTTTGGTGGAATGGGGGAAAATATAATAATTGGGAGCATGACATATCTGATTGGCTTACTATAAAAGATGATATTCCTGCAGCCGAGCCAATTATAGAATTAACAGATGACGAGGGATGTGGTTGGCTTGCATTGGAATGTTATCCTACTTGGAATGAACCACATGGGAAAGGTGATATATACAAAAAACTTTGGTATCAAGTAAGAAGTTGTATCATTAATGAAGATGAATTGCCTCTTGTTTATGAATGGGCTTCAAAGCAAAATTTTGGAGGGAGATGGATGCCCGAATGCTCTGACAGGTACGAATTATTTTATCGTGAATATTACTGGTCACCAGCATATAAATATTTTGATATTGAAGGACTAACAAAAAGGGATATATATGATAGGAAAGCGAATCGGTTCATAACTCATACAGAGGTTACCACAATCGGTTATTTGTGGGAGGCAGAAGAAGACCATTCTAAAGAAACTGCCTTTTACTGTCTTATGCCTTCAAAACAATTATTTGATGGTCTTGGGATGCAATATGGAGACGAGGAAGGAGCCTTCTTAGATAAAGATGGCAAAACAATATGTTTTGATGCAGGAGCAGTGGAGCTGTCAAAAAATTATCTTTTAGTTAGGAAGAAACCACTATTGGATTATCTCAAGACGAATCACAAGAAAATATTGTGGTATGTTCTTGGTGAAAAAAATATCATAGGATTACATGGTTATAATAAAATGCCTAATCTTCCTATGTGGCTTGTCGTGAGTGGTACTTATACACTAGATGAAGAAGGCAAAGTAATGGGATGTTTAAGAGCGACAAATGAGAGATAGTGACTATAAATTTTCTATTTAACAAATACACGTTTAGCTGAAATTATGGCAAAGAAATTTGAAATACGAAATAGTACAGCAGAGTTCCTGACATTTGTGGCTACAGGGAAAGAAGAAGGAATACAAGTACTGTATAAAGATGAGACCGTGTGGGCTACACAGAAGGCAATGGCAACATTGTTTGATTGCTCTACAGATAATATAGGACTACACTTGAAAAATATATTCAAAAGTGAAGAACTTGTCGAAGATTCAGTTACCGAGAAAATCTCGGCAACTGCTGCTGATGGTAAGAACTATCTTACAAAGTTCTACAACCTCGATGCTATAATCTCTGTTGGATATCGTGTCAACTCCATCCGTGCCACACAATTCCGTCAGTGGTGTACATATGTAATAAGACAATTCGCCATCCGTGGTTATGTCATCGATAAGAAGCGTATGGAGAATGGCTCTTTCATTAGTGTGGATTACTTCGAGCAACTATTGGAGGAAATCCGTGAGATACGTATGTCTGAGCGCAACTTCTATCAAAAACTAACAGACATTTACGCAACGGCAATAGACTATAACAAGGAGGCTCCAATCACTAGACGTTTTTTCAAGAAGGTGCAGAATAAGATGCATTATGCCATACATGGACATACTGCTGCAGAGCTTATCGTTGAGCGTGCTAATGCGGAGAAGGAACACATGGGACTGACCACATGGGCGAAGGCACCAGATGGTAAGATTATCAAGACTGATGTATCTATAGCAAAGAATTATCTGAAAGAAAACGAACTGCAGGCAATGGGACGTCTTGTCAACGCTTACCTTGATATTGCTAAAGATATGGCAGAACGTCATATTCCCATGACTATGGAAGATTGGGAGAAACGTATAGACAAGTTCCTTGATGCCACAGACCGTGAAATCTTACAAGATGCAGGAAAGGTAACTGCTGAAGCTGCCAAGGAATATGCAGAATCTGAATTTGAAAAGTACAGAGTTATACAAGACCGTCTCTTCCGCTCTGACTTCGACCGATTGGCCAGCAATGATTTGCCAGACTTTGAAAATGATTAAGATGTATGGGGTTGAATGCTTAATTCTGCCAGAGCTTGCTCCCCTTTGGAACTCCTTTGGAGTGGCAGCCTAAACCCTTAACGAATGTTAATGGGTATTAGGCTACCCGTTTTTATAAAACGTGTCATATTAAGTATGTTTGCACTGCTGTTATTAGTGAGTTACGAGCAAGCTCGTTTTTCTTTTTCCCTTATTTTTAAAAAAGGGAAAAGAAGATTTTAAGTTGAAGAGAAGTTTCATTTGTATATATAGTTATTATTAGATAAATAATTGTATATCAATATTGTAGATATTGTAGAAAGTGTAGATGCAATCACGAAGTGTGGATTAAATCAAAGCCCATGTAATCGGAGTAGAGATTTGTTCCATATGCAGCCTCTACGGCATCGAAGTCGAGGCAGAATGCCTGTACCGGTTTCTCACTCAGACGTGGCTGGCAGTTCGGTATCTTCAGCTCGTACTGCCGAGGCCAGTCCTTTACATTCTCTATGGATGCGAAACGTACGCTATTCATTTTGCCAATATACTCTGGGGAGTTTTCAATGTAATATTTCAGAGTGTTCTCTGGGATAACCTTCTCATGAGTTCTCTGGAGGTGCAGCGTGTACAAGGCAAAGAGTCTGCTGTTAGTAGGTATCATCAGAATTTTCTTTGAACTGCCAAAATTACGTGTGACTGATTGTCTTTTCCCATCAATCTTGATATCAACTTTCAATGATGTGTATTCGTGAATACGATAATCACAGAGACCGAAGATTTGATTATCTTGTTTGAGATAGTCAACAGTCTTCCAGAATATACTCAGTTCATTGCTGTGCAAACATTCCTCATTCTGATATTCAACACCACTAATGACGGTTTGGAATACCTGACAGTATGAGAACGGGAACTTGATATGGTCACACGAAGCCATAAAGGATGCAAGGATTACTGACCAGTTGTGGAGAATGCGCTCGTCGATACTATAAGTTATGGCTGAACATATATCCTTTACGGCTTGTTCATAGCATGATGCATACGAATGTTCAAACTGTTTTCGTATCTGCAAGAGCTCGACAACAACGTATGAAGTTCCTTCATGCTCGTAATCTTTCAAGATTCGGAAGTTAGCTTTTTCCTCTACGGTATGAGTATCTTTGTGAAATGGTAAAACACACTGACGAGAATATAGAGCGATATCAACGGTTGGTTTCTCCTGACCGCTGACGATTACACCACTAAGAACTTTTGACTGCTCACGCTTATGGGTCTCCATATCCAACTTGCTACGTCCTTGGCAGTCCCACAAGCCTTTCAATAGCTCAACTTTCTCCACATCTATGTCATTTTTGTATTCATCAAGATGCATCATTGCATTCTCAGCCTGAGAAAGCACAATGGCAAGGCTCGGCATGGTAGATGTGCGCAGGTTGGGATGATCACCACAATAGATGAATGGACTTTGCAGCAATTCACCGAAAGCTGTTTTACCAGTTCCTTTGGGACCAAATAAAAATAGGGAAGGGAACTCTCGTCTATATCGGATGATGATGTCACGAAACAGACACACGATGATGTAACAAATGCCTATAATGGCATTCTCTCCATATACAACAATCATTTGGCTGGCAAAGGCATAAAAGCGTACTGTGCTTTCGGCATGGTGAACAAACTTCTGCTCAAATAGAAATTTGTCCGCATTATCCTCATTCATCTTAGAGAAAGCAGGGAGATAGAAAGAACCCAATGAAGACGAGAGTCGCACAATGCCTTCTTCGTCAATAGGGAACCAATTACCATCATATACTACACCGTTACCGAAAGCATAATATCCCTGCTTCTGCCATCCGAGTGTGGATATTTTGGTTATTACCTCCATGCTTGAATAAAGAATGCCACGGAGTTTGTTAAACTTGGCAGATGTTCCATACCACATAAAGTTCACTTCTCGTTCAATACGAATGCGAAATTTTGGAAGTGCAGTCATTTCCTCGATTGAGAACTCAATTCGAACTTCACATCCCAGTTTGTTACGGAGAATGAAAACACGCGTGGCAGTTACTCCATCACGAATTAGATAAAGAGGTATCATAATGAAATTCGAGATTTCTGTCTCTCCTTCTTTACAATAGCAGTAATAGCAATTATCCCCAACTTTGATTTCCGTGTTTTTGAAAAGAGAAGCATACTCCTCTTTTGACATTTTGTTTTGAATATTCATAGTCATAATAATTAATAATGTGAATATTTGGGATGACGTTTTACATACTCTTCTGCCTCTTTGTTCAGAGTATCTTCTGATTTACGCTGACCGTGAGACAGCCATTCGTCAAGTTCTGACTTAACGAAATAGATACGCTTGCCAATCTTATGATAAGGTATCTGACCGTTTGAAGTCCATCCGTAGATGGTTTGGATTGCAGGATGACCGGGAATGTATCTCTGTGCTTCAGTCACATCCATACGCTCATTGTCATCACCTTTCCTGTTGGCTGGTGTAACCGTGCCTATCTTCTTATTGAGAGCATCAATCTTTGCAGAAAGAATTTTGTTGTCCTCCAGAAGGTTTGCCATTAACATCGGAATCATATCAAATGTCGGCACATTGTCGGATTGTTTTCTTTGATTTTCCATTTGTTTATTTACTTTTAAATTGTTACGGATTATGACTGCGCAGTCAAGTTCGTTATTGAATTCGGCAGCAAAATTAGTGTTATTTATGGATGTTTACAAGATGCGGAAATGGGCAAGGATTGCACCGTATCTTATACCATATTAAAAGAAATAAATAAGAGTCGTAAGCGATTGATTTTTAATAACAAACTTTAATATAGACAACTGCATTTTTCTGAAGGTACGGTAGTACATACGGAAGCGTTCCGTATGCCATTGCGTATTAAGTAAACCAAAGAAAAGGGAAATAAAAAGAAAAAGCCACCTATACATAACGCATAAGTGGCAGATAAGGGAAAGAGTGATTATTCCGTCACATCACTATGAAGAACAAGTTTGATGGCATCGGCTGCTTGCTCCTTCTTGGAGTCAACCACCTTGGCATATATCTGCGTGGTCTTGATATTGGTATGTCCAAGCATCTTACTGACGGTAAACAAGTCTGTGCCTTTGGTTAGTTGATTGGTTGCATACGAGTGCCTAAAACAATGGAACGTGATTTTCTTCTTTATACCGGCATTCTCCACCCATTTCTTTACAGGCTTGTTTATCCATGATGGTGCCTGAAGTCCCTCGAACACTAATTGGTCCGGGGCTTTAGGTTCACCGCAAATAAGATAAGCCTGGTCTGAGATTGGCATATATTCCACTCCGCCTGTCTTCTTCTGATTGAAGTTGAGGCGGTAATGGTCACCTTCTTTTGATAGTTCACGCCATTTCATCTTCATTATATCGCAATGACGAAGTCCAGTAAGAGCACTAAACAAAGCTGCCTTTTTGAGCATAGGATAATCACATGGTGTTGCAGCCAGTAGGTTCAGTTCATCTATGGTAAGATGTTCACGTCGACTTTCCTCCTCCTGAATACCCTTGACCTTTGCAGCAATGTCAATATCAAGATAGCCATCGATGAAAGCTTGATGCACGGCAGCCTTGAAAATGGCGAAATATGTAGCTGCTGTGTTCTGAGATATAATACCAGACTTGCCACCACCTTGTGGAGCTGTCATCAAGAATGTCTTGAAGCTCTCAATCATTCTCAGCGTAACCTTTGAGAATGGGAAGAAGTCACCATCAGCATAAATTTTGATAAGTTCATATACACGATTCCAATTGACGATGATGGACTTTGAACCTCTCTTATGCCGATTATCAGCAACCTTTTCAAAGTAATCAATAAAGTTGGTCTTGCCCATCTCTATCTTCTCCACCATAGCTTGGTCTGTCTCAGAGTAAAGTTCGGCATTGTCATACTCATGTTGACGGAGGTTGCGGACATTATCAGCAAAGATGCAGATTTCACGGTCACGTTTAGAGCGACAGACAATGATGCCGTTCTGGTCACGTTTGGGTTTAAAGGATTGTTCTCCATTGGCATTAAGCCGTGCAGGACGTGTTCTGTCCCACATGGGAGTGGTGATGATACGGTTGAGATACTCACGCTCTCGCTGTGGTTTCTCACATCCAGCTTTAAACACTGGATATGCCTCCAGATAGAGATACCATTCTTCACGAAGCTCAGATTTACGGAGCTTTACGGAAACCTTAGTGTGTAACATTGCTTTCTTCATAGGACATCTGATTTACCTTAATTCCGCAGCGTTTTTTCTTGCGAGATGATTTGACGTGCTAAGATGACTTTTTTGCCTCATGTGTA
>CABSIA010000005.1 GCA_902477645.1 uncultured Prevotella sp. | reverse complement strand
GTTACACGTAGCGGCCCTACAGCCTTCTAACATGATATATTGCCTTCCCATTCACAGATTTATTAGATTATAAGATTGTAAGAATTTAATTCCGCCAACGGATTACTATAATAAAACATATACCAACAATTTTATATCACAAACATAGTAAAATCTCGCATTTTATAAAAAATCCTTGGATGTATCAGAAAAAAAAAGTAAATTTGCAGGCAAACATATAATAACAAAAAGATGAGAATCTTTACCGAACAGGCATTGAAAGAATATGCCCAAGCGCATCCAGATACGAAAGTTGCCTTACAAGAATGGACAACAATTGTCAAGCGGAGCAATTGGACGTGTTTTGCAGATGTTAAAAAAAACATTCAACAGTGTAGACAATGTTGGTAATCAACATTACGTTTTTAATATTAAAGGAAACAACTACAGGCTGATAGTAGTAATAAAATTTACAATACAGTTTGTGTATATACGATTTATCGGCACACATGCTGAATATGATAAAATTACAGATTGTTCAACGATATAAGAAAGAGCCATGACAAAAATTGAAACAAAAGAACAGTACGAATGGGCACTCAACCGAGTAGAACAACTTTTGCCACTTGTTGATGACAACACTCCAAAAACTGATGCCAACTGCATTGAGCTTGAGTTGTTGTCTAATCTTGTAGCCGATTATTCTGAACAACATTTTGCATTAGGAGAACCAAAACTGATTGATGTATTGAAGTTAAGAATGCAAGAATTGGGATTAACTCAAAAGTCTATGGCTGAACGAATTGGAGTAAGTCCGTCACGTTTCGGAGAGTACATTTCAGGCAAATGCGAGCCTACATTAAAAGTGGCACGCAGCATGTGTGTCAATCTGAATATTGATGCCAATATAGTGTTAGGTGTTTAGTAAAATTACCATAAACCGAAACTCCTCTCCCGCTTTACCCTTAATATCGGTGAAACGGAAGAGGAGTTTTTTACTATTGCTATTTTTTAAGGTTAAAGCAGTTGCTTACCAATTCTCGGCGCGCACCTCGAAATAGCTCTGCGGATGGTCGCAAACAGGGCAAACCTCTGGGGCCTTCTTGCCCACTACGATATGGCCACAGTTGCGGCACTGCCATACGGTGTCGCCCTCGCGCGAGAATACTATGCCGTCCTCGATGTTCTTCAAGAGCTTGCGGTAGCGCTCCTCGTGATGACGCTCAATGTCGGCAACCATGCGCATTCTGGCGGCAATCTCGGTGAAGCCCTCTTCCTCTGCCTCTTTTGCCATACGGTCGTACATGTCAGTCCACTCATAGTTCTCGCCCTCGGCGGCGGCCTTCAGGTTCGACATGGTGTCCTTTACGGCTCCGCCCTCAAGATACTTGAACCACATCTTTGCGTGCTCCTTCTCGTTGTTGGCAGTCTCCTCAAACAGGGCGGCAATCTGCTGATAGCCTTCCTTCTTTGCCTTCGACGCAAAATATGAATACTTGTTGCGTGCCTGTGACTCACCAGCAAACGCATCCATAAGGTTTTTCTCGGTCTTTGTTCCTTTAAGTTCTTTCATAATTCAAAATGTTTAAAGTTATACTTTTTTTTTCTGATGCAAAGTTAAGTTATTAGTTTCAAACCAACAAACGGCTTTAACAATCTTTTAATAGAAAAAATCTATCATGCCCTATTTTACCTTTATAAATACTTTGCACTATCATCTTTTTTCACTATTTTTGCAGAAAATAAATATTTGGGAGCCATGACATTACAACAAATGGAATACATAGTGGCGGTTTACCGCACACGCCATTTCGCCAAGGCCGCCGAAGCATGTGGCGTTACGCAACCCACGCTCAGCGCCATGGTGCAGAAACTGGAGCAGGAGCTTGACATAAAGATATTCGAGCGCTCGCCACAGCAGGTTGTGCCTACCCCGATAGGCCGGCTTGTAGTGGAGCAGGCATGGAAGGTTTTGCTGAGAGCTAAGAAAATAAAGGAGATTGTGGCTGAGGAGAAGAGATCGACAGCCGGCAGCCTGCGCATAGGAATTTTGCCGACCATAGCCCCATATCTGCTGCCACGGTTTTTCTCGCAGATGCAGGCCGGGAACCCGCAACTGGAGATGAAAGTGCTGGAAATGAAGACCTCGGAGATGAAGAGAGCCATAGACAAAGGCGAGATTGACGCGGGGATAATGGTCAATGTGGAAGACCTCGAAAACTATCAGAAAATAACCCTTTTTTATGAGCAGTTTATGGGATATGTGGCAGAGAACGACCCAATATTCGAAAAAAACACTATAAAAATCTCCGACCTGAGCAAAGAGTTT
This sequence comes from uncultured Prevotella sp., assembly GCA_902477645.1. Classification (GTDB taxonomy): domain Bacteria; phylum Bacteroidota; class Bacteroidia; order Bacteroidales; family Bacteroidaceae; genus Prevotella. The sequence goes on along the minus strand of CABSIA010000005.1, from coordinate 40,094 downwards.
CTGTGGCTTCTCGACGAGGGGCACTGTTTCAGAAACCAGATGGTGAAGTTCTGCCAGCTGAAGTCAGCAAGCCTCAGCCAGTCGTCGTACTCGCTTGGCAGCATCGAGACTTTCATGAGAATGGTAGAGAGCGGCAAGGGCATGACTTTCATTCCCGAGCTCGCGCTCACTCAGCTTACAGCCGAACAGAAACGTCTGGTCAGGCCGTTTGCCATACCGATACCGACAAGAGAGGTGATATTGGCATTGTCGAAATCGTACGTCAGATTTTCCGTCATCGAGCTTCTCGCCAACAACATCCGGAGTTGCGTGCCCGAATATATGTTGAGATTCAACAACACCGGGCAGCGCATTTTATAATGATATGGTTTTAATGGGCATGTGCGGCCGCTATGCATAGCGGCCCTACAAACTCCATAAATGTTTCTTATCAAGAGTTGCGCCCTGCGAAAGGTAAAAAGATTATTAAAAAGCATGGTCTTTCAGAAATATTTAGTAAATTTGCAACCATAAAAATATTCGAATAGATTTTATGAACATTTTAGAGCTAAGTGAACAGGAGATTGGCCGCCGCCAAAGTCTCCAGGAACTGAGGGATATGGGCATTGAGCCATATCCTGCGGCAGAGTTTCCCACAAATGCGTTTTCTACCGACATACGTGACGAGTTCAGTGACGACGCAGAGCCACGAGAGGTCTCTGTAGCCGGCAGGCTTATGAGCCGCCGTGTGATGGGCAAGGCAAGTTTTGCAGAGCTGCAGGACAGCAAGGGACGCATACAGGTTTATATTTCACGCGACGACATTTGCCCCGGCGAGGACAAGGATTTATACAACAAGGTTTTCAAGAAACTTATGGACATCGGCGACTTCGTCGGTGTGAGAGGTTTCGTTTTCCGCACACAGACAGGCGAGATTTCCGTTCATGCCCGCGAGATAACTCTTCTGAGCAAGAGCCTGAAACCGTTGCCTATCGTAAAATACAAGGACGGAGTGGCATACGACAAGTTCGACGACCCGGAATTGCGCTACCGCCAGAGATACGTCGATTTGATAGTAAACGACGGCGTTAAGGACACATTCCTTCAGCGCGCTACAGTTTTGCGCACAATCCGTAAAGTTCTCGACGAGGCCGGATACACCGAGGTTGAGACCCCGACACTGCAGGCTATTGCCGGCGGCGCGTCGGCACGTCCGTTCATCACCCATTTCAACGCCCTGAACGTCGATATGTACATGAGAATTGCCACAGAGCTATATCTGAAGCGGCTCATCGTAGGCGGATTTGAGGGCGTATACGAAATTGGCAAGAATTTCCGTAACGAGGGCATGGACCGCAACCACAACCCAGAGTTTACCTGTATGGAGCTGTATGTGCAGTACAAGGACTACAACTGGATGATGTCGTTCACCGAGAAATTGCTTGAGACTGTCTGCACAGCCGTCAACGGCAAGCCTGAGCGCGAGATCGACGGACAGATTATCAGCTTCAAGGCGCCATACCGCAGGCTGCCAATTCTCGAGGCCATTAAGGAGAAAACCGGCTTCGACTGCGACGGAAAGAGCGAGGACGAAATTCGTGAGTTCTGCAAGCAGAAGGGCATGGACGTAGACGAGACTATGGGCAAGGGAAAACTCATCGACGAGCTGTTTGGCGAGTTTTGCGAGGGCACCTACATTCAGCCTACATTCATCACCGACTATCCTGTCGAGATGTCGCCTCTTACAAAGAAACACCGCTCAAAACCGGGACTCACAGAGCGTTTCGAACTTATGGTAAACGGCAAGGAGCTTGCCAACGCCTACTCTGAGCTTAACGACCCGATAGACCAGGAGGAGAGATTTGTTGACCAGATGAGGCTCGCCGATAAGGGCGACGACGAGGCCATGATTATCGACCACGACTTCCTGCGCGCCCTGCAATACGGCATGCCGCCGACATCCGGCATAGGTATCGGCATCGACCGCCTCGTTATGCTTATGACGGGCAAGACCTACATACAGGAGGTTTTGTTCTTCCCGCAAATGAAACCCGAGAAGAAAATACCGCAAAGCAGCATAGCAGAATGGGCTGAGCTGGGAGTTGCCGAGGAATGGGTGTACGTATTGCGCAAGGCAGGCTACAACCTCATCAGCGACATCTGCGATGAGAAGGCTCAGGGACTGCAGCAGAAACTTGGCGAGATAAACAAGAAGTACAAACTGGGGTACGAGAAGCCGACTGTCGACGAGATAGGCAGCTGGATAGAGAAAGCAAAGAATTAGAAATTTGAAGTTACGGATTACGACCGCTTGCCGATAAGCTTGCAAATAATTTTGAATTATCCTCGCTTCGCTGCGATTAAGAATTAATAATTAAATTATTCATAACCGGCTTTGCCGACAATTCAAAACCCGTAATTCGTAACTCAAAACTCATAATTACCATAATGTTCGACTGCGGAAAAATAGCCATCATAGGTGGCGGAAGTTGGGCTACCGCCATTGCAAAGATTGTTGTGGGACATACCCACCACATCGGCTGGTATATGCGCCGCGACGACCGTATCGAGGACTTCAAAAGGCTTGGACACAATCCGGCTTATCTTGTCGGCGCCCACTTCAATGTTGATGAGATTTTCTTCTCGTCAGACATAAACAAGATTGTTGAGGCCTACGACACCCTGGTCTTCGTCACCCCGTCGCCATATCTTAAAAACCACCTGCGCAAGCTGAAAACACGCATCAGAGACAAATATGTCATCACTGCAATAAAAGGCATTGTGCCCGACGAAAATCTCGCATGCTCTGAATATTTCCACCATGTCTACGATGTCCCGTACGACAACCTCGCATGTATTGGCGGACCGTCACATGCAGAGGAGGTGGCACTCGAGAGATTGTCGTATCTCACCGTGGGATGCGCCGATATTGACAAGGCGAGGGCTTTTGCCGACGTGCTGACATCTGATTTCATAAAGACCAAGACATCTCTCGACGTAATCGGTATCGAATACTCGTCGGTTCTGAAAAACGTTTATGCCATTGCCGCCGGTATCTGTGGCGGTCTGAAATATGGCGACAACTTCCAGGCGGTGCTGATGGCCAACGCTGTTCAGGAGATGAACCGCTTCCTCATGGCTATCCACCCCATCGGCCGCAATGTATACGACTCTGTATATCTTGGCGACCTGCTCGTTACGGGCTATTCTAATTTCAGCCGCAACCGGACATTCGGCACCATGATAGGAAAAGGTTACTCGGTGAAGAGCGCGCAGATAGAGATGGAGATGATAGCGGAGGGATATTTCGGCACAAAATGTATGAAGGAGATAAACCGCCACATGCACGTCAACATGCCAATCCTCGATGCAGTCTACAACATTCTCTACGAGCGCATAAGTCCGCAGATTGAGATAAAATTGCTCACAGATTCGTTTAGATAAGGAGCCCCCTCCAACTCCCCCAAGGGGGAGAGCTCTATACAACAAAGCAAGTTTGTGCGTCCCCCCTTGGGGGAGTGAGGGGGGCCAATAATTAAAATAATTAACTAACAAATAACAAAATGAAGAACATCAGTTTGGATATCACAAAGGCCACCCAGTTCCTTAAAGAGGGTGCGGTGGCTGCTTACGAGCCAGCAGTAAAGGCTGCTCAGGAAGCTCTTGAGAATGGCACATGCCCAGGTAACGATTTTCTTGGCTGGCTGCATTTGCCGTCATCTATCACAGCAGAGTTTCTTGGCAAAATTCAGGATTGCGCAAACACTCTCCGTGAGAACTGCGAGGTCGTAGTTGTTGCAGGTATCGGCGGCAGCTATCTTGGCGCACGTGCCGTTATAGAGGCTCTCAGCAATTCTTTTGCATGGCTTGTAAACGACAAGAAAAATCCTACAATTCTTTTTGCAGGTAACAACATTGGCGAGGACTATCTCTCTGAGCTTACAGCATACCTCAAAGACAAAAAGTTTGGCGTAATCAACATATCTAAGTCTGGCACCACCACAGAGACCGCCCTTACTTTCCGTCTGTTGAAGAAACAGTGCGAGGAGCAGCGTGGCAAGGAAGAGGCACGCAAGGTAATCGTAGCCGTTACCGACGCAAAGAAAGGTGCCGCACGCACATGCGCAGACAAGGAAGGCTACACTTCTTTCATCATACCTGACAATGTAGGCGGACGTTTCTCTGTCCTCACCCCTGTCGGTCTGCTTCCTATCGCATGCGCGGGTTTCGATGTACAGAAACTTGTTGAGGGCGCACAGACCATGGAGAAGGCTTGTGGCAAAGATGTTCCGTTCAGCGAGAACATTGCAGCACAGTATGCCGCAACACGTAACGCCCTCTATGCAGAGGCCGGCAAGAAAATTGAGATTATGGTCAACTATCAGCCAAAGCTCCACTTTATGAGCGAATGGTGGAAACAGCTTTATGGCGAGAGCGAGGGAAAAGACGGCAAGGGCATATTCCCCGCATCATGCGACTTCACTACCGACCTGCACTCCATGGGACAGTGGATTCAGGAGGGCGAGCGCACAATTTTTGAGACCGTCATCAGCATCGAGACTCCAAACCACACTCTCCTCTTCCCCAACGACGAGGAAAATCTTGACGGTCTGAACTTCCTGGCCGGCAAACGTGTTGACGATGTAAACAAGATGGCAGAGCTTGGCACACGCCTGGCACACGTTGACGGCGGCGTTCCAAACATGCGTGTCTGCATGCCTGAGCTCAACGAGTTCTATCTTGGCGAGGTTATCTACTTCTTCGAGATTGCCTGCGGAATCAGCGGAAACCTTCTTGGCGTAAACCCATTCAACCAGCCTGGTGTAGAGGCTTACAAGAAGAACATGTTCGCACTGCTCAACAAGCCAGGCTATGAGGCAGAGAGCAAGGCTATCCAAGAGCGTTTGGCTAACGGGAAATAATGACAATGTTAGAACACTCGATTAAGAAATACATTACGGATAACGGCCTTGGGACTTTCTGCCCCAAGGCTGTTCTGTTTGACATGGACGGCGTACTCTACAACAGTATGCCCAACCATGCAGTGGCATGGCAGCAGGCCATGGCGCAATTCAATATAAACATGACTGCTGCCGATGCATACGCCACCGAGGGCGCAAGAGGCGTTGACACTATTAGGACTATCGTAAAGCAACAGCAAAACCGGGACATAGACGAGGCCGAGGCTCAGAGAATGTACGATGTGAAAACATCCATTTTCCATTCCATGCCTACAGCTCCTGTCTTTGATGGCGTTATCGCCATTATGCGGAAAATAAAGGATTGCGGAATGGCGATAGGCGTTGTTACGGGAAGCGGGCAAAAGCCATTGATTGCACGACTTGTCAACGACTTTGGCAACTTCATAAAAGAGGAGAGCATTGTCACAGCCTACGATGTAAAGAATGGCAAGCCAGCTCCCGACCCATATCTGATGGGAATGAAAAAAGTGGGAGGCCTAAAGCCATGCGAGACCATTGTTGTGGAGAATGCGCCTCTTGGAGTAAAAGCCGGTGTAAGTGCCGGATGCTTTACTATTGCCGTAAACAGCGGTCCTCTGCCCGACGAGGCTCTCGCAAACGAGGGCGCAAACATCGTATTCGGCACTATGACAGAATTATGCGCCGCATGGGACGACGTTTTTAATGCATAATTATTAATTGAAAAAGATTATGAAGATGACTTTGACAAAGATAAAGCATTTCCTTAATGTGGGGATATGGCAAAAAGACGAGGCGAATGTTCCGCGTCCGCTCATGTTATTGCTCAATTGCATAAGGAAACTATATCTGTCAATAATCTTCTTCATAGAGCGAGGCCATTTTTCATACGCCCCGGCATTGTCATTCAGCACAATGCTTGCCATAGTGCCAGTGGTGGCGGTGGTGTTTGCAGTGGCCCGCGGCTTTGGTCTTGACGACTACATAACCCAGTGGCTGCACAGCGCACTTGAGAGCCAGCCACAGGCGGCAGACACCATAATAGGCTTCGCACAGTCTTATCTTGCCCATGCCAGAAGCGGAGTGATTATCGGGGTAGGACTGGTGTTCATGCTCTACAGCGTGCTGTCACTTATATATAGCGTGGAGACTGTATTCAACGACATCTGGCAGGTCAAGGAGAAACGCTCTCCTGCCAGAGTGGTCATTGACTATACCGCACTGCTGTTCCTCGTACCAGTCGGCATAATTGTCGTGTCTGGCCTGAACATCTTCATCTATACAGTTGCAGAGCGCCTGCAGGCATATATCCTGCTCGGGACCGCCATGAAGATTTTCCTCAAGCTGCTTACCTTTGTTCTTATGTCGGGGGTATTCACAGCCCTCTATGTTTTCATGCCCAACACAAAAGTAAGGTTCTCCATGGCTGTCGTGCCGGGGATAATAGCAGGAACGGCCATGCTTTTACTACAGTCGTTCTATATTTATTGTCAGATATTCCTCACAAGCTACAACGCCATATACGGCTCTTTTGCCGCACTGCCGCTGTTCATGCTGTGGATACTCGTCTCCTGGTATATCTGCCTGTTCTGCGCCGAGCTTAGCTATATGAGCCAGAACATGGACCATTACGCTTTCCTTGTCAAAACCGAGGACGTGTGCCATGAGAGGCAGATGGCTATGAGCATGATTATATTGGGCCATATATGTAAGCGTTTTTCAGAAGGAAAAGAGCCTCATAACGCTCTTGAGCTAAAGGACCTCACGGGCATACCTATACGTATCACCACAGACCTGCTGTACCGGCTTTGTGCCGTAAACCTGATAAACGAGAACTCTGGCTGGGAAAAGAGCGAGGAGCCTGTGTATCAGCCTTCGAGAGACACCACAGACATCACCGTGGGACGTGCCGTGGAACTGCTGGATGCTTATCCACACAAGAAGTCACGCAACATAGATATCAACGAGGCTCTTCTCGCAACGGAGGTTATGAAAATGGTGTCTGACTGCCGTCGCCAATATCTTGAGTCGTTGAGCAACATTCCTGTGGCGGAGCTTATAAAGTGAGCCAATCGAAAAATTCGCATAGCTCAAAAACAGAGTTATATTAAACATACAGCGTATGGCAAAGAAGGAAATAATCAAGCTGTTTGAGGAAAGAAAAGTTCGTACCGTATGGGACGACAATGAGGAGAAATGGTATTTCTCCATTGTTGATGTTGTTGGCATTCTTGCTGAAAGTAAGGATTATCAAACATCAAGAAAATATTGGAATAAGCTGAAACAGCGATTAAAAGAAGAAGGATTTGAACCGGTGACAAATTGTCACCAGTTGAAAATGCGTGCCACTGACGGAAAAATGCGATTGACAGATGTGGCTGATACAGAACAGCTTTTCCGTATCATCCAGTCTATACCATCACCTAAAGCTGAGCCTTTCAAACAATGGATGGCACAGGTTGCCTCACTGCGCCTTGAACAGATGCAAGACCAGGAAATGAGCATAGAGCAGGCGATAACCGACTATAAACAAATACAGATATTACGGTCATATCCTTTAACGAACATAACCGTAATTGTTATATAGCAGTACAAGAATATATACTTTGCATTTCTTGTACAAATTCATTTATAAAAGAACCAAACTCTCAACTTAATTTGTTAACTTTGTAGGCAAAATGTAGTTTTAATAACTTTACATTATGTTCTAAATGATGAAGATTATTAAGAACATGAAAAAAACAAAAACAGAAATATGGCAAACAAAAACCTAAATAAAGCGAAAGAAGCAAAGAAAGATGAGTTCTACACTCAGCTTGAAGATATTAATAATGAACTGAAACATTATCGCGAACATTTTCGTGGTAAAACCGTGCTGTGCAATTGCGACGACCCACGTGTTAGCAATTTCTTCACATATTTTGCTTATAACTTTGAGTTTCTCGGCTTGAAGAAGTTGATAACAACTTGCTATAAAAACCAAGATGTAGACTTGTTCTCACAAGGTCAATGCGAAAAAGCGGTATATCTTGTTTATGAGGGTGACAAAAATGGGAATCAGACTCCAGATGCTGAAGAAATAGGAGTTATGCCATTAAAAGGAGATGGCGATTTCAGAAGTCCAGAGTGTATTGAACTCCTAAAAGAGGCGGATATTGTTGTCACGAATCCACCGTTTTCTTTGTTCAGAGAGTATGTAGCCCAACTGATTGAGTATGATAAGAAGTTCTTGATTATTGGGAATGTAAATGCCAATACTACTAAAGAAATATTCCCTTTAATAAAAGAAGGAAAAATATGGATGGGTGCAAGTATTCATAGTGGAGATAGGAAGTTTTGGGTTCCTGATAATTACGAATTAAATGCTGCAGGGTGTGGTATTGATGATAAAGGACGGAAATTTATTAAAGTCAAAGGTGTTAGATGGTTCACTAATCTTGATTATAAAGAACGACATGAAGATATAATTTTATACAAGAAATATATTGCTTCAAACTATCCTAAGTATGATAACTTTGATGCGATTAATGTAGACAAGACAGAGGATATTCCATGCGATTATGATGGGATAATGGGAGTTCCTGTAACATTTCTTGATAAATACAATCCAGATCAGTTTGATATTATAGGTATTACCAAAACATGGTTTGGAATGGCAAGCAAAATATATGGTGAACAGATACAAGTTGATAAAAATGGGAAAGAAAAGCGTGTGACGAAATTGAATGATGGAGCTGTATTAGAAGTAAAGACACCACCTCATGGAAAAACTTACTATAAAGTAGACGAAAAGACATACATTCAAACTTATCCTCGAATTCTTATCTGCCGTAAAAATAAGCAATTATGAAAATAGAACAAAAATCAATAAAGATAACCGATCTCATAGACGGCTATTGCAACAATGCTGATACTGGCGTTAAAGGTTATGGTGAAAAATTGGATATCCGTCCACCCTATCAACGAGAGTTCCGATATGATACGAAACAGCAGCAGGCTGTTATCTATACCATATTAAAAGGATTTCCTCTTAACATTATGTATTGGAGTGTCGGCGAAGATGGAAATTACGAAATGATTGACGGGCAACAGCGCACGTTGTCCATCTGTGAGTTCTTCACCCACGGATTTAATATAGAGGACAAAGACCGTGGCACTCTCTATTTCTCAACCTTGACAAACGAGGAAAAAGAAAAGTTCTTGAATTATGAACTGACGGTATATTTTTGTAAGGGAACAGACAAAGAGAAGTTGGATTGGTTTAGAGTTATCAACATAGCAGGAGAAAAATTACTTGACCAAGAACTTCTCAATGCTGTCTATACAGGGCCGTTTGTTACAGATGCCCGCCGTTATTTTTCAAAGAACGGTTGTCCGGCTTACAAACTTGGTGCCGACTTCTTAAATGGTACTGCCATAGAACAAGCGTATCTTTCAACCATTCTCAAATGGGCTGCACGTCATGACGGTATTGCTAAGGTTGATGATTATATGGCACAACACCAGTATGACCCGAATGCCAACAAATTGTGGGCTTACTTCATGTCTATCGTCACATGGATACGTTCCACTTTTCCAAAATATCGTCGTGAAATGAAAGGATTAGATTGGGGTGCCATGTATGATGAGTTTGGTGAAAATGTGTATGATACGGATGCTCTCGAAAAACAGATACATGATTTGATGGAAGATGACGAGATTATGAAGAAAGCAGGCATCTACCGTTATGTATTGAGTGGTGACCTACGCGACCTCAGTTTCCGCACCTTCGACAAAAAGCAAAAGCGTGAGGCATACGAGCGGCAAAAAGGTATTTGCGTACATTGTGGCAAACATTTCGAGCTTGAGGAAATGGAGGCAGACCACATCACCCCATGGAAAGAAGGTGGTACTACTGTGGCAGAAAATTGCCAGATGCTTTGCAGGAATTGTAATAGAGTTAAAGGAGGGAAATAGTATATTTTTATTTTAGAGAATAAAATGGAGAATGTGCATATTGGTATACAAGAACTTGAGTCACGAGCATTAACTTATGAAAGTTTTTTTCGTGTAATGGTAATTTTGCTAAAACATGAGCAGGCATATCTACAAGAAAGACATCCTTCCGAGTCTATTGATGACATAGAAGCATACCCCTTACAGATTGTGAGGCGCATTATAAAAACATCTTGTACACTTCATTCTGTTATAAAACGTGATGAAGATTATGTTGTAGCAAATACAATTGTGCGCTCTATGGCTGACACTCTGTCTTCTCTATTATTAATTTACAAAGAAAAAGACATCGAAGAAAGAAAGTTACGCCACTATTTATACATAATGGATGGAGTAAAAGAACGTATAAAACGGATACCTGAAAATTTAAAATATGACGGCAAGATTAAAAAAGAAGAGTATGATAAATTATGCCAACAAGTTAAAAATAGCAAAGCGAGCTATCAAGGAGCATATAATAATTCTGTTTCTATAATAAAGTCTCTTTCACTTTATAATGGAAGAAAAGCTGTAATAAATGAACTTATTTGTTATTGTAATTGGAGATATAAATCATTAGGAACAGCAAAAAGTAAATATTCATGGGAAAAAATGTATGATTTTATAAGTCTAAATAATGGCTCATCGTTTTTTTCTTGTTTATCAGAGTTTGTTCATGGCTTAAGTACCAGTAACATGTCTTTTGAACTTGGTACAATAACTTTTGAGCCTGTATATGGAACTGTTACAGCCCTATTAGGTAAACTTTGGCAATTCCTTGAAGAATACTATTCACAAGACATTCCCTTTATACGTCCACGCATGATTACAGCATTGATAGATGAGGGTATGCCACAAGATTATATAAAGGAAATGCTTTCACAAATAAAGGAATCTAAATAAAAGTTACATCAAAATACTTTTTTCGAGAAATCGAGGGAGAAAATAAACAGGCTATAGATAAAATAATATACCAAACAAATGACATATGAGTGAAAAATTATTATATCATTATACAACAATGAATACGTTCTATGCTATGATGGAGCATTCTTTGTGCAGTGAAAAAGGAAACTTTCATCCCAAATACCTGAGAATGTGGGCTACTAACTTTGCATATCAGAATGACTACACGGAGTGTAAATTATTCTTAGATAGATTGGAGAAATCCGTGGAGAAGTATGTGAAAGCAAAAAATATTATACTCCCCTCTGAAAGTAGGAAATTACTTCATGAATCTATATTTGACATGGGGATATATACGATTTCTTTTTCCGAGCATGATGATGATTTAACCATGTGGCGTGGATATGGTCAAGATGGGGACGGTGTTAGCATTGGTTTTGATTTTTCAAATTTGCCAATGCCACCAATGGCAGGTTGCTATGATTCTAGACAGGAAATAGAAGCATCAGAAATAGATAGAGAGGTGTTAATACAAACTGATAGACCAATAAAATGTAAATACGTAGAACCTGAAGATGATTTTATCCCAGAAGAATTAGTATCAAAGACAGTTGAAAATTTGCTGTCAGAGGATAAAGATTTGAAAGATCTCAAACAAGCATTTATTAATTACAATAACGCGCCACGATATAAACATTATAAGTATGAACAAGAAAAGGAGTGGAGAATTATAAAAGAAGGAACTCTACCCCAATATAAAATGGTTGACAACAAGCATCTGGTGCCATACATTGAAATAAAAATTTCAATTGACTGTATAAAGAAAATTGTAGTAGGCCCCTGTCTATCATCTAAGGAAACAGTAAGAAATGTCAAAAACTATCTTCTTTCTAAACATCTTGATATTGAAAATGTTGAAATTGTTGAATCTGAGATTCCATATAGGAATAGGTTTTAATATTATATGATGGAAAAAACAACAGATATACAAACAAGTAATGAATTCAGCCAAGTGTCGGGAATCATCAACTTTCATCCCGTTTATTGGATGTAAAGCGTGAAATTCCTCTGTATAACAATACAAATAGATAAAACGTTAAATAAATATGAGTGAAGCACAGAACAAAGAATTAGCATCCGTAAATGCAAAGCAATTTGCAGATGTGGTAAATATGATTAGAGACACTCGCAGTCAGGTGCTGCGAATGGCCAATACTGCGCTTATTGACCTCTATTGGAAAGTAGGGCAATATTTATCAGATAAGATTGCATCAGCAGAATGGGGTGATAATGTGGTGAAGCTGTTGTCAGTGCACATTGAGAAAAATTGTCCGGAAGTCAAAGGATTTTCGGATAAAAACCTGTGGCGAATGAAACAATTTTATGAGACATATACGGGAAATGAAAAACTCTCACCACTGGTGAGACAAATTAGCTGGACCAACAATCTTATAATATTGTCAAGGACAAAATCAGAGAAAGAACGAGAGTTCTATTTACTTAAATGTATCAGTGAGCGGTATTCCAAACGTGAATTAGACCGCCAAATAGATAGTGCACTTTATGAGCGCGCGTTAATGTCACAGCCTAAACTATCACCCGTATTGAGAGAAATTGCACCACAAGCAGAACAAATGTTTCGTGATAATTATGTGATAGATTTTATTACAGGCAAGGAAAGTAAGCCAGAGAACACTTTACGGCGGGCTCTGATAAAAAATATGAAGGAATTTATTCTTGAATTGGGAAAGGACTTCATATACATTGATGAAGAGTATCGGTTGCAAGTGGGAAACAGCGACTTCCGGATAGATCTTCTGTTTTATCATCGGGAACTGCAATGCCTTGTGGCATTTGAGTTGAAAACCGAAAAGTTCAAACCTGAACATTTGGGACAACTGAACTTTTATTTAGAGGCACTTGATCGTGATGTGAAAAAGGCGAAAGAAAATCCCAGTATTGGGGTATTGCTCTGCAAAGACAAGGATGACGAGGTGGTAGAATATGCTTTAAGCCGCAGTCTTTCTCCCACAATGGTAGCAGAATACCAGCTTTGTCTACCGGATAAGAAGCTTCTGCAACAAAAAATACGTGAGATTGCAGATGAGAGTAATATTCCTTTAGAAAGGTAAAAGCGTAAAGAAGTAATACATTCATCATGCCAAACGAAATACAATACATATTATACAATCTCCCCGATGAAACCGGCAAGGTGCAGGTAATTATCAAGGATGAAACAATCTGGTGCACACAGAAAGCTATGGCGCAGCTTTTCGGAGTGGACAGGACTGTGGTTTCCAAACATCTCAAAAATATATTTGAGTCATCTGAATTACAACAGGATTCAGTATGTGCAAAATTTGCACATACTGCAGAGGACGGAAAGATATATAATACGCAGTTCTATTCCCTCGATGCCATCATTTCAGTCGGTTATCGGGTAAATTCTGTTCAGGCCACCCGTTTCCGCCAATGGGCGACAAGGATTCTGAATGAGTATATCCGTAAAGGGTTTGTGTTGGATGATGACCGCTTGAAGCAGGGTACGGCAGTTTTCGGGAAAGATTATTTCCGGGAATTGCTGGAGAGGGTTCGTTCCATTCGTGCGAGTGAGCGCAGGATATGGCAACAGATAACCGACATCTATGCAGAATGCAGTATCGACTATGACAAGAACTCACCGACAACGCATGACTTCTATGCCATGATTCAAAACCGTTTCCATTATGCCATCGCAGGACAGACCGCTGCTGAGATTGTGTATAGCAAGGCAGACCATACCAAAGAGCACATGGGACTGACAACGTGGAAGAACTCACCTGACGGACGCATTCTGAAATCGGATGTGTCTGTTGCCAAGAACTATCTGGGTGAGAAAGAAATCCGTCAGTTGGAACGTGCGGTGACAGGATTCTTCGACTACATTGAAGATCTTGTCGAGCGCGAGAACACATTCAATATGGCTCAATTCTCTGCAAGTGTCAATGAATTCCTGACATTCCGCCGTTATCAGATTCTTCCTGACAAGGGACGGGTGTCTGCAGCCGAGGCAAAAGCAAAGGCGGAAAGAGAATACGATATTTTCAATAAGACTCAACGTATAGATTCTGACTTTGACAAACAAATCCGTGGAATGTTGGAAGAGTAAAGATGATGAAGATCTTGAAAAAAAGGCAAACGAACTGGAGAAAGAGATTATGAAGAATGCTGGAAAATTATTTTTATCCCAACAGGCTTATAATTCAGAATTTTTATATACTTTTGCAGAAATAACCTATAACACAAAAATTCTATGAGACTTCTTTTGACAACTTTGTGCTGCATGCTGGCTATTGTTACAAATGCAACACCTGTAGATGACCTGCTTGAGCGCATTGACAATGGCGCATCAAAAAAATTCAAGATTGAGTTGAAAAACTCGCCTGCCGACTTCTTTGAGCTTGACCAGGCAGGACGGAAAGTCGTGGTGCGCGGAAACACGTGGGTGAACATCGCCACAGGCATAAACTGGTATCTGAAATATCATTGCGGCATACATCTCACATGGGGCAACATGAAGGCCAAGCTGCCTGCCTCCCTACCCGCTGTTGAGAAGAGGGAGCGCCACGAGACAAATCTGAAAATGAGGTATTGCTTCAACTATTGCACTTTCTCATATTCCATGGCTTTCTGGGACTGGCAGCGCTGGCAGGAGGAAATAGACTGGATGGCACTGCACGGCGTAAACATGCCGCTCGCCATTGTGGGCACAGAATGCGTATGGCGCAACATGCTCCTTAAAATGGGATATTCAGAGAAAGAGGTCGGCGACTTTATAGCCGGACCAGCCTTCCTTGCATGGTGGGAAATGAACAACCTTGAGGGTTGGGGAGGCCCGTTGCCTATGTCGTGGTACAGCCAACAGGAGACGCTGCAGAAGAACATTTTGAAACGCATGAGACAGCTTGGCATGGATCCCGTTCTGCCTGGCTACAGCGGAATGATGCCGCACAACGCTAAACAAAAACTTGGCCTCAATGTAAGCGATGGCGGAACATGGAACGGATATGTCCGCCCGTCAAATCTGATGCCTACTGACAAGAGTTTCGGCGAAATTGCCGACTCATACTACGCCGAGCTGACAAAACTTTACGGCAAAGCCAAATACTACTCCATGGACCCGTTCCATGAGAGCAATGACGACGCTTCGGTAGACTATGCCAAGGCGGGAACAGCCGTCATGGATGCCATGAAACGCACAAACGACAAAGCAAAATGGGTGGTGCAGGGATGGACAGAAAACCCACGCCCGCAGATGATGGCCAACCTGAGGAATGGCGACATCGTGATATTGGATCTCTTCTCAGAGTGCCGCCCAATGTTTGGTATTCCGTCTGTCTGGAAACGTGACAACGGCTACGACGGCCACTCATGGATGTTCTGCATGCTTGAGAATTTCGGCGGCAACATAGGTCTGCACGGACGCATGGACCAGCTGCTTGGCAACTACCGGCTGGCAAGAAACGGGAAATGGACAGAAACCATGACCGGCACAGGCTTCACAATGGAGGGCACAGAAAACAATCCCGTTATGTTTGAGCTGATGAGCGAGCTGCCATGGATGAGCGAGGTTCCGACGAAAGAGGAATGGATAAAGAAATACATCACGGCACGATATGGCAGACACGACGCTGACATAGAGGAGGCATGGATGATTCTTGTCTCGTCAATCTATAACTGTCCGCTCGGCAACAACCAGCAAGGTCCTCACGAGAGCATATTCTGCGGGCGCCCGGGGCTAAACAACTTCCAGGTTAAGAGCTGGTCGAAGATGAAAAACTACTACGACCCGGAGGACACCCGGCGGGCAGCCGAAAAGATGCTTGCCGCAGCAGACAGAATGAAAGACAATGACAACTATCTGCACGACCTCGTAGACGTTGTAAGGCAGGCTCTTGCAGACCAGGGCAGAAGACAATATCTGCAAACCATTGCCGACTATAACGCCTTTGCCCGCAAAGACTTCAAACACGACGCCTGCCGGTTCCTAAAAATGATTTTAATGCAGGACTCACTGCTCGGAACAAGAAAAGAATTCAGACTCGGAAACTGGACGGAAAAGGCAAGGGCACTTGGCAACAACGAACAGGAGAAAAACCAATACGAATGGAATGCGAGAGTGCAGATTACGACATGGGGAAACAGAACATGCGCTGACAAAGGCGGACTGCGCGACTATGCCAACAAAGAGTGGCAGGGACTTCTGAAAGATTTTTACTACAACAGATGGAAAATCTATTTCGATGCACTCGACAAACAGATGGCAGACGGAACACAACCTGACTACGAGGCCTTGGGGGGCGGCAAGAATGCCAACAAAACTTCCTCAGAGCTGTTCTCTATGGCTCTGCCACACGGACCGGAGATTGACTGGTATGCCATAGAAGAGCCATGGACGCTTCAGCACAATCCATATTCTTCTGTACCAGAGGGAGATGTCATAACTATGGCACGGAAAGCCATGAAACTCATAGGAGGATGTAGGGCCGCTACATGTAACGGCCGCAATTAAACCGAACACAAAATCCATGACAAATAACCAAACTACGAAAATGGAAAATACAAAATCAGCCCGTCTGAGAGCCGTCGACATACTCCGGGGCATGACCGTGATGTTCATGATACTTGTGAACAACGGGGCAGGCAGGGAAATCTTTGCCACACTGAAACACTCAAAATGGAACGGCATGACACCATGCGACCTTGTATTTCCTTTCTTCCTGTTCATAATGGGATTTTCCATTTTCCTGAGCCTAAAGAAAACCAACTTCACTTGGTCGGCACAGACTGGACGGAAAATTGCGAAGCGCACAATTCTGCTTTTTGCCATAGGACTCGCCATAAACTGGTTCGACATGGCATGCTCAGGCTCGCCGTTCGATTTTGAGCATCTAAGGATATGGGGAGTTATGCAGCGGCTTGCCGTCTGCTATTGTGCGGCGGCAATTTTGTCGCTGACGGTTCCCCACCGTTGGATAAACGCTATGTCGCTGACACTTCTTGCCGTTTATGGAACCATTCTAATCCTCGGTAACGGATATGCCGAGGATGCCACTGTTAACTGGCTGTCGATTGCCGACAACCATATTTTCGGCAGCGGCCACCTTTACACAAAAAGTCCGGTAGACCCCGAAGGCCTCGTAAGCACAATATCCGCCATAGCACACACTATGACAGGCTTTAGCTGTGCCTGGTTTATGTCGGCAAACGAGAAACTCAGGGCGCATGCCGACAAAGCCTTATGGCTGTTGTCTGCCGGTGCCATAATAGGCATGGCAGGATGGCTGTTGTCGTTTGGCCTGCCACTGAACAAACGCATCTGGAGTTCCAGCTATGTGCTAGCCACTTGCGGTATGGCAATGATGGCACTAGGGCTAATAATCCGGTTTGTGGACATGACTTCCGACGCAAATCATGGGAAATTCACAAAATCTTGGATTACCCTGTCAACCACCTTTGGCACCAATCCGCTGTTTCTCTACGTGGCAAGCGAGATACTCGGCATAGCCTTCGGAGCACTCGGCATCAAGAACGGAATATATAGCGGTATCAAGTTTGTTGTCGGCAACGGATATTGGGCATCGTTGATTTATAGCGTTGCTTTTGTCGCATTGCATGCGGCAATGGGACTTTGGCTATGGAAAAGGAAGATTTTCATAAAATTGTAACTCCTGAAAAAACTGCCTGAAAAATATAACAGGGGTCATCTCTCAATGCAGCCGCTTGCGAAAGCCTTCGCAAGCGGCTGCCTTGGTACTCGCAAGCGGCTGCATTTTTTTATAGCGTCCGAAGGCGTTGTCTCAAACACAAATCCGGAATAAAAAATCCCCGAAAAAACGGTTGACGATTTTACTCATCATCAAACATGTCATCGTCGTCGAAGTCGAAGAATTCGGGCTCGGTGAAGGCATCGAGGGCACGGCGCTCTTTTTTGGTAGGTCTGCCAGTACCCCTTGCACGGTCTACAAATCCGCTTATGCGGCTCATCTCCAGCAGCTCGTACTGCTTAGGATCGGTGACATTCTCGTAGACCTCGGGCACAAGTTTTGCGCCCACTCTCTGCTCAATGGGCTTCAGCACTTTGAACGAATATGTTATCGGTGATTTTTTAACATTGACCACATCGCCAGGTTTTACAGTGCGCGACGGCTTCATATTTACACCGCCGATAGTTACCCTGCCGTTTTTGCAGGCATCGGATGCTATGGAGCGTGTCTTGAAGATGCGGGCTGCCCACAGCCATTTGTCAATTCTCGCAGTTTCAGCCATAGCGTTATTTCTTTCCAAGTTTGTTGAACTGGTTCATTGTAATGTCCATTCCTGCAAGCACGAAGCTCTTGATGATGTCAACGGCAATGTCTATGCTGGGCTGCAGAACCTTTTTATCGTCTTCAGAATAGCGGCCGAGCACCCAGTCAATCTGTCCGCCTTTAGGATATTCGTTGCCTATACCCATACGCAGGCGTGGATAGTCCTGTCCGATGAGCTGCTGAATATGTCCAAGACCATTGTGTCCACCATTGCTGCCATTGGCTTTCAGGCGGAATGCGCCAAGCGGCAATGCCACATCGTCGGATATGACGAGCAGTCTTTTCTGGTCGATGTTCTCCTTTGTTAGCCAATAGCGGACGGCATTTCCGCTGAGGTTCATAAAGGTAGTAGGCTTAAGGAGAATCACCTTGCGCCCTTTGATGGAATTCTCGGCAACATATCCGGAACGCTTGTCTTGGAAAGTTACGCCAGCGTCTTTTGCAAAAGCGTCGACGACCATGAAACCTGTGTTATGCCTTGTCTGTGCATATTCGTCGCCAGGATTGCCAAGACCACAAATCAAGAATTTGTCCATTCTGAAGAATTTTTATTTAACTCAAGATTATTAGATTGTAGGGCCGCTATGTATAGCGGACGCAATTGGCGTTAGACGATATGGTTACCATTACTGCTTGCGGCCGCTATACATAGCGGCCCTACAAATTTGCTAAAAACAAAAAACCGACGGGTAAACAAGACATGACTTGTATACCCGCCGGCTAAAGTATATCAATTCTGAATTATGCTATTATTTGCCTTCTGCGGCGGCAGCGGCAGCAGCCTGCTGAGCAGCACGAGTCATCTTGATAGAGCATACTACAACATCTTTGCTTGTAGCAATCTCCAAGCCCTCGAAGCTGAGCTCGCCAACCTTGATGCTCTTGCCAATCTTGAGACTTGTAACGTCAATCTCAAGAATCTCAGGAATCTGCTTATATGGAGCTGTAACGTTGATCTTACGGATAGAGAGGTTCATACGACCACCATCACGTACACCCTGTGCCAAACCAACGAGTTTAACTGGGATACCGATTGTTACAGGAAGCTCCTCGTGTACCTCATAGAAGTCTACGTGAAGAAGAGCGTCTGTTACAGGGTGGAACTGGAGCTCACGCATAACGGCTGTGTGAGCCTCGCCGTCGATGATGAGGTTGATGAGGTAGATGTGAGGAGTGTAAACAACCTTACGGAGCTCACTCATAGGAATAGCGAAAGACAAAGCAACGGGATTGCCGTTTGCATCTTTAGCCTGACCATAGAGGTTACATGGAACCAAGCCCTCCTTACGGAGAGCCTTAGAAGCTTTCTTGCCAAGGTCTGTACGCTTCTGACCTGTCAAATTAAATTCTTTCATAATGTTTTTGTGTTACTATAAATTAAATCGCAAAATTAATTCGCCATCACACAACGATGCGCTTAGCGTCTTAAAAAGTGGCTGCAAAGGTACAAAAAATTATCCAAACATGAAAGGCCATGGACTAAAAAATATCATCGCCACAGAAAAAAACACTGAAAAGAGACTTTTTTCATATCGTTTCTTGCCAGATATGTTTTTTTTGACTAATTTTGCACCCGAAGTTTTTTGTCATTGACAACAACCATACATTAATACATTAGGAGTAATGATCAATAGGGAATTGATAAGAACAAAGGTTGTACAGTTAACCTACGCATACTATCAGAACGGTAACAAGAATATGGATAATGCGGAAAAGGAATTGCTTTTCAGCCTATCCAAGGCATACGATTTATACAATTACCTTCTTCAGCTTATAGTCGCCATAAACCGTGAGGAGAGACGCCGCGTGGAGATTACCACGCAGAGAGCGGAGAGAGAAGGCACACCGCTGCCGTCAACAAAATTCATCGACAATAAATTTGCGATTCAGCTTGAGGAGAACAAGATGCTGTGCGATTTCATAGAGGACAAAAAACTCACATGGAACGACGACATTGAGTTCATACGCAAGATGTGCCAGCAGATAGAACAGTGTCAGGCTTACGCCGAATATATGGACAGCAACGACGACTCTTACGAGGCTGACCGCGAGATATGGCGCAAACTGTACCGGCAGCTCATTCAGGACAACGACGACCTCGATGCCATTCTTGAGGAAAAGAGTCTGTACTGGAACGACGACAAGGAAATAGTTGACACATTCGTACTGAAGACAATAAAAAGGTTTGAGCAGAAAAACAAGGCTAAACAGGAGCTTCTTCCAGAATATAAAGACATGGAGGACAAGGAGTTTGCACAGAAACTTTTCCGCTCCACCATTCTCAATGCCGACCAATATCAGCGCTACATGAGCGAGACCAGCCGCAACTGGGACTTCTCACGTCTGGCATATATGGATGTCGTTATAATGCAGATTGCCATTGCTGAGTTGCTAAACTTCCCGGCCATTCCGGTCAGCGTGACAATCAACGAATATGTTGAGCTTGCAAAGCTTTACAGCACCAGCCGCAGCGGAGGCTATATCAACGGCATGCTCGACACCATAGCGCGCCACCTCTCTGAGAGCGGAAAAATTCTGAAAAGGATGAATCCCGGCAGAGAGCCGGAGACAGCGGACAAAGATATTTAATAAAAGAAACAATAAAAAATATTCAATATGACAACAATTCTCTTAGCTGCTCAGGCAGCAGCTCCACAAGGTGGAGGCATGGGCGGAATGCTCATTATGATGGTGGCAATCTTCGCCATAATGTATTTCCTGATGATTCGTCCTCAGCAAAAACAGCAGAAGAAAATCCGTGAGTTCCAGAACTCACTTCAGGAAGGAGCAAAGGTTATGGTAGGCGGAGGCATCCATGGCACAGTACGCAAGGTTGACCTGGCAGCAGGCACCATTGATGTAGAGATTGCACACGGCACCGTAATCAAAGTCGAGAAGAGCTACGTCTTCGCTTCCGTACAGGATGCCACAGGCACCAAAGCCTAAGCCTATCTAATGGAGCACAGGCAATATCTGATAACAGTCAGAGACTTCGTGTTCAGATGGGTGAACAAGGAGTTTCTGATTTTTTTGTTCTTTCTCGCTCTCAGCGGTGTCTTCTGGCTCATGATGACCCTAAACGAAAGTTACGAGAAAGAGCTTGAGGTGGCTTTGAGACTGACCGACGTGCCTGCAAATGTGGTGCTGACCGACGAGTTGCCCGACACCATGCGCATCACTGTGCGCGACAAGGGTTTCATGTTGCTCTCGTATACAACGAGCCACAAAATGCAGCCTCTGACGTTCAGCTTCAAGACATTCTCGAACAAACACACCGGTAAAGGACAGATACCATACACTGAGTTGCAAAAGGCTATTCGCCAGCAGCTTTTCAGCTCCACCACTTTGCTCTCAATAAAAGGAGAACAAGCCACATTCATGTTCAACTATGGCGAGCGAAAAGTGGTTCCGGTAACTTTAGCCGGCAACTTAAAGCCTGGCCCAAGCTACTATCTGGCAAAAGTAAAGATGTCGCCTGAGAAAGTGACAATCTATGCCGCACATGCAAAACTCGACAGCACAACATCGATAGCCACAGTGCCTCTAAGCATCGAGAACATTCAAGACACAGTGATACAGGAGGTAATGCTGCAGAAACTGCATGGAGTGAAGATTGTTCCAGAGAAGGTAAACATAAAGATTTATCCAGACGTGCTCACAGAGGAAAGCGTTGAGGTGCCCATAAGAGCCATCAATATGCCAGAGGGAACTGTGCTGAGAACATTCCCTAAAAAAATTAAGGTATTCTTCACTACAGGCGCCAGCATGGTCAGAAAAATTAAAGAATCGCCAGATGAGTTCATCGTCACTGCCGACTACAACGACTTCGGCAAAAGGCATACGGAAAAATGCCGGCTTACTCTGCAAAACAAGCCCAACGACGTGAGACTCACCCGTCTGGAGCCTGCATACGTTGACTATCTGTTGGAAGAACGACTATGACAAACGACTTCAGAATTGCCATAACCGGAGGCATAGGCAGCGGAAAAAGCTATATATGCGCACAGCTAAGGAAAAAGGGCATCGAAGTCTACGACTCTGACGCTGCGGCAAAACGCATCATTGCGACAGATGCCGCTGTTCAGCAACAACTCAACAACGCCGTAGGGCAGCCCGTATTTACCGACGGCATATTGCAAAAACCGATATTGGCCAAATTCATCCTTGCCAATGATGCCAACAAACTGCTGGTAAACGGCATTGTTCATCCGGCAGTGGCAGCCGATTTTTTATCGTCGGAAAAAACATGGCTTGAGAGTGCCATACTCTTTGAGTCAGGCTTTGACAAGCGCATACGCTTCGATGCTATAGTTTGTGTAACGGCACCTGTAGAGACACGCATAGAGCGCATTATGAAGCGTGACGGAATTTCGAGTCAGCAGGCAATGCAGTGGATAAACCGGCAAATACCACAAGACGAAGTTGCACGGCGCAGCAACTTCGTAATCGTAAACGACGGCCGGCACGACACAGGGCAACAACTTGACGACATACTATACAAAATAGACATTTTACAAAAAACAAGATAAACAACAAATACAAAACAATAAACAATAAAAATGGAAACAATACTTTCAATTTCTGGCAAGCCAGGCCTCTACCGTCTGGTTTCACGTGGCAAAATGAACCTTATCGTAGAAACCATCGACAGCACAAAGCGCCGCATGCCTGCTTTCTCTACCGACAGGGTGACAAGCCTTGCAGACATAGCAATGTATACCGATGCTGAGGATATTCCATTGTGGAAAGTTCTTAAGAGTCTCGGCGAGAAAGAGCAGTCGAAAGAGGTATCTATAAACTATAAGAAGTGCAGCTCTGCCGAGCTTCGCACATATTTCGCCGAAGTTTTACCAAACTTCGACCAGGACCGCGTACACGACAGCGACATAAAGAAACTTTTCCAGTGGTACAACATCCTCGTGACCAATGGCATCACCGATTTTGAGGATGCGCTCTGCCCCACTCCTGGCGACAACATAGACGACAGAAAAGAGGAATAAAAAAAACAACCAATGCCGCCTGCCCAAAAAACAAGCAGGCGGCTGTCGTATAAACACAGCCGCCGCAGTTTTCTTATTACCACAGCTGCTGCACAGCCACAGTATATAACACACATCACCAAAACCGCCAGACTGCATAGCAAGAAATGAAACAACAACGTTCAGCCGTCAGCGTACTTTTCATGCTTTTCGGCATACTTTTCTGCGTTTGCCTCATCACGGCAAACATTCTTGAAACCAAACAGATACAGGTGTTGGGCATCAGTCTTACGGGCGGACTTCTCGTATTCCCCGTCTCCTATATCATCAACGACTGCGTTTGCGAGGTATGGGGGTATTCAAAAGCCCGCATGCTCATTTGGACAGGCTTTGCCATGAATTTCTTTTTCGTTGCCGTAGGCGCACTCTGTGACATCATTCCTGGTGCGCCATATTGGGACAACGAGGCTGGTTTCCATGCCATATTCGGACTTGCGCCACGCATCACGGCAGCATCATTTATAGCTTTCGTCTTCGGCTCGTTCATAAACGCATACGTGATGAGCCGCATGAAGATTTCGTCACAAGGACGCAATTTCTCACTTCGTGCAATTGTCAGCACCATTGCGGGAGAGAGTGTTGACTCGCTGATATTTTTCCCTCTCGCACTCGGTGGCGTGGTGCCAACTACCAGCCTCATAATGCTAATGTTGTGGCAGGTGGTACTGAAAACCGCATACGAGATAGTGGCTCTGCCTGTAACCATCAGAGCTGTTAAGGCCATAAAAAAATACGAGGGCGAAGATGCCTACGACAACGACATCAGCTACGGCTGGTTTAAATTTTAAAAGAAAACAAAATTATGGAGACCTCACATGCCAACAAAGTAGAGCTGCGCAATCTGCAAATGGAAGATTACGATCAGCTTGCAAAATCGTTCAAACGCATCTATGCCGATGCTGATGTATTCTGGACACGCGCACAAATAAAAAAACTCATCACAATCTTTCCCGAAGGGCAAGTAGTAATTGTCGTCGGCGACCGCATAGTAGGTTGCGCCCTTTCCATCATTGTCAACTACGACATGGTGAAAGGCGATCACACATACGCGAAAGTTACCGGCAACGAGACTTTCAACACACACAAGCCCAACGGCAACATTCTATATGGAATTGAGGTATTTATACACCCCGACTACCGTGGGATGCGCCTTGCCAGACGTATGTACGAATACCGCAAGGAACTGTGCGAGAAGCTCAATCTCAAAGCAATAATGTTTGGAGGCAGAATACCCAACTACCACAAGTATTCTGACACCATGCGGCCAAAGGAATATATAGAGAAAGTACGCTCACGTGAGATTTACGACCCTGTGCTCACTTTTCAGTTGTCTAACGATTTTCACGTACGCCGTGTCATCCGCAACTACCTGCCCAACGATGAGGAATCAAAGCACTGCGCCACCCTGCTGCAGTGGGACAACATCTATTATCAGCCGCCAACCACATCGTATGTAGAGAAACGCCCAACGGTGAGAATCGGGCTGGTTCAATGGCAGATGCGCCCTTACAAAACACTCGGCGACCTGTTCGAGCAGGTTGAGTTTTTCGTTGACTCTGTCTCCGACTACAAGAGCGATTTCATACTCTTCCCCGAATACTTCAATGCGCCGCTCATGGCAAAATTCAACGATATGGGCGAGGCACAGTCTATAAGAGCCATGGCGCAATATACCGAGAAGATACGTGACCGTTTTGTTGAAATGGCAATAAGCTACAACATCAATATCATAACGGGCAGCATGCCTTACGTGAAAGAAGACGGCGCACTGTACAACGTAGGCTTCCTATGCCGACGCGACGGCTCATTTGAAATGTATGAGAAAATACACGTAACGCCCGACGAGCAGAAATGCTGGGGACTTACAGGAGGAAGCCACTTTAAGACATTCGACACCGACTGCGGAAAAATCGGCATACTGATATGCTACGATGTTGAGTTCCCGGAACTGTCACGTATCATGGCTGACGACGGCATGCAAATTCTCTTCGTACCATTTATGACCGATACCCAGAACGCATTCGCACGAGTAAAAGTGTGTGCACAAGCCCGGGCTATAGAGAACGAGTGCTACGTGGCAATAGCTGGAAGTGTAGGCAACCTGCCACGTGTGCATAACATGGATATACAATATGCCCAATCTGCCGTATTCACCCCATGCGACTTTGCTTTCCCAAGCGACGGCAAACGTGCCGAAGCAACGCCAAACACAGAGATGATTGTGGTATCAGATGTAGACCTTAGCCTACTCAACGAGTTGCATACTTACGGTGCCGTGAGAAACCTGCGCGACCGCCGTCCAGACCTTTACACTCTTATACCAAAACGCAACTGACCAGAACTCACGATAACAGAATATAAAAATGACAGAAACAAGAAAAGACGACGGTCTGAAAGCTCTTGGAGCAAAGACCGAATACCGCAGCGACTATGCGCCCGAGGTTCTTGAGACATTTGTAAACAAACATCCTGGCAACGACTATTGGGTGCGCTTCAACTGCCCCGAGTTCACATCGCTGTGCCCTATCACGGGACAGCCCGACTTTGCTGAGATACGCATATCATACATTCCCGATGTGAAAATGGTGGAGAGCAAGAGCCTCAAGCTCTATCTCTTCAGCTTCCGCAACCATGGCGATTTCCATGAGGACTGTGTAAACATCATAATGAAAGACCTCATAAAACTCATGGAGCCAAAGTATATCGAGGTAACGGGAATTTTCACCCCGCGCGGCGGCATCAGCATTTGGCCATACGCCAACTACGGCAAGCCCGGGACAAAATATGAGCAGCTTGCCATGGAGAGATTTGCAAGACACGAGTGAGAAGTGAAGAGGGAAGAGTGAAGAATCCTATAGAATTTTTGGTATTTGATTCTTCACTCTTCGTTCTTCACTCTTCGTTTATTTTTCCGTCGTTGCCTGCAAAGCCTCTTTTGCAAGCCGCTCTGCTATTTGCTGAGCCTTTTTATTTATGGAGCTTGAGGCAGACTGGCGGTAGTAGCCGCGCGATGCGCCATCGGATGCGAGCACGAGCGAGTCGTCACGAAGATATACAATATCGCAAGTGTCCTGCTGAATGTTCTTAAGACTTATCTTTCCGTTTTCTTCCATGTCTGTAAAGTCTGGCTCACCACTCGTCATAACGAGCTTTCCGTTCCATATATGCCATTCGGTGAAATAGCTCAACCGCGGGTATACCACAGGACTCTCGTCCTCCAACGAGCTTTGCTGCCTCATATATCCCACGCTGCTTGCCGTCCACTGCCGTTTCAGGCTGAAACCATATTCGCGCGGTATCATGTATGTGGCTTTCACAGAGTCAGGCATGTCACGCACCATGCGCTCCTGCATTCTCTTGCTCATGTTCTCATAGTCGCGCATCTTTGGCATCACGATGTAGCACCATGTGCCTTTCAGCTCGTCAAGGTCTACAACAAAATCGGCAACCGTAGAGTCGCTTTCGTTTACTACAAGTCCCAGCCAATCACCGATTTTTGGTTTTCCCATAACCTTGTTCATGCGCTTGGCATCTATAATGTTATAGCTTACTGGGTCGCTGCCATCGCTTGGCAGCAACACGATTATAGAGTCCGAGCATCCCTCGCAGGCAAGCCCGTATATGGTTTTGTCTCCCTTAAGCCTCAGCTCCTCATTCAGGTGCCCCTTTTGTTTTTTGTCTGCCGGACCGCCACATGAGGCCAAAGCGCACAGACATATACTAACGAGTGATATTGCTAACAGTTTATTCATTGTATGCTTTTTTTGTTTCGGGCTACAAAGATATTTAAAACGAACGGAATAGCAAAGTAAATACGAAGTTTTTAAACTATTTATCTGATATTTTCATTCCAAACAGTCCATGTATCTATTCTCTTTAAGACTGGTTTCACGATGCTGTCATACCCTTTTGGATAGGTCAGCGACTGTACAAACCAGGTTTTTCGGTTTCTCACCATCTTGGCGTGACAGATATATGCGCGATGGTCAGAGTCTTGCAACTCACGGGTTACAATGATGGTGTCGGAGCAAGGGGCGTAACGTACATTTGGAATTGATATTTTTCCTTTTCCCATAGGCTCGGGCACGGCATACGTTTTGTTGTCCACGACGGGAACATTGAGCGTGGCATAACATTGCTGCACAATATGTACATCTGCTATCCAAAGCGATGACTTGAAATAGTTCCGACAGTCATTTAGACTGTCATGCTCCACATCAAAACACGAAGGATAGTCTACAGAAAAACCAAACATACTGTCTTGGTAGGTTTCAAATTCCGAATATTGCAACAAATTCTTTATAGCTGCAGGCAGATCCTTTCCATCGTTTTGACAGTAAACGACAAACAAGTTGGATACAAGGAGCAGTCCCAATACAAATGCTATAATTTTTCTCATAACATAATGTTTTGAATTTTTGTCTGCGAAGATAGGCAAAAACTCCAAACCATAATGAGAACACAGGCTGACATTTACCTGACATTTGTCAAACAGCAAAGAATGTGTAAAATAAAAGGCATTATTCTTGCACAAACAAGGCAATCTGAGCAAGACTAAAAGCCATGAGGGTGAATAATATGTAAAAAAGGGACACATGTGGGCAGGTAATTGGATTTTTTTCCCTAATTTTGCCGTCGATTTCGAAAACATTATGAAAACATTATGAAAAAGAAGATACAATTCAGTCTCGTTTATAGAGACATGTGGCAGAGTTCTGGTAAGTTCCAGCCACGCAAAGACCAGTTGGAGCGCATTGCTCCCGTAATAATTGACATGGGGTGCTTTGCCCGTGTAGAGACCAATGGCGGTGCATTTGAGCAGGTGAACCTTCTCGCTGGCGAAAATCCAAACGATGCAGTACGTGCTTTCTGTAAGCCTTTCAACGAGGTTGGCATAAAGACCCACATGCTCGACCGTGGTCTCAACGCATTGAGAATGTATCCTGTGCCAGATGATGTCCGCGCACTTATGTATAAAGTCAAGAACGCTCAGGGCACAAACATCACCCGCATCTTCGACGGTCTCAACGACGTAAGAAACATCATCCCGTCTATCAAGTGGGCAAAAGAGGCAGGCATGACACCTCAGGGCACACTCTGTATCACAACGTCGCCTGTCCACACTCTCGAATACTACGACCACATTGCCGACCAGCTCATCGAGGCGGGCGCAGAGGAAATCTGCTTGAAAGACATGGCAGGTATCGGCCAGCCGGCATTCCTCGGCAAGCTGACAAAAATGATAAAGGACAAGCATCCCGAGATTATCATTGAATATCACGGGCACTCAGGGCCCGGCCTGTCCATGGCATCAATCCTTGAGGTGTGCAACAACGGTGCCGACATCATCGACACAGCCATTGAGCCGCTGTCATGGGGTAAGGTTCACCCTGATGTAATATCTGTCCAGAGCATGCTGAAAAACGAGGGCTTCGATGTTCCTGAGATAAACATGAACGCCTACATGAAGGCCCGCTCACTCACACAGGAATTTATCGACGAGTGGCTGGGCTACTTCATCAATCCTGGCAACAAGGTTATGTCATCACTACTTCTCGGCTGCGGACTTCCCGGCGGTATGATGGGCAGCATGATGGCAGACCTCGGCGGCATAATGGGTACAATAAACAACATTCGCCGCAAGCGTGGCGACGAGGAGCTTTCAACTGACGACATGCTCGTTAAGCTCTTCAACGAGGTTGAGTATGTATGGCCGCGTGTCGGCTATCCTCCATTGGTAACTCCGTTCTCCCAATACGTTAAGAACATTGCCCTTATGAACCTCCTCACAATGGAGCAAGGCAAGGGACGCTTCGTTATGATGGACGACTCTATGTGGGGCATGATACTCGGCAAGAGCGGAAAGATACCTGGAACAATAGACCCTGAGCTCGTTGCACTGGCTGAGAAACAGGGACGCGAGTTTACTGATGCCGACCCGCACACACTGCTTGAGAACGCCCTTGACAGCTTCCGCAAGGAAATGGACGAGAACGGATGGGAATATGGCCAAGACGACGAGGAGCTATTTGAGCTTGCCATGCACCCGGAGCAGTACCGAAACTTCAAGAGCGGACAGGCAAAGAAAAACTTCCTTGCCGACCTGCAGAAGGCTAAGGACGCAGAGCTTGGCACAAAGCTTTCTGTTGAGGAGCTTGCAGCATTCAAGCATGCCAAGGCCGACGCTATCGCAGCCCCGGTAAAGGGACAGATTTTCTGGGAATTCCAGGGCGACGGCGAGGCTGTTCCTGCTGTTGAGCCATTCATCGGAAAAGAATACAAAGAGGGCGACAGCTTCTGCTACATCATGGCTCCATGGGGCGAGTTTGTAGAGGTGAAGGCAGCTCTCGGCGGCAAGCTTGTTGAGATTAACGCCAAGCAGGGCTCTAAGATCAACAAGGGTGACGTTATTGCATATATCGAGCGTGAGCAGGCATGAACTACCAGGCTCTGATAGAAAAATATTATCCCGAGGACGACGCATTGCGCAATGTCCTCGTTGTTCACAGCCAATCTGTAGCGCAAAAAGCGCTACAGATTGTTTCGTTACATCCTGAGCTGAACATTGATAAAGATTTTGTGTTTGAGGCTGCCATGCTCCACGACATAGGTATCTGCCATTGCGATGCGCCGGGCATATTCTGCCATGGGACGGAACCTTATATCTGCCATGGGCGCATAGGTGCCGATATGCTTAGGACAGAGGGATTTCCACGCCATGCAAGGGTATGCGAGCGGCATACAGGTGCAGGACTGACATGCAGCCAGATAAAAGAACGCCAGCTGCCCCTACCCCATCAGGACTTTCTGCCAGAGACTCTTGAGGAACAATTGATTTGCTATGCCGACAAGTTTTTCAGCAAATCGCACATTGACAAAGAGAAAACTCTGGAACAGGCTGTAAACAGCCTCAGGAAGTTTGGCGGCGATGGCGTAGAGAGATTTATGCAGTGGGCAAAGATATTTAATTGTTAAAAAACGGAAATAAGTCGGATAATACCCATTTATTCCGTAATTTTGCAGCTCGTATATGAGAAGACATACCATAATAGCCATTTTGCTCATGGCAGGCATATTTATGCTTGCCAGTACAGGTATGCCTTTCAGCCAACGGGCAAAGACGCACCGCACCATACAAAATGACACTACAGCAATAACTGACACGACAGTTATTGCCGACAGCACCGCCATTGGCGACTCTGTTGAAATTGACAGCGTTACCTTGGGTATGGACTCTCTGGAGCTTGCCGTTTACAATCACAACAAGCATATAGACGACTCCATACATGCAGACTCTCTGAACAGGCAGCGCAAAAACGGTATCGACGCACCTGTGGAATATACAGCCAACGACTCGCTCGTCTACGATGCCACTACTAAAACGGCATATCTATACGGCTCATCAAAGGTCGACTACGAGAAAATGAATCTCGAAAGCGATAAAATCTATATGAGTCTCGACAGCAGCATGGTGCATGCCACAGGCTCGCCCGACTCAACCGAGGAGGACGGACTTAGAGGAAAACCGGTGTTCAAGATGGGCAACGACACATACAACACCGATACCATGGCGTTCAACTTCAAGACCAAGAAAGGACTTATACAAAATGTCACCACAGAACAGGAGGACGGATTTCTGACCTCGCAAATCAGCAAGCGAAATGCCAACGGTGAGGTTTTTCTGCAACACGGACGCTACACGACATGCGATGCCGAGCACCCAGATTTTTACATAGCACTCTCACGCGCAAAGGTAAGACCAGGCAAGGACGTGGTTTTTGGCCCTGCCTATCTCGTTGTGGCCGACGTGCCGCTGCCTCTTGCCATTCCGTACGGTTTCTTCCCATTCTCAAAGAGCTATTCCTCTGGATTTATAATGCCAACCTACGGCGACGAGAACAGCCGTGGCTTCTATCTCCGTGACGGCGGATATTATTTTGCCATGAGCGACAAATGGGATCTGAAACTGTTGGGAGAAATCTATACGAAAGGCTCATGGGGACTGTCGGCGGCAAGCAATTACCGCAAGCGCTATAAATACAGCGGAAGTTTCTTCTTCAGCTATCAGGACACAAAGACCGGCGACAAGGGAATGCCAGACTTTGAGGAGCAGAAGAGTTTTAAAGTACAGTGGAGCCACCGCCAGGATGCCAAGGCAAATCCGTTTAGCTCGCTGTCGGCAAGTGTAAACTTCGCATCGTCAAGCTATGAGCGAAACAACCTTAACAGCCTCTACAATCCACAGACGCTTACTCAGAGTACACGAACATCATCAGTAAGCTGGAGCACAACGTTCTCAAGCATCGGACTGTCAATCAGCTCTACAGCCAACCTGAGCCAGAACATGCGCAACTCGTCAATTGCAATGACGCTGCCCGACCTCAATATCTCGCTGTCACGTTTCTATCCTTTCCGCCGCAAGCATGCAGCAGGAAAAGAGCGTTGGTACGAGAAAATTTCAATGAGCTATACAGGACAATTGTCGAACTCAATAAGCACTAAAGAGGATAAACTGATGCACAGCAACCTCATAAAGGACTGGCGCAACGGCATGCAGCACTCCATACCTATCAGCGGCAACTTTATGCTCTTTGATGTCATCAACGTAAGCCCGTCGTTCAACTTCACCGACCGCATGTACACCAATAAGATTACACGCTCTTGGGACGAGGCAACGCAAACCGAAAAAAATGATACCACATACGGTTTCCATAATGTCTACAACTGGAACCTCAGTCTCTCGGCAAGCACAAAGCTGTATGGTTTCTACGTTCCAAATAAAAAGATTTTCGGTGACAAGATTGTTGCCGTACGCCACGTCTTCACTCCGCAGGTGAGCTTCAGCTACGCTCCAGACTTTGGAGCGTCAAGCTATGGATATTACGACAGCTACCAGAAGACCGACAAAGACGGCAACGTAACACTGGTAGAATATTCTCCATATCAGAACGGTCTCTACGGAGTGCCGGGAAAAGGCAAAACAGGAAATATATCATGGGATATCTCAAACAATATAGAGATGAAGGTTCGCACCGATAATGACTCTACGAAGAAAATCAGCATCATTGATGAGCTTGGAGCATCCATGTCGTACAACATGGCGGCTAAGGTAAGACCGCTCAGCGACCTCTCTATGCGCCTCAGGCTTAAATGGTGGAAACGGTACACCTTCAACATGAACGCCGTTTTCGCAACTTACGCCTACGACCTTGACGAAAACGGAAAACCATACGTAGGCACACACACAGAATACAGCCGCGGACGCTTCGGACGTTTCCAGGGTATGTCGCAGAACTTCTCATTCACTCTCAGTCCTGACCAACTGAAGAAATGGTTTGGAGGCGGTGACAAAGATAAGGATGACGAAAAAGACAAGGATGATGAGGAAGGATTAGACACCGACATTGAGAGCAATGTCGACGACGACATGATAGAGGGACAGCGTGGCGCAAAGAAAAAGACCAAGGGTGCTATGGCAGAGACCGATGCCGACGGCTATATGCCGTTCTCAATGCCTTGGTCATTGACTTTCGGCTATGGTATCACCATGAGAGAGAACACCAGCGGAAAGTTCAACACAAAATCTATGCGCTATCCGTATAAGTTCACACAGACCCTTAACATCAGCGGCAACCTGCGGCTTAGCGAGGGATGGAACATCAGTTTCTCAAGCGGCTACGACTTTGAAAACAAGAAAATGTCCATGACCACCGCATCATTGCAGCGCGACCTCCACTGCTTCAACATGAGCTGCTCGGTGGTATTGGCGCCATACACAAGCTACAACTTCAGTTTCCGATGCAATGCCGCCACCCTTACCGACGCTCTAAAATACGATAAGCGCAGCGGATACAGCAATGCCGTGCAGTGGTACTAA
Organism: uncultured Prevotella sp.; assembly: GCA_902477645.1. GTDB lineage: Bacteria > Bacteroidota > Bacteroidia > Bacteroidales > Bacteroidaceae > Prevotella. Next base: position 7,030 of record CABSIA010000005.1, on the reverse strand, counting down.
ACTGGGGAGTGCAGGTTTCCAACCTGCTTTTATAATCAATACCCGTTGACGGAATTAATCCCGCCAACGGGTATTGTCACAATATTGTTACAATAATATATTTCGACATATTTTTGTAATATCCATGTCACATCAATGAAATATTCCTATATTACCTTTGCAGCCGGTAACTTGACTATGCGTAATATAAGAATATGAAGAATATATGTTTGATAGCGGCACTACTGATGGCGCAGGCGACAACTGTGAATGCCCAGGAGAAAAATAAGGACAGCTTTGACAACACTCCGAAGATTGGCGGAACCATCCGTTCCAAGTATGAATACCAGACCTGTGAGGGAGAAGGAAGATTTGAGGTGCGCACGGCCCGTGTCAATGTGACTGGGCTGATTACTCCGCTTGTAAGCTACAAGGCGGAGGTTGATCTCTGCGATGAGGGAAAAATAAAGATGCTCGATGCCTATACACGCATTAAGCCATGGAGCACCCTCCAGCTGACCATAGGCCAAGAACGTGTGCCCTTTACCATCGATGCCCACCGCTCTCCCCATCAGCAATATTTTGCCAACCGCTCGTTCATTGCCAAGCAAGTGGGTAATGTGCGCGATGTCGGTGCCGAGATTGGCTATACATGGAATGTGGGATTTCCCATCATTGTAAATGCGGGCATATTCAACGGCTCGGGCCTGACCGACCAAAAGGACTACTGGACCAAGGGGGTAAACTATTCGGCCAAAGCACAGTTCATACTCCCTAATGTAAATCTCGTGCTGAGTACGCAGAAAATCAAGCCGTCAGATGTAACGGTCACAATGTATGATGGCGGTTTGACCTTCCACAAAGGCGGTCTCATCGCCGAGGCTGAATATCTCTACAAGCACTACAGCCGGAATGCCTTCCGCGATGTGCATGCCTTCGACGGCTTCGTGTGCTACGACCTCCCCATACGCAGTCCCAAGAGCATCATTCAGAAAGTGTCGCCCCTGGCACGCTATGATTTCATGAGCGACCACAGCGACGGCATCCGGTATGGTGGCAGCGATACCGAACCCGGAGTTCTGAAAATCAACGACTACAAGCGCCATCGCGCCACATGCGGAGTAACACTGAGCCTTGCCAAGCCATTCATTTCCGAAATCCGCATCAACTACGAGAAGTATTTCTATGGCAAGGATGCCATAGCCAAAACATCTGAGAAAGACAAGATTGTAGTGGAGTTTATGACACACTTCTAACCAGCATTGTCCATAGCCTTCCGTTTCTATTTACGACATCTCCCGCCTGTCTCAGGGCAGTGAGCAGTTAGCCTACAGCCCACATTGCACTATGTGGCTCCTCCAAGTTACAATCTCGCAATATTCTGCTCCTCACCTACAAACCAAACGGTGTCGCCAACCTCGAAACGGTGGGCAGGATTTATCATCGTAAGATTTTTCTGCCCCTCCTCTACTCCCACAACCATACAGTTATACTGCTGACGGATGCGGCTGTCGCGTACTGTTTTTCCGACAAGCGGACTTTCGGCAGATATCACTACCTTGTGGAGGTGTATCTCACGCTGCTCAATATCGGCATCCTCGGGCAGCAGCTCCTGCTGCATGGCTGCGTTCATTGCGTTCAGCTGCTCGTCGTTGCCTATAGCCTGTAGCCTGTCGCCAACAAAGAGCATCATGTCGCCATCGGGGATGTTTATGCGGTGCGAGCCACGCAGAATGCTGCTTACGTGCACACCGAAACGGCCGCCAAGATGCAGCTCACGGAGTGTCTTGCCAGCCCACAGCGAGTCGGCGGGTATGACGAAATCGGAAATATGGATATCACGGTCGAGAAGATGCCCCTCAAAAAGAGGACGGCGCTTTCCGCTGACCTGCGCATAAATATCGCGTGAGCGGAGATTTTGGACAAACAGACGCTCAAGTCTGATACTGCGCTGCTTGAGCCTGCGCGACAACACCATAAGGAGTATCACGACAAGGGCAATGGTAATAATCAGCGCATTTTTAAACCGTGAGAGATAATTACAAATATAGAACACAAAACTGGCAGCCACGGCTATCCGCGCCAGCACAGTGAACAGCAGCGGCAGGCGGTTGAGGCGGCTCTCCATCCACAACGCCTTAAACTCCTCGCTATGGTTTTTCTTCATAACCATTGAGCGCAGGAAAGGCGAGATAAGTATCACGGTTAAAACTCCTGTTATGCCGTTTGCCCACCAGTGAAGCTCCCAACCTGGCAGCAGGCTTCGCATAAAGGGCAAAAACAGCGTGAGCATTATTGCCACCACAGCTGCCGAGAGAATGGAATAAATCACGACATTCCATGCCATGGCCTTCAGCAGCGAGCGCCAATGGTTCTTTTCTGTTTTTGTGGCATGGTGCATGTTTCCCATGTGATTAAGCATGCGGAGCCATTTGCGTGGCATACGTTTTTCCAAAGCCCCATAGCACGGCACGGCAGCCTTCATCATATACGGCGTAATGAAAGTAGTGATGACAGAGACCGCCACAACAACAGGGTACAGAAAATGGCCAATGACACCCAGTGACAATCCGAGCGAGGCAATGATAAACGCGAACTCGCCTATCTGCGCCATCGAGAAACCGCACTGCATGGCGGTCTTGAGCGGCTGGCCGCTGAGCAAAAATCCCATTGTTCCGAACACAGCCTGCCCGATAATTATCGTAAGCACAAGTACCAATATCGGCACCGCATACTGAACAAGAACTTCCGGATCGACGAGCATTCCGACGGAAACGAAGAATACGGCCCCAAACAGGTTTTTTACAGGCTCTACAAGCCGCACAATTTTGTCAGCCTCAACTGTCTCGGCAAGAATGCTGCCCATAACGAATGCGCCGAAAGCCGGGCTGAACCCCACGGTGGCAGAGATAACAGCCATGGCACAGCACAATCCGAGCGTGACAACAATCATGGTCTCGTCGTTCATCAGCCGCCGGGTTTTCCGCAAAAACAGCGGAATAACAAATATACCCACAACAAACCACACCACGAGGAAAAACACAATTTTGGCTATGCTGCCAATCATCATGCTGCCGTCGGGACTGGCGCCGCTGGCTATCGTGGACAGCATCACCATCATTACGATAGCGAGTACATCCTCCAGTATAAGCACACTCATCACAAGACCCGCAAAACGCTGCTGGCGCACTCCGAGATCATCGAAAGCCTTGTAGATGATGGTGGTAGACGACATGGCGAGCATTCCGGCAAGGAAAAGGCAGTTCATGCGGCTCCATCCAAACATCTGGCCGACGCACGAGCCCAGCACCATCATGCAGAAAATAATTGTCAGCGAGGCTATTACGGGCGCAATCCCCATTTTCAATATCTTCTTGAACGAGAAGTCCAAGCCAAGGGCGAACAGCAGAAACAGCACACCGATATCTGCCCATGTCTGTATGTCGGCTTTGTCGACCACAGACATGATATAGGGCATGTGGGGGCTTACGAGAAAACCTGCTACAATGTAGCCGAGCACCAACGGCTGGCGGGGTTTCTTAAATAATAAAGTGACAAGACCTGCCACCACGAGAATGAGTGCCAGGTCTTGTATAAGGTTGGGTATTTCTGCCATTGTCTGTTTTTATTCTGTGTAAAAATTGTATCTGTCAATCGTTGTATGTTCCTGTAATCTCGCAAATGCGCACTATCACGTCCACGGCTTTCTCCATAACCTGAATGCTGACAAACTCGTGAGGCCCGTGGAAGTTTACGCCGCCGGCGAAGATGTTAGGACAGGGCAACCCCATGAAACTGAGCTGTGCGCCGTCGGTACCTCCGCGTATAGGCTCAACCTTTGGCTTTACGCCTGCCTGCTGCATGGCCTTGAGCACGATGTCGATTACGTGCATGTTCTGGTCGATTTTCTCCTTCATGTTGTAGTACTGGTCGCGCAGCTCTACTGCCACCGTTCCCTCGCCATATTTTTTGTTCATCCCGTCGGCTATGTGCCTGAAGAAAGCCTTGCGGTCCTCAAACTTATCGCGGTCGTGGTCACGGATTATGTAGCTCATTTTTGCCTCCTCGGTGCGTGTCTCCATTGAGAGCAGATGATAAAAACCCTCGTAGCCCTCTGTATTCTCCGGGATGTCGGTTTCCGGAATATGTGCGTTGAACTCACAAGCCAACCTGCCGGCATTCACCATTTTACCCTTGGCGTAGCCGGTATGCACGCTCATGCCCTTGATATGCACCTTGGCGCCGGCAGCGTTGAAATTCTCGTATTCCAAGTCGCCAATGTCACCGCCGTCCATGGTGTAAGCCCATTGGCATCCGAATTTCTCCACGTCGAAATGGTGTGCGCCCATTCCTATCTCCTCATCGGGATTGAAGCCCACACGGATGTCGCCATGCTCAATCTCGCTGTGGTCACGCAGATAGCACATTGCCTGCACAATCTCAGCAATACCCGCCTTGTCGTCGGCGCCCAAAAGTGTATGTCCGTCGGTTACGATAAGGTCCTCGCCTATGTGCGCGTTAAGCTCGGGGAATTTCTCCGGCGACGAGATAATGCCTGGCGACAGCTCTATGTCGCCGCCACGGTAGTTCTCAACTATACGCGCATTTACATTGGCGCCGCTGCAGTCGGGACTGGTGTCATAATGCGAGATAAAGCCAATTGTGGGCACATTTTTCCTGGTGTTGCCCTTCAGGGTGGCATAGACATATCCCATCTCGTCCATCTCCACGTCCTGCAGTCCCTCACGTATCAGCTCCTCCTTCAGATATTTTGCAAACACGAGCTGTTTACTTGTGCTGGGCACGGTCTGCGAGTCCTCACTCGACTGTGTGTCGAAGCGTGTATAATTCAAAAATCGTTCTGTTATATTCATGGTCTTTTTATTATAAAATATGTATATACACTTAATAAACGCTGGAATACATCATTTTATTATATATAATGCGGATTTTTCGGCATACTGACAGATATTTGTTTTGACCTACATCAAGAAGAAAACAAATGGTATGTTTTTTTCTGCAAATTTCTTGTTGTGCTCGGACACAATACATAACTTTGCACCGTCTTAAAGATAAAGACAGACAAATTGATTAGTTAGTAAATTGGTTTAGGTTTTTGGTTATTTAGGTTAGAAAATATACGTTAGGTATAGGTCTTCAGGTAAAAACAAGAGATTGTTCAGGACCAGGTATTAGTTTAGAAAGTAAAAAGATTAGTAAACAGGAATAACACTAAATGATTGTTTTTAAGCCTTGCTTGCAGTGTGACACTGCTTGCAGGCATTGTGGGGGACGAGCGTAGTCCCTTTTTTTTGCGTTTTTACACGACCTTGCAGGCTCAGTAGAAACATCCATTTTTTAACGGCTCCACAAGATTTCACGATAAAAAAAATATGCAAGCGGCTTCATGTGCCAACGCATGCGGCTTCAAGTGCCAATGCAAGCGGTTGCATGTGCCATTGAAGCCGCATGCGTGAAAATTTGGCGTTTAACACGTCCAACCTTAATAAAAACGCCTTATGCAGCCAAGCTATTCCAGATTTAGTCCGGCAATGACGCAGCCGTCGATGCCGACTACCCTAACATGCCTATTCTCATAGATGGCAAATGTAGGCACATTGCCGCCTTTCGGAAATGTCGGCGACCCTGTATTGCACACCACCGTGCCGTCAGCATCCTTATAAAGTTGCCACAAATGTGTATGACCGTAAAAAAGCACATCAACATGTCCGCCCGTTTTTTTCTCTGAATTAAAAACATGTCCGTGGGTAAGCAAAATCCGCACTCCGTTGTCAACAACGAGAGCCGAGTCCTGCATTATCGGGAAATCGAGCAGCATCTGGTCTACCTCCGAGTCGCAATTTCCCCTTACAGCCACAATGTCTTGGCTCATAGCATTTAGCCGCTCAGCAACACCTTTGGCGTCAAGTCCCTCGGGCAATCCGTTCCGCGGTCCGTAGTTCAGCAAGTCGCCAAGCAACAGCAACATGTCGCAGCTCTCACGGCGATATATCTCCAAAACCTTGTCGAGAGCCGGCAAAGAGCCATGGACATCAGATAATATCATATATTTCATAATTCGTATGTTTATTTAGTTTCAGTTATGCAAAGATAATGTTTTCTGTGGAAAAGTCTGCAAAAAGAAGAAAAAAAGCACCTTGGGATATTGCACTATCATTGACTAAATACAGGAAAATGTTAAATCACAGAATAATTATGCTGATTTACTTGCAAAATTGGGACAAAACCATTTATTTTGCAGCATTATAGAATTAACGTTACGTTAAACTCATAATTATGACAAGACAAAATACTCCCAAGAATCCATTCGTAATAGAAGGATATGTGTCACCCGACTTCTTTTGCGACCGTAAGGTTGAAACCGCACTGCTCGACCGTGATTTCATCACCTCCGAAGAAGGCGCATACCAGCTGTGCGACAAGTTTTTCAGGCAGTATCTGACTTTGGATTGACAACACGTTTCCACTTTCTTTAATAATTTTAATTTTACTATTCTTATGATAAATATAGAGGATTAGTATAATGTATAATTTGAAACTCCCACAGATTACACAGATTTTTAGTTGGTGTGAGCACCAACTATATAGCCAAGAAATCCAACTCCTATAAATTTCCCCCATTTCAAGGAGCTACTCATGAGAGTGGCACTTTTTGTTATAGATACAATGAATATTTATACCATCGGATGACTAAAATAGCAATAATGACACCAATATTTTGCCCTTTTCCGTTTATAATCCCTCAAAATCCTTATACATGAGAGAAAATATAACCGACAAGGAGCTTGGAATTACAAAATTTTTGTAACTTTGCATTTAGTTGATGGTGTACTAAAAAATACTATCGACTACAAGATAGGCAAATTGCTGAATCCTTACAATCGAAAACGCCAAAATTAGAGAAGAGGATGATGCAATCTAAAGCTCCTTGTCTTTTTCCGAAAAGATAAGGGCAAGTGCTATACGTATATGGTATACCCCAGTTCGGGATAACCGAGTGTCTTATACAATATAAATGCAGCGAGAATAC
>CABSIA010000004.1 GCA_902477645.1 uncultured Prevotella sp. | reverse complement strand
GGAATTTCTCGTGATGCGTCATCGACAGGTTGTATGAGTTCAGAATGCCGCCGCCACCGTATTTCTCGGTGTTTACGAGAACTATGATGTGCTCGTACGGAGTGCCTGCGAGCCAGTTGTGCAAGTCTTTGATATTGAGCGTGGTCAGGTATCTGTCGCTATAGAAAGTGTCGAAGTGGCTGCTCAGTGCCGTTTTTCTCCAGATTCCGTTTCCCGGCTCGCTTGTTCCACTTTCCTCTGAAGGCGATTTAACGGCAATGATATTGAATTTTTCTTTGTTGGCTTTGAATGGCTCGTGAGCGAAAATGGCGTCAATGGCAGCTTTTGCATCGTTGATGAAAACCGGCATTTCCTCGTTTTTGTAACCTTCGGCAAGAAATGCTATGTGTATGCATTTGGTGGTGTCTGCCGCATGTTGCAGAGTCTCGTAAGGAGTCGTGTTTTTATCGCCAAGCCTGCGGATAAGTATGTCTGTTGGCACAACCTGATGTGTGAGTTGGGCTGTTATCTCGCGCCGGTTGTTCCGTAAGTCGACTGTTATGTCTACGGTGTCTTTAGGCATTGGAACGAGGAAAACATTCTCAAACGATTGTGTGTTTGTCTGTGACTCGGGATAGCTTAACCATTCCTGGAATAGAGTAGAGAAAGAGTTTCGGTAAATCACGGTGCCCGTACGGTGGTCTCTCACCGTTATTTGTCCGTTGCCCTCCATTGGTAACTCAGCCAGATGTTTGCGCTTACCATACCAGCCCGGCATTTGTTTCAGCTCGTCTACGGCAATGCGCTGCTCGTTGGCATTGCCTGCGAAGTTGTAGTCTATGCGCAATGTCTTGTCGGTGAAATAGCGGTCGAAATCCTGCGCTTGGGCTGATGTTGTGGCTGTGAGTGCCAAAGTCGTTATAATTAATAATTTATAATTCATAATTTTTATTTTTAGTTTTATCTTAATAAACTCGGAGAATAGTGCCCGGCTTTATCTCGAAGTCGGCATCGAGGTGGTTCATCTTGTACAGGCTCTTTAGTCTGATTCCGTATTTCTGTGCGATGTCGTACATGCTTTCTCCCACTTTTACTACGTGCGGGCGTTTCTTGAAACTCTTGTCTGCATGGCGTTGTTTCTTTTTGAGGTAGACTATTTCTCCAGCCCTCAGCACGTCTTTTTTGTCGCGCTCGTTGTATTTTGCAAGTTTTCTCCAGCTCAGTTCTGTTTCTTTTCCTATGCTTTTAAATGTGTCTCCGTCACGTGCGACAATATAGTAGTTCTTGTTGTAAATTTTAATGGGATGCAGATTATAGTTACCATTAGAGCCGCTGGTTTCTCCTGAGTGTTTTGCAAGGAATTTGTCGTAGCTGTGGGCTGTGTCATATTTGTAAAGTTTGTATAGTTCTATGATGTCTATAAGTTTCTGCGCATATCTCGGATTTGTGGCATATCCGCAAGCCTTCAGTCCGTGTGCCCATCCTTTATAGTCTGTTATTTTCAGACTGAACAGACGGCTGTATCGCTGTTGTCCGGCAAGGAATTTACTGTGATCCTCGTAGCTTTCGGATGCCGATTTGTATGCCCTGAAACATTCGTGCCTCTCGTCGTCGTCGTGGTAAACTTTTCGTCCCTGCCATCCATGGCACTTTATGCCGAAGTGGTTGTTTCCTTTCCGTGCAAGCTCGCTCTGTCCGGCTCCGCTCTCAAAGACTCCCTGCGCCAGCGTTATGCTTGCCGGGATTTTGTATTTCAGCATCTGCTCAATGGCAAGATTTTTGTATTGGTCAAAATAGTTCTGATATTTAGTATTTACCCTCATTTGGGCGAAGGAGGGTGAAATACAGATGGCCGACAGAAAGAGTGACAGTAATATTTTGTTCATGAATTCTTTTTAGTTTAAACTTTAAATATTTATCTTTTAATTAAGAATGTTCCTATTCTGTGTGATATGCCGCGCGAATTCAGTGTGCGGGCCACATATACTCCGCAAGGCAGGTCTTCTATGTTGATGTATTTGTTGTATTTTTTTATTGTGATGATGTTTCCCTGAATACTCGTTATTGCAATAAGATTAGTCTCGCATCCCTGGCCTAAGACTGGCATTTCGAGAATTTTTCCGTTGCATGTCATAAGTCCCTCTACAATTGTGCGCATTTTCTCATCTTTTACCTCTTGTAGTGGCTTGCTCTCGTTGCCGTAGCGGTCCATGGCTGTAATGGCATAATATCTTTTTTTGCCGTCTGTTGCGGCAACACATCTGTTGAGCCTTGCTGCCACAAGGTTTCTTCCGTCGCTGATATCGACAGGATAAGAGTCGCTGGCATATAGGTTATATGTAACGCCATTTTCCGAGATGGCGTTCCATGAGATTGTTTTTCCTTTGCGTCTCATACCGTTAGGCATGGCGGGTGCAATGCTGTCAATCCACGTCATGGCAGGAACAAGAGCCGGATATTTGTCAAAGTCGTTTGCTGCAAAATCGTATATTCCCTGAGTATTGTCGGTAAGGAATTTTCCACGGAAATATGCGTGCCCAAGACCGTATTGCCGGCATACATACATTTCTCTCGTCACGTCCTCAATCTTCCAGTTGCCTTCTTTCGGGCAGAGAAAATAAATGCCCAGTCCCGGCACAACCGTCTTTCCGCAGCACTGCTCGGCCCAGTCTATGGCAAACGGATAAAAGTTGTTGCCCCTGAAATACATCATGGGGTAGAGCTGGTCCATAAGTCCTTCCCTGAGCCATGCCTGTGCGTCCTGGCAAACTTTGGTGTTGGCGTTCCATCCTTTGCTCGAAAATCTTGCAAGGTCGTCGTATTTTCCAACAGGCGAGCAACTCATTTTCACCCATGGTTTTATGGATTTTACCTTGCCGCTTATCTGCCTTACAATTGCTGTTATGTTTCGGCGTCCTTGCCCTCGGCTGACCTTCAGTTTCCAAGTCTCCGGATAACGGATATAGTCGAGATGTATGCCGTCTATGTCGTAGTTGGCTGTGATTTCCTCACAAATTTTAGTCAGATAGTCGGCTGTGGCACTGCTTTCCGGGTCCATGTATCCCTCAATGCCGATTTTTTTTATGAGTTTAGGATATTTCTTTCTCAGTTTCGTACATCCGTATGTGTTCCATTTCCCGACAGGTATCGTCACGACCCATGCGTGAAGCTCCATACCCCTTTTGTGGCATTCGTCTATAGCAAAGGCAAGCGCGTCATATCCCGGGCTGCTGCCTGGATTTCCGCTCAGACACCCGTCCCATGGCTCGTAGGCTGAAGGGTAAATCACGGTACCTCTGATTCTTGTCTGCAGCAGCACTGTGTTGATTCCAGCTTTCTGATATTTGTCGAGCAGCGAGCACAGCTCGTTTTTTTGCCTGTCTGCACTTCTCCCGCTCTGTGCGTAGCTGTGTGGCCAGTCGAGTCCGCCAATGGTTGTCAGCCAAACAGCCCTGACTTCTCTTTTGTTTACCGTTGCGGCGTTGCAGACAAGAGTCAACAATGCAAGAATGGCTGTAATTATTGTGGTTTTTATCATTATTCTATCAATTTGTGTACAAAGGTACGGATATTTTTCCTGTTTTCAAATAAAATGCTTACTTTTGCATTAAGATAAAATAAAACAACATAAAATGATATCTTTTACTATTGCCTTGTTGGGGCTTGTTGTCGGATATTTGTTCTATGGCAAATTCATAGAGCACGTGTTTGCGCCCGACAACAGAACTACTCCCGCCGTTGCCAAAGCAGACGGAGTGGATTATATCGTGATGCCGGGCTGGAAAATATTTATGATTCAGTTTCTGAACATTGCCGGCACCGGTCCTATATTTGGTGCCATAATGGGAGCCTGGTATGGTCCTGTGGCATATTTGTGGATTGTGTTTGGCTGTATTTTTGCAGGTGCCGTCCATGACTATCTCTCTGGCATGCTTTCGCTTCGTCATGGAGGTGTGGGGCTGCCCGAACTTGTTGGTAAATATTTGGGACAGACCACCAAGAAGCTGATGCTGGTATTCTCTGTGCTGTTGCTTATCATGGTAGGTGTTGTTTTTGTTTATAGCCCTGCTATAATTCTTCAGACACTGTACGGAACAAAAATGGGGTGGGTGATGGCAATTTTTGTATATTACATCATCGCCACCATGCTGCCAATCGACAAAATTATAGGAAAGATATATCCGCTCTTTGCGTTCTCGCTACTTTTTATGGCGTTGGCTCTGCTTGTGGGGCTGTTCTGGAAAATGCCTGAGATACCGGAACTGTGGAGCAATCTTGGTGACAGCAACCTTAACGACAATCCCGCATGGCTTGGCGCAGACAGCTTTATGACGAAAAATCCTGTTTTCCCATGCCTGTTTATCACCATCGCATGCGGAGCAATCAGCGGTTTCCATGCCACCCAGAGTCCGTTGATGGCACGTTGCATAAAGCATGAGAGACAAGGTCGTCCAATCTTCTATGGGGCTATGATAACCGAGGGTATAGTCGCCCTGATTTGGGCAACAGCCTCAATGTATTTCTTCTATTATGGGGGAAGGCGCGAGGTGGTTGACGCAGAGACCATAAACAGTTTTATGCAGCAGCAGGGCGAGGGTGGCAAAACACTTGTGCAGTTCTTCGATGCGCCCACGGTAGTAAAATATATCTGCTCTGGCTGGTTAGGCTTGTTTGGCGGCATTCTGGCAATGCTTGGCGTTGTTGCGGCTCCAATTACGAGTGGCGATACCGCATTCCGCAGCGCACGCCTGATTATAGCAGAGTTCATTGGGCTTGAGCAGCGCACCGTGCGCAAGCGCCTGTATGTCTGCGTTCCTGTTTTCGGTGCCGGACTGTTGCTTCTGTTTTGGCAGATGGAAAATCCGAATGGCTTCAACGTTATCTGGCAGTATTTCGGATGGGCAAACCAGACGCTAGCCGTGTTTACGCTTTGGACGCTTACCGTTTACCTTGTACAGCGCAAAAAGCCGTTCTTGGTGACGCTTGTCCCGGCGGTATTTATGACGGTGGTGTGCTCTACATTCCTGCTCGTTTCCAAGCAGGCGTTTGGCATTGACGGGGCTGTCGCCTTTCCATTCGCCATGGCTGTTGTTGCGGTATCACTTGTGTGGTTCCTGATGTGGAAACGGAAGCAAGTTGACAAGTAAACGAGTTGACAAGTAAACGAGTTGACAAGTAAACGAGTTGACAAGTAAACAAGTTGACAAGTAGACAAGTAGACGAGTAGACAAGTAGACAAGTAGACGAGTTGTAATGTGATAAGTCAAGCTGTCAACTCGTCAACTAAAAAATAATAATTTATAATTAAATAACTATGAGAAAAACATTTATTGCGGCTTTGTTTGCTGTTTTTACCTCGCTGACAGCAAGTGCTCAGTTTGAGATTGGTAAAGTTTATGTTAGTGGTGCTTTGTCAGGTTTCGACCTTAATTATAGCGGCAGCAAGGAGCTGAAACTGAACATCGACGCCAAGGGCGGATATATGTTCGAGGACAACTGGATGGCGCTTGGACAAACCTCGTACAGCCATTCTGGGCAGAAAGGCGTTTCTGATGCTGTGACAGCCGGCATAGGCTTGAGATATTATATTGAGCAAAATGGAATTTTCCTCGGTGTGAGCGGCAAGTATGTACATGGTAAAAACTACAACGACGTTATGCCGGGAGTGGAAGTTGGGTATGCTTTCTTCCTCAGCCGTACAGTCACGGTAGAGCCTTCTCTTTACTACGACCAGTCGTTCAAAAACCATTCAGACTTCTCTACTATCGGCGTGCGCATCGGCGTTGGTGTTTATCTGTAGAAATGGAGCAGCAGTTTCCTTCGTTATTGCTTGACAGGGCCGTGGTGGAGTTTTCCAAGCTGCCCGGTATAGGGCGCAAGACCGCTTTGCGCCTTGTCCTTCATCTGCTGAAGCAACCGGCTGCCGATGTCGAGGCTTTTGCCAATGCCATAACCACGATGAAGCGCGATGCCAAGTATTGCGCCGTTTGTCACAATGTCAGCGATACTGATATTTGTCCTATATGTGCCGATCACAGGCGCGACAAGTCTACTATATGCGTCGTTGAGAACATACGCGACGTTATGGCTATCGAGAACACCATGCAATATCATGGGCTTTACCATGTGCTTGGCGGAATTATCTCACCTCTCGACGGCATAGGGCCGGCCGACATTGAGATAAAATCGCTTGTCGACAGAGTTGCCGCAGGAGGTGTCAAAGAGGTTATACTTGCACTTAGCCCGACGATTGAGGGCGACACGACGAATTTCTTTATCTCGAAGAAGCTTAAGGAGTTTGATGTCGAGTTGTCGGTTATTGCCCGGGGCATTTCCGTGGGCAATGAGCTTGAATATGCCGACGAGGTCACTCTTGGACGCTCAATACTAAAACGTACACCATTTGAATCATGAAACGGACTTTTATAATTCTCTTCATAGCATTTTTGCTTCCCGTAGTTTTGACCATACAGCTGATTATGCTTTTCGAATGCGAGTTTCTTGTCCCCGGCTCGAGGGCTGGAAATCTGACAGAGGAGTTTTATGTGCTTATGGCAATGGAGCTTCTAACCATCTGCCTCGTTCCTTCGGCTTTGTGGATGTTCCGTGCCAAGTTTATTAAGAAGAGACTTGTTGCGGGCAAAGAGCATGCCTTGCTGCGGTGGGGACTTTTGCGCTTGCTGATGCTTGCCGTCCCCATGGTGGCTAATACTCTGTTGTATTATCTGTACATGTTGCCGTCGTTCGGCTATTTGGCTATCATAATCTTCCTGTCGATGTTCTTTGTTTTTCCTACCATGGAAAGATGTGTGTCGGAAGTTTCATAATATCTCAAAATGGCAAGACTGACAATAGTAATAGTCAACTACAATGTCAAGTATTACGTATACCAATGTATAGACTCAATCTTCCAGTCATCATTGGCTGACGATGTTGATGTAATTGTTGTTGACAACCATTCGCACGACGGTTCTGTAGACTTCATCAGCAACCGTTTTCCACAGGTTAAGGTCATAGCCCTTAACCACAACCTTGGCTTTGCCAGGGCCAATAACTTGGCGTTGCGTTCTGCCAGGTCTGAATATCTGCTGTTGTTAAACCCAGACGTGGTGCTTGGCAACGATGTCTTGAAAGAGGCTGTCGGGTTTATGGATGCCCATACAGACTGTGGTGGTCTCGGACTCCGCATGCTTAAGGTCGACGGCACAGATGCCATGGAGTCGAGACGTGGACTGCCAACGCCGCTCACGTCGTTCTACAAAATGATAGGGTTGTGCAACAGGTTTCCGAAGCATAAGAAATTTGGAAAATATTATCTTGGTTTTCTGCCGTGGGACGAGCCTGCTGAGATTGAGGTTGTCAGCGGAGCGTTCTTTATGCTGCGCAAGCAGGCACTCGATAAGATTGGGCTGTTGGACGAGGATTTTTTCATGTACGGCGAGGACATAGACCTAAGCTACAGGATTCTGAAAGGCGGGTACAAAAACTGCTATCTGCCGTCGCGCATACTGCACTATAAAGGCGAGAGCACACACAAGTCGTCGTTCAGGTATGTCCATGTTTTCTATGAGGCTATGCTCATTTTCTTCCGCAAACATTATGGGCACATGTCGCTGTTGCTGAGCCTGCCCATAAAGACAGCAATATACCTTAAGGCGGCGGTGGCTCTTGTTGGCATGCAGTTTGATGTCGTGCGCCGAAATCTTGGTTTTGTTGAGAGGAAACGTTCTTATATGTCCCGTTATATATTTATCGGAACAGAAAACTCTTTTAACGCATGCCGCAGGCTTTTTGAGAGTAAGGGCATGGATATTGAATTCTGCGCGGCCTGTTCTGCGACGTGTCAGGATGGACATGCCGGCATTGATAATCTGTCGGTTTCCTGTAATACGGTTTGCTATGTTGTCTATGACTTGGCAGCTTATTCGTATGGCGATATCCTCCGGATATTCTCTGCCCATCCTGTGGACAATGTTGAAATGGCCTTTTATCATCCTGCCGACAACATCATTATTACCAAAGGAGATGTAATATTATGAGACTTTTTTCAACAGTCAGGCTGAGAGCCATTGAGCCAGAGGACATTGAGCTGTTGTATGGAATAGAAAACGACCGCAGGCTGTGGAATGTTGGAGTAACAAATGTTCCGTATTCGCGCTATGTCATAAGAGACTATATTGCCAATACATCGTCTGACATTTATACCGACAAGCAACTGCGGCTGATAGTAGAGAACGAGGATGGCATGGCTGTCGGCATAGTAGACCTTGTGAACTTTGACCCCAGACATCTCAGGGCAGAAATTGGCATTGTAATCCTTGATGCTCACCGTCGGCATGGATATGCCTGTTCCGCATTGTCTCAACTGCTTGATTACGCCTTGTCTGTATTGCATCTTAATCAGCTGTATGCCTTTGTTGCCGCCGACAATGAGGCTTGCAGGTCTCTGTTCTCAAAATTGGGTTTTGACTCTTCTGCCAATATCAGGCAATGGCTTCTTGGTGACAACGGCTTCGAGGATGCCGTTCTGATGACGAGGCTGCTGTAGAGTTACGGCTATCCTATTTGCACAGCTGTTTGAAAGGACAATATGTGCAGCGCTCAGTATCTTGAGTCTGACTGAAAGGAATGCGCTCATCGAAAATCTCGCATACCAGTCCATTTAGCAACTCCCAATATTCATCCCTGTATATGTCGATGTCGCTAATCGGCTCCTTGTTTATATTCAGCATCGGGTCGTAGTCGGGATTTGATGTCTGTTGTATGTATAGCAGGGCCGGGCTGACGGTTGCGGCCGGTTGTTTCTCCTTTACGATAGACGCATAGAGCATTGCCTGCAGATAGTAGTTGGCAGGTATCGTCTTGTTCATTTTTGTGTCGAATATGTCGGCAAGCTCCGCTGGCCAGTGTTGCGGCAGTTTTCCTGTTTTGTAGTCGACTATGCGTATGCGTCCGTCTTTCTCAAGCCGGTCGAGCCGGTCTATTATTCCGCCTATCGCATAGCTTATGGTTTTTCCGCCTACATTGATGCTGCATTCTTTCGTCACCCAGGTCTCGGTGCCGAGAATTGTAATCGGCGCATTAGCCGCATCCCTTTTCAGCAGCCTGTGCAGATATTTTTTTATCACCACCGAGTTTATCTCCTGCAGTCCGTTAAGCCTGCCGAGGCGTGCCGTCTCGGGGTTTTTGTTGTAGAGTTCCTTTACGAAAGCCTTCTCTACGCACCGGTCTATGTTTTTCGACAGGGCTGCGATGTCTTTTTGTGTAAGCGTCTTTCCGATAACGTCTTTGTAAAGAAATTCTGCTGCGCTGTGGAACAGGTTTCCGAATATCCGCGCATCGATGTCGGTGTCGTCGGTGTCGTCAAGTTTGCTGAGTCCTGCCACGTTTGCGAAGTAGTAGCGCATGGGGCATGTAAGATAGTTGCCGAGTGCCGACGGCGATATGAAAATGTGCTCCTTGCCATCTTTTGGTGTAAGCATTTTTTGCATCACACGCTCATCTTTCTCAACATCTTTTTGCCGCTCCGTACATGGTGACTGTCCGGCTGTTATGCTTTTTCTCTTAATCGTGTGTCCGCTCTCAACCATCATCTGAAGCATAAAGCGGCTCATCTCAGCAGTGTGGGTACCCTCTGTAGTTGTGTTGTATGTGAGAGTTATGTCTCCGGCACGCTGCATAAGGCGGTAGAAATAGTAGGCGTAAATTGCCACTTTGTTGTCGATGGTTGTGAGTCCGTGAAACTTGCGGATAGAGTAGGGGATGAACGATGAGTCGTTGACACCCTTCGGCATGTTGCCCTCGTTGCACGACAGCATAAGCACATGGTCGAAATCGAGATTGCGGGTCTCCAGTACTCCCATTATCTGCAGTCCTTCTGCCGGCTCGCCATGGAAAGGTACTGTCGTGGTTGCAACGATTTGCGAAATAAGGCGTTCGAGTGTTGCTGCGCTTATGTTTAGTATGTTGTTGTTTATCAGTTGTTTCAGTCTGTTGGTTAATGTGTATGTGCGGAACAGCGACTCCTGGAAAAAAGCATCGCTGTTGCCGTGGCTGTGTTTGCCGACATATTCTATGACACTGGTAATCCATTCAATAGACTCGTGAATATCCAGCGGGTTCTCAGGTTGTTTGAACAGAAGCCGCATGCCCTCGTCTACACCCAAATCCTTGGCCGTCGGGAAATATGTTTTCTGGTCGTTCAGCTGTTGCCTTATCTCCCCTGCACGCTCGCTGATGTAGACGGCGTATGGATGAGCGAGAAGTTTGTTCACGGTGCTCAGTCTGAAAGTGGTTCCGTTTGTGCCCGTCAAGTCGCTGCGCAATGTCAGCAACAGGTTCAGTATTGAGGCTGCCGGCGACAGTGCCAACGGGTAACCTGTGGTGATATTTATCGGTATGCCGACAGGTAAGTTGTTTACTACGGCAGGTAACAGTTTTTCGTCAGCTAAGACTATGGCCGTACGCTCGCCAGCCTCCATTCGCCCGTTCTCTCTCAGCCATTGACATATATAGCGTGCCTGTATGTTTTCAGTCTGTGCGCGGATGTATGTTATGTCTTTCGGCTTCGACATGTTGTCGTAAATATCTTCTGCCGCGGAGTTGATAGAGTTTTTAAACTTGTCAAGATATTTGGATATGTAGACACCTGCCTCGTGGCCTTGGCCCCCCTGCCCCCCGGTGGGGGGTGTAGAGGTTTGGGAAGATCCCCCACCGGGGGGCAGGGGGGCCACATAATATTTGTCGAAATCCCAATAGAACGAGGCTTTGCCAATATTTTTCAGCCGTGTGAAAAGTTGCTGCTCTACCTGCTGCATCATGTTGAAACCGACGAACACATAGTGTCTGTATTTGAAATCGATACCCGGCTTTTCTGCCACCTCACGATAGAGCATGCCCTCGTAAGCCAGTCCGCACTGTTGCAGCGACTTTCTGTAGCCATGATAAATATCGGGTAGTTTTCCCCATATTTCGTTGAACCTGTCTTTCAGCTCACTCTTGGTCTCGGCAAAATATCCGAATAGCCGCCGGAGTTGCGAGAGCTGCTGCTCATCGAGCATGTCGGCAGGTGCTGTGGTCAGATCCTGATAATTGCTCAAGTCGGTGAAAATCCTGTCTGCATCGCCAAGGTTTTTGTCGATATCGTCGAAATCGGCAAGCAGCAGCTCGCCCCATCCGTAGAAATGGTCGAGGCTGCCCGAAAGTGTATTTCCTCCATTTGTCATGCATTGGCAGTAGACATCATACAACCTGCAGATAAGTTCTATATGGTCTGCAACCTCGAGCGCAGAGTGTTTGCGGAACAAGTCGCTGATGGTGATGTAAGCCGGACTCCACACAGGTTTGCCTGCCAGCTGTACAAGATATTTGTTCAGAAATAGCGACGCGCGCTTGTTTGGAAACACCACGGCGACATCGGCAAGCTGTGTGCCGAAGCGACGGATTATGTCCCGTGCGACATATTCTAAAAATGCAGTATTGTTTTTCATTATTTGTTTACCTCCACGATATTGTTTGTGTACACATACCACAGGTAGCCTTTTACATCATTGTAGCCCATATCCGTGAGCAGCTGCACGTATTGCGCCACTTGGATGTGGTGCTCGTCTCTCGGCGCTGCGAATTTAAAATCTACCACAATGGTCTCTTTTCCGTTTGTCATCACGCGGTCTGGTCGTCTGTTTATTGTTTTTCCGCTTACGGGGTCTATGTATAATAAAGTGCACTCGTTGAAAAGTGTCCATCCTGGCGAGAACCATTCTTTTATTTTTTGACTTTCAAGACGTTTCTGCAGCATTGCCACGAGCTTGTCTTTGGTGGTGCCGTTAGAATACAGCTCGCCTTCCTGCTCAAGCATAACCAGCGCCTTGTCAATGTCGCCAGAAGTCTCGATGGTCGAGAATATGCGGTGCAGAATTGTGCCCGTCTTTATATATGCTTTCTGCTCGTCTTCCATGTCATCGTCAATATCGGCAACAAACTCTCGGCTCTTGTTGCTTTGGCGGAAGGTGATTGCCGCATTTGCCGCTTTGCTTTCCCTTTCTGCTATCGAAATGTTCTCTATGGCAGGCAAGAACACGTTTTCTGAGATTTTCTCCGCTTTGTGTCCAGAGACAACAATGTCGCCGAATGAGAATGTCTTGATGTCATCCATCTCTTCAAAAGTGCAGCCTTCGAGCTTGCCGGATTTGGTTACGGCCTCCAGTGCCGCAGGCAAAATCATTGATCGGTTTGGCATTCCGCTATTTCCCTTTGAGTCAGGATTGCGTCCGTAGACGAAAAGGTTTTTTCCGGCTCTTGTGAATGCCACATACAGCAGGTTCATGTTGTCTACAAGATTTTGCACGTGCTCTTCGTTGTAGTCGTTTTCGTAGATGGTGTCCTCAAGGGCTTTCTTCGAGAACTCAACAGGCACGAGCGGCAAGGCGTTGTAAGGCTCTGCTCCGGGCGAGACCCAAAACAGGTCGTTCGATTCCAGTCTCCAGTCGCAGAACGGGATTATCACGTTGTCAAATTCCAGTCCCTTGCTCTTGTGTATGGTAAGCATGCGTATGCCGTCTACCTTGTCGCTCTCGATAGGCGTTTTGTGCATATTCTCGTCCCACTCTGTAATTATGTCTTTAATGGTTGCGGGATAGTCGGAAATGAAGTTGGCAAGTGTGTCGAAAAACTTGCTGAGATATGCCGCCTCGTTCTTTATGCCGCCGAGGTTGAAAATGTCTGCAATGGTTCCGGCAAGCTCATATATAGGTTTTGTTGCCAGGGTGTTCCGCTCCGCTTTTCTGAACTTTGCAGGCAGCAGCAGGTCAAGATTGTCGATGGCATTCAATATTTCCAAAGCAGGATTGCCGTTTCCTGCAATGACTTGTGAATATCGTGCAAGCGTTGCCAGGGCGAGTTTGTCGTCCTCGTTTGCCATTACCTGCATGGCGGTGATGACGGTTCTCACGGCCAGCGACGCCTCCAGTACGAAAGCCTCGTCAGACACCAGAGTCAGTTCTGGCATCTCTTCCATGAGGTATTCGCCAATGTCGGCAATGTTGGAGTTTGAGCGTGTCAAGATGGCTATGTCTTTCTGGCTTACGCCGTTCTCTGTCAGCTCCGCTATCAGGTTGCGTATGCGTTCCTTGGTCTGTTGCCGGTAGTCGGCATTGGGCAATAGAGTTATCTCCACATGTCCGCGGTGTTCCTGGCTTTCTTTCTTAGGACTAATTTTCTGAACCAGTGAGTCGCCCTTGAATATGCCGTTTATAGACGGAAACGTCTCGGCATAGTCAATGAATTCTGTCTCGGCAGCCTTTTCGAAAAACAGGTTGTTGAATTTTATGATATTTGCCTCTGAGCGGTAGTTTGTGTCGAGCGGCTCGAGTTTTATCTTGTCGCTGCCGAACTCTTCGGTTATGTTGTTCAGCAGTCGCCAGTCACTTGAGCGCCAACGGTATATGCTCTGTTTTACGTCGCCTACTATAAGGCACGATGACTGTTGTGCCATGCAGTCCTCAAGCAGCACTTTGAAATTTTTCCATTGTGAGAGGCTTGTGTCCTGAAACTCGTCAATCATGATATGGTTTATCTGCGAGCCGATTTTCTCATAAACAAACGGAGCGTCGCTTGTGCCAATCATGGCGTTTAGGAGCGATTGCGTGTCGCTGAGCT
Source organism: uncultured Prevotella sp. (assembly GCA_902477645.1). GTDB lineage: Bacteria > Bacteroidota > Bacteroidia > Bacteroidales > Bacteroidaceae > Prevotella. Next base: position 34,018 of record CABSIA010000004.1, on the reverse strand, counting down.
GAAAACGGTTGGCAATGGCGTTCATCTCGTCAACTTTGTCTTTGATGTGTCCGAGCAGTCTCAGCTCGCTTATGTGTCTCAGCGTGGCGTCAGCCGATTTGTAGTTTCTCAGCCATACCGTTCTGTGCTCCTCAGCCTCGTTGAGCTGCCGCATCAGTTTATGTGCAACTGTCTCAAGCGGCGAGCCGAGGTCTGCCTTCTTTATCCATGCTCCTATATCCTGACTTGCTGATTGTGCAGTCTTGTTATAGTGGTCGGCAGACTTCTTTGCCATTTCCTTTATTCCTTTTCCATATTTCTCGAAGTAGCCGCATGCGCCTCTTGTTCCGTTCTTGAAATCGGCAGGCTCTGTGCCATTGGCCTCGAGAGTATTTTTATATGCCTCATATATGGCGTTCCATTCCTTTTCGGCCTTTGCCATAATGGAGCGTAGCTTGGTGTCGAAATCTTTGAAAAATCCGGGATGGCGGAACACCTCGTTCAGGTCAGCCTCGTGCTCCTTATATTTGTCGTTGAATATGGTCATTCCGAATTTTTTTATAGCCCCTATCACGTTCCAGTTTTTGTCCTGACTTATATTGTCGCTGATGTATTCTACAATCCATTTCATGACATCGCTTTTCGGAGTGAGTCCGTCGATCATGTCGTCTACAGCTTTCTCCTCTACCTGTGCGTCGTTTAGAGATAGCTTGAAGTTGGCATTGAGGTTAAGCTCGCGTGCCATGTTGCGCATCACGCTTTGGAAGAAAGCGTCAATGGTCTGAATGCGGAAGTAGTTGTAGTTGTGGAGCAGATATCCCAATGCGGTCTTGGCGTTGCGCGATATTGTTTGCCGTGAGATTGTCTTGCCAGTTTCTTTGAAGTCAGCCTCTATTTTCCGTGCGTAGTCCTCGGAGTCGGGCAGATTGTTTGCCAGTCCGTAGAGTTGGCTCAATATTCTGAGCTTCATTTCGTCGGTGGCCTTGTTTGTAAAGGTTACGGCAAGAATGGAGCGGTAGCTCTCGGGCCGCTCTATGAGCAGCTCTATGTATTTTACTGCAAGCGTGAACGTTTTTCCGCTGCCTGCGCTTGCACTGTAAACTGTTAGCAATTCATAATTCATAATTCATAACTAAAGTTTTCTCACCCCAAAATAATGGAGCAAAAATAACGGTCTCTCTATAAAAGTCGCACACTTTGTAATGTGTAAAATACAATTTAAAGAGTAACTGTTATGAATGCAAAATTAAGCAGTTTTTCTGAGCCGTCAAAAATATTAAGTATTAAAAGTTCATTGCGAGCCAATTTAATGTTACTTTTTACCCGATTTTGGTTAGGTCACCAGTCCTGCAGGTTATCGTTGGAGGAGCAAGCCGGCATACCCGCCGTATAAGTTTAACGGGGGGGAACGCAAATAGTGCCGGCTGAAAAAACTTGCTGATGAGCGCTTATGTTGGGTAATTATTCTTGACGTTTTGTGAGACTCTTCCGTATGTGTTGCCGGAATCATTAGTATCCGTTAAAAAACGCATGCGGCTGCGTTGGCGATAAGATTATTAATCTTACGGCCTTAAGATTATTAATCTTATTGCCTTAAGGTTAATAATCTTATTCAGGACGCATATATAAGCGTTTGGCAACGCAAAAGGAAGCATGAGCACTTTTACAAGGAAGCGTTTGGAAAATTGTTTACTTCATAATTCATAATTGGCATGCGCCATTAATATTTTTCATGTTTACAATGGCATAGCCTAATTATGAATTATGCATTATGAATAAAACTTCACCATTTCCTGAACAGCTCAAATCCCCATTTCACGCCCACGGCATCGTATTTCCATTGTTTAAACGAGGCGAAAAAGCCGAACGAGAACAGACGGGTTGTGAAGCCGTAGCCTGCCTCGATGTACGGATGTATGTCTTTCACGTCGAGTGTGCTGATGTGTATGCGCTCCATTTCCATGTATTTTCCAAGCCATGGCACCCAGCTGAGCAACAGCAGCGGACTCTCGTAGGTGACGTTGGCACGCACGTAGTAGTCTGACCGGTTGTAGGTGTCGCTACGCAGCAGCTCGAACTCGCCGCTCCAGTCATCGTTCCATCCTCCGGGCACAGTGTTCTCCCGGAAGTTCTCGTAGTCGCAGAAGTAGGCGTTTTGGTCTTTCAGCGTGTAGAATCCGCAGCCTGCCCGCATGTGCAGATTTTGCAGACGGCTTTGCCTGTATATGTATTCGCCGTTCATCTCCCATCGCTCGTACTGGGTGTTAGAGTTCAGCAGTCCCTTTATGCTTCGCTCGTAGTCGATGGTGAAAACGGGACCTTTCCATGCCCACGGCCGCCATTGCAGCTCCATGAGAGGAGCTGCTGAGTGGTAGGTGTATCTTTGTCCTGCCTGTTTGTATGCACCTACGTCTATGGCTTTTCTATGGTGCTGTGATATGCCGCCCTTAATGCTGAAATGCCGCGTCAGGTCTATGTTTGCATATAGTTTCATGTAGTTGTTTCTGAAATTGCCGATGTCGCTGCCCTGTTGGTTGATGATGGAATCTGGAAATATTTCCTGAATATGTTCCGTAATCATTGCGTTGGCAGAGTGGCGGTCGTTGCCGAGCTCTGCCCTTATGTATCCGTCGCGGTTTTTGTCGAAATACCATGTTATGGGAATGTTTAGGTACAGCTGTCTCTGCTTGAACGAATAGCCGGCTTTCACTCTGCCCGACAGCTCACTTTTGGGGCTGAACATATAGCTGGCGCGAATGTCGAACTTGTAGGTTATGCCCTTCCGGTGGCTGTAGCCAAGATACAGGGGGTTAAGAATAGGATTTATTCTCAGATAGCCGCGGTTGTCATTGCCGAAGTTTGATTTTATGCGGTTTATGGTATGGTCGCCGATTATGTCCCACAGCTTGTTTTTCTTGTGGTGTCCCGTAGTGTCGTTGTAGTTTCTGTCGTGTTGGAATTTCTCAACAGTTTTTGTTTCTTCCGCAGTCAGCGTGTCGGGTCTAAGGTTTGCCATTCTTGTGGCGTCGTCGCCGGTTATCGTGTCGTTTGCAGGTTGTGGCAGATTGTAGAACGAGGTATATTTTCCCGTTATTTTGTTTCCGAGAAACTGGAACGATGTCTGTAGTTTGCCCTGCTTTGGCAATAGTGAGAGCCGTCCAGAGTCACCCATCAGCATAGAGAGGTTGAAGTCCACCATGTCGTACTCGCCGTCTATCTCGCATTCCATAATGCGCCCCGAGGCATAGTCTATCATCGCTCGTCCGGCTATCAGTAGGGTGTTGTTTCGGCGTGGCCTGAATTTTATAGTCACAGTTCCGTCAAGATTGAATGTGACAGTATATTTGTAAAACTTCTTGTTCTGACGTGCGAATGGCGATATGAGATAGTCGTCGATTATGGTCTCCTCGTATATTTTCGGTGTCAGATATTTCAGTATGTTCTCCATGGCTTTGCTGCGGTGTGGAATGGTGGTTGTGCGGAGCAGCGTCCGTGAGTCCATATCGTCGGTTCCATAGCCCGAAATCTCGTTGTAGCTCTCGTCAATGTAGTGGCGCTGTCCGCCATTAGCCACGGCAAACATCGTGGGCACGGCAAGCAAAGTGAGGTTTTTGCGCTCTATGTTGAGAGCAAAGCGTGTGTAGTTATGCGATTTGCTTCTGGTTGTGCTGTCTGTGGCAACGGTGGCGGCATAGCAGAACATACGCTCCAACAGCAGTGAGTCGGGGCGTATGGCTGACGCGCAAAACACAGGAAGCAGTGCAATCAGCGCAGTCAATAGCGTATGTCGTAGTCCGTTATTCATTGAGTCTGTAATTTTTTTTGCTTCTGCAAAGTTAGTTCTTTTTTTTAAACCGCCAAACTTATAGCCGCCCATTTGCTTGCATACAGTATGAAAAAACTGCACGTTTATGAATGGCCCCTATGACATTTCATAAAGAAACACCGTATGTCCTGCATAATTATGTTTTAACAGGCTTGAGCCACAAGAAGTGTGACTTATAAAAAAGCAGAACATCCAATTACGGATGTTCTGCTGAGATAAATATAGCTTCGGTTTTGCAAATTACTTCACGATAACCTTGCGTGTAGTGCCGTCGGCATACTTTATGATATTCAAGCCCTTTTGTGGGGTTGCTATCATCTGGCCTGCGGCATTATAGCGTGCCACCTCTTCGGCACCGCTGCCGTCGGCCACTGTGCCGGAGATACCCGTAGGATCAGTAATCTTTGCCTGTGCATTGTTGATAACCTTACCAGTGTTGGCATCAATCATCATACAGATAACATTGCAGTTGTTGATTTTCTGAACTGTAGTTGGAACGTCGAACTCTATTGTGCCAGTATAGTCGGTGTTGCACTCAACGGTCTGCGGTATGTAGCTCGTGGTGCCATAGTAAGTGCCGATATGTGCGCGGGCAACATTGTTCTGTGTGTATGGGTAAACACGGCTGCTGCCATATTTACCGCCTTTACACCAGTCCTCTATGCCGATATAGTTCTCTGGATCCTGTGATGCGAAGGTGTTTTCCTGATAACCCATAAGCCCGTTCTCGGTAACGATAAGGAACAAGCCTATGTTCTGCTTCTCCATGTCCATTGCGAACTTGGCAGAGAATGGTACGGAAACCTTGTTTGTCTCCGGATTGTATGTTGCCGTGACATTAATGTCGGCTGCTGCGTCAGACTTGAACTCATTCTCTATGATATCGCCCCAGCAGTCGCCTTCTGGCGATGTGAAGCCATAATAGTACTTGCCCTCCTTTACCTCGCGGTACATAGGACTTGCAATGACATCGCCACGGTTAATCTTGGCTGTAGGAGCTCCTGACAATCCGAGGAAGCTCTGTACATAGTTTGTCATGCCACTCTCATAGATGTCGCCGGTATATGTATGGTATGCCGCCATTATCACCTTGTCGCCATAGATAGACGACAGATGCTCCCATGCCACATGTCCCTGCGGGCAGAATACGCAGCCCATACCTGTGTTCTCCTCGATGAGGACACGCTTTGTAGGCTGGAATGCGAGATTCTTCACAGTGTATGCTATCTCGTCAGAATACTGTCCGAGCTGCACGGCTATGGAGAAGTTGTTCTCCTTGCCCACAGTAAGCGGCAGTTCCTTTGTGAACGAGAAGTCATATTTGTCGTCCTTCTTGAGTGACAAGCCGCTTTCCGAAATCTCATCAATGACGTTCTTGTCGGCATCAAGGAGCTTCAGGTTGAGGCTGCTGATCTCAGCCGCCGGAGCAGTCACGACGATACGGCCTGCAACAGGAGTGCTTTCCTTGGCTACTACGGTAGTCTCAGAAGAGAGACCAATCAGGAATCCGTTGTCGCGTACAACCTTTACATTGTCTACAAACACGAGACTCTGGTCCTCGTTCTCATTTACAAACGCAATATATACGCTCTTGCCGGCATACTCGTTGAGCTTGAAAGAATAGGTTGTCCAGTCGCCGGCGAGATCACCCTCGCTATTGCCTGGCAATACCACCTCGTCCATAAGCACCTTGCCCTCAGCGCGCATCTTGTCGCAAAGCTCTGCATCAAGATAGTTGTGTACAGTCTCGTCAGCGTAAACGATAACCTTCAGCTTGTCGCTCTTGGCTTTGCGGAAACCCTGGGCGTCGAAGTCAAGACGGCATTTTGCGTCAGGAATATATATATGAGGGGTAACCATCCAGTCGTCAGACTTTCCGGCAGGAGTATAGGCCGATGTCGATGCGGCAGAAAAGTCGGTTGTGCCGTTATCATCGCGTACAGGAACCCATGCGTAGGCATCACCGGCCTGGAAGTCATATCCCCGCATCTCCTCATTAGGAGTATTACGGTCGCCGTCGCGCAGCAGCATGTTGGCTACACCATACGAGAAGTCCTCGCTGTAGATATTCTCATCGTCGCTGATAATTGGTCTCTCATACATACCCTCGTATGTTATTGTGTAATCATTCTCCGTTGGGTTCTGGTCATTGGAGTCCATTACTGCTCCGGCAGGTATCACAATTCTGTAATTGCTGCCCTTGAAGAGATATTGGGTTGTAGAGGGATAAACCATCACCATCTTCGACTGTGCGGCATTTGTCGATGTCGCAAGATTGAGAGTTGCCATAGGCTCTGTCTCGTCATCACGGTAAAGTTGTGCCGTAGCCTCCTCCTTCAGTTTGATGTCGGTATCGTATGTGAGGAAAATCGGATTGGTGCTTACACTGAGCTGTGCAAGGGCACTGCCGCTCTCTGGTGAAACGCTTACAACCTCTACAGGCTTTTTGGCACGTCCGATATAATTAAGTACAATCTTCTCGTTTGTGCGTGTCTCGTCTGACTGCAGGGCTATTGCGCCCTCGTCCACAGTAAGGGTATATGTCTCGCCTTCTGCAAGGTTGGTGCTGCGGTAGGTTATCTGTACATCCTTGCTGTTTGTAAGAACCTGTATGCCAACAAGTCTTCCATAGTCATTGCCTTCCTTATCGGTAAGATGAACTGCCTCCTTGTCCTTCAGCAGCTTGACATTGTACTTAAATCTCAATACAACTTTGTTTACTCCCGATATGGCAGCGCCATCGGCGGGAGTGGCTGTATAATCCTTGAGTATGTTCACATTGAGCGCAGCCTCACGGAAAGACTCGTTCATCTGTATCACATAGCTGCGGTATGGGTCAGGGAAAGAGGCGAGTGTCTTGCCGTCGCCTGAAAGTCCCTGGCAAGTACCAGTGTTGTCATAGCCTGTCTGTCCGTAGATGTCAATGCCATAGCGCAGTCTCAGCAGGTCATCCATGGGATACCAGAAACCGTTGACGAATACATAGAGAGTACGGACAGGAGTGTTTGGAGGTGTTGAGGCGTACATGGTGCCTTCATTGTCTACGCTTACACAACTGTAGCCCTGTGCTGAGCCGCTCAGGAAGGTAAACTCTTTAGTCTCCATGTTATAGCGGAACGGGCATTCAATGTCGTCTTCTCCGCTCTGTATGCGTGCGGTACCGACATACCATTTACCGTTAGGACTGAAAAGTCCGCTCTCAACATAAACGCCCTTTTGCACTGGTGTGCCGTCATCGTTATATCCGGGACGGATACATTTATTTTCCTGACGGTCATAGATGAAGCCTAAGGTGTTCCATGTGTATGAATAGTCACCTATACCCTCAATATAGCGGCCGTCGCCGGTGATATTGGTAAACCTTACCTGCTTGAAGTTCTCACCGCTACTTCCTTATGGCGGGATTCCAGGAGTGTCGAGGATATCACCTGTGGTAAGGTCATAGAGAACGGCCGTCTCATTCCAGCCCTGTGTAGCTCTTCCCACAGCATACTTGCCGTCGGGAGTGACACTTTCAAGTCCGCCGCCTCCCCAGCCAAGAGGCACATCGAGGTAATTCCATCCTTTTCCCTTTATATAATAAGCGGGACGGCCTTTATGACTGCCGACAGCCATACCGTCGTCGGTAACGTCCCATGCAGAGCATGCCACTGGTTCTGTCTCGTCATTCTCAAGACCGAGAGCTGTAACTTCGCCAGTCTCTAAGTTTATAAGACGGGCATTGGTGTACATTGAGGCATCGGATTGTCCCATTCCTACAGATACTGCCCATTTGCCGTTGTCTGAGATATTATGAATACACGACTGGTCGTGGAAGTCATAATTGGTGATTTTGGGTGCTGCTGCAGTCTGCGCATGCAGGCCTGTGCAGCATAACATGCTGAAAATACCAATAATAAGTCCTTTAATATTGAATTTTTTCATTATTGTTAGGTTTTTTAAATAGTTTAAGGTTGCGGAAAACATAGTTCCGCAACCTTAAAGAATATAACGTACAAATTATTTAATGACAACTTTCTTGCCATTGATGATGTAAAGACCCTTGGCAAGTGCCTTAACAGCCGCAGCGTTAGCATTGCGGAGAACGTTAACACCATTTACAGTGTAAACGTCAACCTTGCCGCCTGCGTTGGCTATGATGTTGTCGATACCTGATACACCTGTACCTATGACATAGACAATAACAGTTTCTTCGTTAACCTTACCGTCACCAGAAATTGCACCAGCCGGGATAGTAAGAGTGTAAGTTCCATCTGCTGTGATTGAACCGTTCTTAAGGATTATATTAATCTCATTCCATCCTACACCTAACTCAACATCAAGCGCATAAGAAACATTATTGTCACCAACTAAAGTTGGCATTAACGCATAGTTTTCAAAGCCAGCTTCACTGCAATCTGCAGATATGACGATAGTTGCAGGAATTTCTGCAACAGTGCCAGCAGCAGGATTGGCTGTCAGGGCAAGTCCATCACCTACAGGCTGCTTTGATTTTACCTCATAGTAGATAATCATAGTCTCATTAACATTATCGCCACTTTCGCCAAGTGCGAAGAATCCTGCAGGAACAGTTACCTCATAAACACCAGCAGCAGTGATAGGCTCGGCAAACTCTACTCTGACATTGGTTATGTCGAAGAAATCATCTGGGTATTTCACATCATCCTTTGTGAATGATGCCACCTCTGTACGGGTTTCTTTATTGTAAACAGTTATCTTATCGCCTTCACTCTCACCCCAGTTTACATTGATACCAGGCTCGTATGTGAATACTATCTTATCAAGACTCTCAACGACAGACTCGCTTTCTGGAGTAACTTTTATCTCAGCTCCTGTTGAGCCTTTTATCTCATAGTAGATTGTAGCAGCTCTGCTTGAAGCTCCCTCAAATTGCTCGCCGAGATTGAAGAATCCAGACGGTACATCGATAGTATAGTTGCCAGGAGTTGTGATAGGCTCATCCAGTACGATGCACAGTTTGTCTGTTCCCTCATATCCTTCAGGACGCTTTACGTCATTAAAGCCAAGCTCATACAATAATGTACGGCCGTTGTCGGTCATGATCTTAATCTTGCCGCTGATGGCGTAGCTTGGGTTGATTGCACCAGAATAAGAGAATGTGATGACATCAATCTTGTCGACAACAGACTCGCTTGCCGGCTCAACAGTGAATGCTGGCTTGTTGAACTCCGCCTCCAATACGATAGGAAGCCATACATTGTCGCCACCGTCGGTAGGACATGTATAGTCGAGAGCCTTGTTGATGGCACGGTGCTCCTTGTCCTCAGCGAATACATTGAGAAGAATCTGAGACTCAGAGAGAGCACTTGCAGGTATAGTAACAACCCATGTTCTGTCCTCTGTACCCTCTACTGCATTAAACTCACATTCTGATGACATACCCATACCTTGGTTCAGAACAACTTTCTTGACTGTTGCAGGACCGCTGAACTCAAGTGTATAAGTTGTCTCCTCGCTGTTCATGAGAAGATACGGGTCAGCGATATGGCTCTGAAGAACCACGTCACTGTAGACGTATGCCACACCAGCCGGTGTTATATTGAATGATGTTGTACCTACTGTAGGATTGTTAAGGCCCTGACCCTGTGCCTCCGTTGCATTATTCCAAGCCTTCACTGTAAATACGTATGTGTTACCGACTTTCAATGTAACGGCAGCACCGCGCCATGTGATGTCAAATGTTGAGGTGCCGTCAGCTTTGGTTATTGCACTCTCTGCCACATAGCTGTTCTTCATCAGAGTGTTGGTCTCACCGTTTATCTCGGTAAGTTCCCAAGTTACATAGCCAACTTCCCTGTTAAGTACAATTGTAGATGTAGACTTGGTGGTAAATGTCTCTATCGCAGCGGTTTTCATATCAACGTCACCGTCTGCACCATGCCATATAGCACTTGTCACAGCAAATTCAGAGGCAACGGCAGCTGTTCTGCCATTGCAGGTAAGAGCTGTAGAATAATTTGCATGCTCAGCACCGTCAGGAGCCTCAACGCCGTCAAGACTTACAGTCACTGTGCCTGCGTCCATCTTAACGTTTGGAACAGGGATTGTGTAAATCTTAGCACCTGCTATCTCCTCGTCGTCAGATATAGTGATCTCGTTTGCATTAACAACAGCTGTCTTGTCTGCACCATCTTCCTTATAAGCGAACTTAACGCCGGTGAATGTGGCGTTGCCGCCTGTCTCCTGCATCCAAAGCTCTACGTTCTTTGTATCTGAGGTGATGGCATTGCCGCCATCGACAGCCCAGTCGGCTGATACAGTATATTCAACCTCCTTATACTCATAGTTAAAGCCGAATGAACCTATTGTGCCGATGCCTGAAGAGTATGCGTTGTTGCCTTTTGCATCCTTAACACCTGAAACCATCAGAGCGATTGTCCCGTATACAGTTTCTATTCCAGGAAGCATATCCGCATGATTGCGACGCTTGTCCTTTAAGTTAATGACAATATTCTCACCGATAATGTTATATTTTACATCTTCTACATAATATGAATTTGGAGCATCGTCCTCACCGGTTCCTTCCTGGTCGCCGTAAAGAAGCTGTATCTTGTCTACCGAGCCAACCTCTTCACTGAAAGTAAGGGATATAAGACCTGTAGCGTCGTTTGACATGTAATATGACTTGAAGCCGTTTACAGGAGTTTCGCTTGCAGGGGTGTTTGTAGTAGACACAAGTGTCATTGGCTTTGCAGGAGCCTTGTAACTCACCTCAAATGTTCCTGTGCCGTTCAGCAAACTGTTGTCCTCAGCCGACTTGATGCCAGAGAATGTGAACTTGATGTCGTCACCTTCGTGAAGTGAGCCGTTGTTGTAGGCTGCCATAAGCTGGTCTTTCACGCTTACAGAAGCATAAGCGTTGGTTACATTGACACCTGGATTCAGTGTCTGGTTTCCAAATGTCATTGTGCAACCGCTTACTGACACCTTCTGGTTGAACTCCAGGTTTACTGTGCCTTTTACCACATTGAAAACACTGCCATCCTCAGGAGAATACGCTGTGAGTTTCAGTGGCTCTTCCTCAGCAAGGTACTTGACAGTTACGGTTGAGCTTGGCATATTGCCACCTACATAATAGGTGTTGCCAGCTGTACACTGCAACTTAGATTGCTGTGGGTATTTGCCGTCCCATACAGGCTGAGTCTCACTTTCTGTAGAAAAAGTGTTGTCGGTGAACTGCCTGTAGATAGATGAAATTACAAGAATTCCATCCGTCTGGGGGGTAAACACGGCATAGAGTCTGTCACCTGTCGCTGCAACCTGTGCACCGTCGGCTGTAGTGAAACCCTCTGTCTGGTCTGTCCAGATGTATGGGTCGTCCTTTGTTCCTGTGCCCTCTGCCGATACGGAAAGATTGCCGCACCACAGGAACAACAATGCCATCATAAGCGTATAAAGCGTGTGATTAGCATTTTTGATGAAAAATTTTGTTTTTCCCATAACTATGAAATTTAATTAATAATAATAATTGAAATCTTCTTTTATTTAAGCATCACCTTCTTGCCGTTGATAATGTAAAGTCCCTTCTTAAGAGCCTTCACGGCAGCAGCGTCAGCATTGCGCAGAACATTAACACCGTTGACAGTGTAAACATCAACCTTACCGCCGGCATTAGCCACGATACTGTCGATACCAGATCCTGTACCGATAATATATACAATCACAATGTCCTCAAGGTTAGAGTAGTTGCCATCGCTGTCATTGTAAAGTGCTCCAGCAGGTATAGTGAGAGTATAAGTACCGTCTGCTGTTATGGCACCATCCGCAAGTACAACGTCAATTGCATTCCGTTTGTTCCAATCCTCAGGATAAGCGAAAGATACCGTATACATATTTCCGTCGGCATCCTTCAGTGTAGGAGCCAAGTCAAAGTTACAAGCAAGCGCAGAAAGCTCTGTAGCCGTAAATTCTATAATTGCGGGTATTTCAGTTACATTGCCGCCAGCTGGATTAACCTCCAGCTTGAAGTCTTTGCTTGCAGCCTTTATCTCATAATAAACAAGAGTGTGCTTGTTCAGAGAACTCTCAAACTGCTCGCCAAGGACAAAGAATCCTGACGGAACATCGACAACATAATTACCGGCGTCTGTGATTGGAGTCTCAAGCTCTATCCACATGTTTTTGTTGTCAGACAGGTCATACTTGATATCATTCATAGTGAACTCACCGTAGGTAAAGTATCCCTCTCTGTCACGGATAACAATCTTGGTTGTCGGGTCTCCACCCCAGTTAAGGCTGATGCCGGTAGAATAGGAGAATGTAATCTTGTCAAGCATCTCTACTGTTGACTCGCTTGCTGGAGAAACAGTAAAGGCATATCTGTTGAACTCGGCAGAGAACTTGATGGTGAGCCATGTGTTGTCCTCAAGCTCTGTTACCTCAACAGACTCTGAATGTGCCTTGTTGATGGCATGTCCCTCCATGTCCTCGGCGAATACGTTGAGGTCGAAAGCATCGAATGAGTTGAGTACTTTTTTGTTTAGCGTTACTGTCCACTCGGTTTTCTCTTCATTATTTGCTACAACATCACAATTCACAGATGTGCCTGATCCAGTATTGATCATAGCTTCCTTTACATTTGCCGGAGCACTGAACTTAAGAACGTATGTGTTCTGCTCGCTGCTCTCAAGAAGCACGCTACCCTTGATGACATTCGAAAGCTCCACATCACTGTAGACGTATGCCTCTGCCGCTCCGTTGAATGTGAAGGTGGCGGTTCCGACAGTGGGAGGAAGTGCGCCGGCACCCTGCTGCTCGCTCTCCTTGTTCCATGCCTTCAATGTGAATGTATAAGTCTTTCCTTGAGTGAACTTCTCATTAAACCACTCGATATCGAATGAGGTGACAGGTGTCTGAGATGCGTAGTATCCGCCTCTGATATACTCACCGTCATTATCAGTAATCTCCCAATCGCAATAACCGAACTCCTTGTTAAGTGTAAATGTGGTCGTGCTTCCCTCTGTCAGTACGGCGATATTGCCGTTCTTCATCTCCACATCGTTCTCGCCGTCATGCCATATAGCGCTTACGACATCAAATTCTGTATTGTCGGCTGTCCTGCCTGTGCAGTTAATCTCCTTTGTGAATTCTGTATGTGCCACACCGTCAGGAGTCTCTGCGTTGAGAGTAAGTGTAACCTTAGTGTCTGCATCAATATTTACATTAGGCACAGGAACGATGATGAATTTTGCGCCCTCGAAGTTCTCGTCATTCTCATAAGAGAGAAGGCTGCCCTCTATTGTGGCTGTCTTATCCTCACCGTTATCCTTATATGCGAACTGTGCGCCTGAGAATACGGCATTGCCGCCATCTTCCGATATCCACAGCTTAATGCTCTTGGTGTCAGAAGTTACGGGATTGCCCTCTTCTATGTCAGACTGAACATTATATGCTATCTCTTGATACTTGTAGTTGAATACAAATTTTCCCGCACTGCTCTGGTCAGATGCGACTACCAGGTTGCCGTTGTTATCCATAACACCGTTAAGTGTTAAGGTTATATACTCATATTCATTTGTTGTGCCAGGTAACATATCCTGTACACGGCGCACTTTGCCCTTAAAGTCTATAATGACATAGTTTGCCATAACTGTCGGAGTAAGCTCCTCAATGTATATCTCGTCTTTTCCGTCTACAGGCTCACGGTTGCCGTATTCCAAAGTAACGCTGCCAACTTCCTTGATGTTGTCGGAGAATGCAAGATTGATGATGGAGCTGTAATCATCCTCCATATAGTATGACTTGAATATTGTCACCGGCGGATTACTAACCGGAGTATTGGTGCTTGATATAAGCACAACAGGCTTAGGGCCTGCCTTGTATGTCACCACGAACTTGCCGTCTTCTCCATAAGTCTGCTTACCGTCAGCAGTCGCTATGCCGGAGAATGTGAATGTGATATCATCACCTTCCTTAATCTTATCATCGGTATACCAGTTCAGAAGCTCGGTCTTGGCATCTACAGAAACATAGATGTCACGTGCGTTGACGGTAAGGCTGGCTGTGTTTGAGCCGCTGCTTACCGTGCATGAGCTGACTGCCACATTCTGGTTGAACTTCAAGTCTACGCTTGCAGATGACACATTCATAACTGTGCCCTCAGCCGGGTCGCATGATTTCATCTGCAATGGCTCTGCCTCTGTGAGGAACTTAAAAGTTGTTGTATAAGCGTCCCAAGCGAAATCAAATCCTACATAGTAGGTCTTTCCTGCCTCGCAGTCGAAAGAGTATTCCTTATTCTCATAGTCATTATTGAACTGCGGTATGATTTTCTCATCTATTGTGCTGAATGTCCCGTCTGTGTAGACACTGTACGAGTCGCCTGTAAGCACAAATTTTCCCGCACTCGGAGCTGTGAATTTAGCATAAAATGAGCCGAATGACTCAATAGTGTATGCAGTTCCGTTCTCCAGAACATACGGGTCGGCTTTTGTGCCTGAGCCTACAACGGCTGCATTCACATTGCCGCACCACAGGAACAACAACGTCACCAAAAGTGTATGGAGCACCAGCCCCATACGCTTTTGTAAAGTCTTGTTTAGTCTCATTCTTGTAATGATTTTGTTTTCTTTATTTCACGATAACCTTGCGTGTCTCGCCGTTGCTCAGCTTTACGATGTTCAAGCCCTTCTGCGGAGCAGAGATAACCTGTCCGGCAGCATTGTAGCGTGCAACCTCAACCGTACCATTGTTGTTGGTTGTAACACCATCGATACCAGCGGCGACAATTTCCTTCAGAGAAAGAATCTCGCAGTTGTTTACCTCGATACTCTCACCTGCGTAGGTATTGATATTCTTAACAATTGGAGAGATGAAAGCAACAACGTTCATATTTTCAGCATTATAGCTGTCCTTCAGGTTGATAGAGTAAGTGTTTTCGTAAGCGTCGCCGTTCCAGTTAAGATCGCTGCCAAGGCAGTTTGTGAGAGACTGACGCAACACGTGGTCGTGCTGATAGTTGCTGACCCATCTGCCATTGTTGAGCTGCTTCGAGATAAGACCATCCTCTGTAAGGTAAACGGTAAGTCCATAACCTTCGAGACAAGTCTTTGCACCTTCTGCAGCATTACCCTTAACGGTAACATCGAGCTTGCGTGTCTCATAGTTGTAATCAGCTGAGATATTAATGTCTGCAAAAGAAGGTGCCATGCTTGCATAGCTCATAATCTCATTGAAGTATGCTGTGATCTGTGAAGAAGATGCTCCGCTGCCGAATGATATTCCGAATGCGACCTCACCAGTTACGTTTGCACGGTTAAAAGATGCAGATGGGAAACCGCTGACATTTTCCAGATACATGAGATAGTTTGTATAAGTTGTTGTATAGATGTCTGTTCCGTTCATGTTTCCATGTACAGACACCCAAGCTATATCGTCGCGTGTCTTAACGAAGTTGTTCAAGTTTGTAGCGCCTGAAGGACAATAGGTACAATATGTAGACGTAAACTGCTCTACAAGGTTCTTCTGACGGGGAACTTCATTGGCGTATGCTGTGAATGTTGCGGAAAGCTCGTCATCTTCAAGGTCATTTGTAGGAACTGCGCCGTCAACAGTCTTTACTGCAAGCTTAAGGGTATGTTTGCCGTTTGCCAATACAGAAGGCAAAGTCAAAGTTGCCTCTACAATTTTGTCCTGAGGTGTAACATCTGTAACAGTAAGGGGCTGGGCGGTCTCTACGTCGTCAATATATGTGGCAAGTACTACATTGTTTGCAACTTGCTTACCGAAGTTAGACATCAGCACTGCGTATTTCATTTCTGTTCCTCCCTTATAGAATTCCTTTTCTATAACCATGTCGCTAAGAATGATGTTCTTCTCTGGCATTATAACATCCTCTACGATACCCTGTACACACAATGTGCCATAGCCGGCAGCGTCAGCCTGGGTGTCGCTGAATGCGGTGCCAGAGTGTAGATATGTAGGAGCCTCATAATTAGCGTTAACGAAAGCCAAAGGATAAGCCCCTCTCTTTTGTGTATATACAAATCCTAAGCATAATGCATCAGCATCTGTAAAGTCAAGATCAACAGGGGCTGCCAATTTAACGGTATTCCAACCTACAACAGGAGTCTCAGTTACATCCGCTGTGGCAATTGGGGTGTATTGGGTTCCTTTAGCGGTATAAGCTACAACTTTTGATACAGCTGTTACATCAGCCAAAGCAAAACGAATGGCCGTGAGCTTGCTGCCGGAGAATCTTTTAACTTGGGTTATGTCAATTTTTGAGACAAGCTCAATTTCACCAGCAGTCTGAAATCCTAATGCGTTTCCCTGATAATCATCTGACGTGTATGCGCCCATAATCATCTGGCCTTCTTCGAGCTGTGCCTTTGCAGGAGACTTGTGGAAGCCTTTTTTTACACTGCTTGTATTCATTTGGGCAGGAGCCTTCACTAATTTTCCTGTCTGTGCTGTCGCAACAGAAAGTGACAGGGTAAGAGCTGTCACGAGGAGTAAAAGTTTTTTCATATTCTTAAATGTTAATTATTTAACTATCTGTTTAACTGTCTTGCCGTTAGAGAGTCTCAAAATGTTAATGCCCTTTACGGGAGCTGCGACAACCTGTCCTTTCGCATTGTAGCGGGCTATTACAGAAGAGTTCTTATCAGACTCAAGGTCTGCTATACCAGCAGGGTCTGCATATATACAGTTGATGGTTACTTTAGGACCGTCAGCTTTTTTGCTGTAAGAATATTTAGGGAAGTCACCGGTGCGGTTCATTACAAGAATCTGCATTGTGAAGCGTGCGGTACCGTATTTGCCATCTTCAAGATTCCATTCTGAGTTTAGTGGCTTTGTCTCGTTGGCAGAAAAAGTTCCGCCTTCAGAAATATAATCTTTAGGCAACTCACCCGGCTGACATTGTTCCGGGAAGCAGAACTGTACATAGCCACTTGGCAATTCCTCTGTTACCAGGTGGGCAGCCACATAAGCCTCAGCATTCAAAGTGTTTTTAACAGACAAATTAAACTTAATTTGATCTGCTATGAGCCCCGGTATTCCAGGTTCTATTTCGGTGAAGGTAACAGTACTTCCATCAGTAACAACGTTGCCGCTTGCATCGACGAACTGGAATGTTCCGTCCACCTGTGCATAAGTGTTTGCCATGCCAAGCATCATCACAGCTATGGCAAAAAGTTTTTTCATTTTCATATTTCTTTTGTTTAATTTAAATTATTCGCTTTATGGAATTCTGTAGGGCCGCTATTCATAGCGGCCGCAATTTATCTTATGTAACTTTGATATGTCTTATTGTTTGCGGCCGCTATGAATAGCGGCCCTACATTTATTCACTCATTATTTTAATTTTTGCAGCCTGCTGTACACCATTGTCATTATAAACAAAAGCTACTACAGACATGTCCTCTGCCTTCCAATGGTCTTTAAGAATTGCAGTACGTGTGACAGTTTTTTCCTCACCTTCATTTACGCTGAAATCCTCACCCCATGTGCCGTTTACAGCTCCACGCAACACGTGGTTATGCACATATTCGAGGTTTCGGGAACCGTCTGGCATAAATTGCGGTGCCACGATATTGTCTTCAACGAGCCACAGCTGCAGCTTACCTGTTGTATTGCCATTGGTGCCCATAGTCTTTACGTCTACGGTAACTGTGCTGGTTGCCTCATCGTAGCTTGTTGCCAGTTCGATGGACAATGGAGCGACTTTCGCAATTTCCTCAGCCACGAGTGATGGCCAAAAGTCAATATTAGAAGGTGAGCCAAGGCGGTTTACACGTCCTGCGGGCTGTGCGGGCTGACCGGCGGCATTGTAGTATTCGTTGCCCTCATCTGTGGCAAGTCCGAGTGGACTACTGCTACTTGGCAGCGACAGACGTCCGCCATGTACTCCCACAGCAATTACATTGTCGCCGTATGCCTCGTGTATCTGGTTGATGACATCGACAGCTTTCGGGCAGTTGACGCACATCTGTCCGGTATAGTCCTCAAGCAAAACGCAACGGGCTACATCTGCAGGCTTCACATAGACGAAGCGCTCGTTCTCGTCAATATCGCTACAAGATACGATCAACAATGCCGCGCATATATAAGATATTATTTTTCTCATTTTGTTTAATTTATAACTAACTTCATTTTATAATTCGTAATTATTTAATTTTTAATCGCAGCGAAGCGAGAGTAATTCGTAATTTGTAATTAGAAATTATAATTATACGACACAGTGAAACCCTTTGTCTGAGGAATGTAACGGCAGACACCGCCTGAGCAGTTGTAGCCTGCACGTGTGCGTCCCCAACCGAGCTGTATGCGGTGCGACTTGATGTTGTAGGTAAGGTAAGTCTGCCAGTAGTGCTCCTTTGTCTCGCCTGCATTATACATGTCGGAGGCGGTAATCATCCAGTGTGGAGCAAGTGACAGCTCTGCCAGTCCGTAAATCCAGTCACCCTCGTCCTCGCCTGTGGTGAGATACTGAGCCTCTACACGCAACTTGGTCTTGGGGTTGATGGTGAAAAGACCATCGGCAACAAAGATGTTGCTGTGTATCATACCGCCGTGTCCCTCAACGACTGTTTTGTTGTAGAACTGGTTCATGTACATGAGGTTGAGTTTAAACCCCTTAGCCATACGGCGTTCCAACTGGATGTTTAAGTCTTGATAGAATGTCTGGTTACCCCATTTCCAAAATGCAGAGCCGTAGCCGTCGGTACCATATCCGCCTGGGGTAAGGTCGGGTAGGGCTGTGCTGCTCTTATAGTTCATGTCGATGGCATGAACATGAGAGAAGTTAATTTTGACGTTCATGCCATACTTGCCTCCAATGGCTGTGCGGCGCTTGAAGTTATAGCCGAACTGTGCCTGATAAGCCCATTCACCGTTCTTGTTGGTGTTGTATGGATAAAGGGCTGCAAGTGCGTATGTGTGATCTTCTGTGAATGCAGGCAGATGGTTGATTGCAGATCCTGCTCCACTTTCAGTACGGTCGCTCACAGACGAGAAATTGTCAGAGCGCTTTGCTTGCAGAAGAAGAGACATGCCTTTCTTTGAATATGATGTAGATAGCATTCCCACATATCCCTTACGGTAGATGTAGTTGTTCTTGAACGAAGGGTCTGCGTCTTTCTGGGCATATTCTGCCAAGATGTTGAAGCCGCCTTTGTTGAAGCTGGCACGGAAATCGTAAGAGTTAACATTCTTTGGCATGTTGAGGATGTGGGTGGCGTCGGCAGAAATTCTCGCATCATCGTCGCCGTGCTTGTTTACCCATGAAGCACCGAGGGTGAGGTTGGCGTCCTTATCTGCCAATCCCTTAAACCACTGGTTGAGGCTCAGCTCAATGTCGGCACCGCTTATCAGCGCATCGTTATATGACCAGTAATGACGCTGTACACCAGTAAGGGCTTTCAGCTGTACGCCTTTGAGCGGACGTACAACCACACGGCCGCCAAGCAATGAGTTGTCGATGCCAAGGCTGCGCTCCTCGTAGGTGCGGAGTATGAAGCCTGAGCCAAACTGCTCGTAGTAGTTACCAACGGTGATTTCTAGATCTTTAATATGGAATTTACCGTATGCGTTTGCCAATCCCCAGCCTTTGAAACCGTGGTCGGTCTCAAAGCCGGGCAGCGGATGTTCAAGATATTCAAGCCTTGCGCCTACGTCAAACAACTTACTCGAAAGATTTACGTCGGCGTATGTGTTGGTTCTGAAGTCCTCATTAGAGCCGTCAGCCTGACTACCTGTTGGCATGAGCATGTCGCTCTGAATGCTTCCAGTGAGAGAAAATCCTTTGCCGAGGTCCACTTGGGCATTTGCAGAAGCGGCGGCAAGAATTGCTGAAAATAATATCTGTTTTCTCATTTAATTCAAAAATCAAAATTTTAAATCGCAGCGAAGCGGGAACAATTGACTTCGTCGAACGTTGTTTCGTAATTACAAATTCAAAATTCGTAATTATTTCACCAATTCCCTAACTTTCTCAATCAGTTCCTCCTCTGCTCCGTCGGTATATCCGTTGTGCTTGTACACGATATTTCCCTTACCGTCAACAATGAGCACGTAAGGAATCATCTGGATTCCGAGTGCGCGCTTAAAGTCGCCGTTAGGATCGAGCAGCACATCATATTCCCAACCGTTGGAGTCGACCAAAGGCTTTACCTTGTTGATGTTCTGAGCCTGGTCGATAGATACGGCTATCAGTTTCACGCCTGTCTCTTCCTGCCAGTCGGGATAAACCTCGTGTATTGCCTTCAGCTCGCGGTTGCATGGCTTGCACCATGTGGCGAAGAAGTCGATGATAAACGGCTTGCCGTTGTTCGACAATGTATCGGTAGTAACTGTCTTGCCGTTGATGTCCTTCAACGTAACAGATGGCAGCTGTGCCATAGCCTCGCTCCCAAGACATAGGAGCATAATTGCGGTTGCAAAAAAATTAATTCTTTTCATAATTATATTTTTTAATTCATAATTCTTAATTCATAATTCTTAATTCATAATGCATAATTGGTCGCACGGTCATAGTGCATATTAACTTCGTCCGAAAATCATCCTTCCGGAAAAATTATGAATTATGCATTATTTTATAATCTTCTTTCCATTCACGATATACAGTCCCTTGCCAAGAATATTGAAATCTGTGCCGAGGTAACGGCCGTCAATGCTGTAAATGCATTTTACGGCTTGCGTCTCAGTAGTTACGACATTCAATATACCAGCTGCGTTAGTGTCAACGACGCGCAGATCGTCAATGAAGTATGTGTTGCCTGTGAATGTCAGCTGTGTATAGCCCTCGCCGTTCAGTACCGCTCTGAGCTCTTTCCATTCAGCGTTGGTCATAGTGAATTCTGTCTGGCTTAGTGTGCCTCTGTCTGTAGTAAGTGTAAGATTGGGGTCATAGCCGTTGCAAGGTGCGGCCTTGAAGGAAATTACAGCTCCGTCGGTGAAGTAGAACATCGGACTTTTTACTGTTGCCTTGAACTTTGCACATTCGTTGCCCGGTGTCATGTTGTTTGAATTGTTGCTTTCCCAGCCGCTGTTGTCCGGATTGAAATCGTCTGGGAAACCGCCTGTTGTGGCATTTCCCCATTTACCGTCGTTGGCTCCAACACCCGCACAGTTGTTGAACGACTCATAGAACCAGTTGCCGTCCTTGTCGGGTTGTGGCTTTTCATTTTCAACCTTGAAAGCGAACGATATTGTACCGTCTGCATTCTGAGTAATGCCGGTTATAGACTTGTTCATATAGTATGAGCCGTCGGTGTTTCTGTTGTAGAGAGTTGCGGCGGGTGTGCTGTTGTTGGCCAGGCTGTTGTTTCCGTTATATGGAAATGCGTCGCCAGCACAGTCCCCGTCGTCAGCTATGTATGAGTTGTCGGCAGCGATAGGAGTCAGATGTTGGTGGCTGCCTGTACTGCTGTTCAGGGTGTTTGTGCTCCACACATTCTCATCATAGTCAACGTGTATTACGAGCAAGCCCTCGCCTGGCAGTGCAGTGTCCCAGCCTGTTTTTTGTCTGTTCTCCAAGAGATAGTATTCGTTGCGGTTGCCATCGTTGTATATGATGTATGCCTGACCGCTGTCCTCGAGAGCTTTCATTCCGCTGATGGCAGTGTCCTCATTCAGCTCCACAGGCTCAATCCATCCTGCAAGCCAGCGCTCATAGCTTGTAAATGCCGCCGGTACAAAGCTGTCGCCGTTGTAGTTGCCGTAACTCATAAGATCCCAACGGTACATACCATAGTTGGTGCCGTTGCCGGTGTCGTACATGTCGGGGATGCCGAGACAGTGTGAGAACTCATGGCAGAAGGTCCCTATGCCGTCTACAGTTCCTTTCATGCCCAACTCACAGCTGCAGGCGTATGTGTTGATCTTAATACCGTCAACCTCAACATTTTTGCCATATCTCGACAGCTCGCCCTCGTGTGGCCAGATAGTATTGGCATCGCCGCCGGAAGCCTCGCCACGGCCGGCATAAAGAATACACACCTGATCGGCTACGCCATCATTGTCCCAGTCGTAATCTGCAAAGTTAACCAAGTCTGCCACTGCGTTGCAGGCATACTCAACCAGCTCGTCAGGATGGGCATCGGAACCCAACAGCCCGGTGTTTGCTCCGTAATAAGCATAGTTGTTTGGCAGCTGTACAGGACCGACAACATCAAAGTCCATCAGCAGCTGACCGTTGCTTTGGTCACGGAAATAATCACGGACAGATCCGGCAAATCCCATGTCGTTTTTGTAGTTCTCGGCATTTAGAACGTTGTTGTATAGTGCCTGTGGGCTTTCCGATGAAAAAGGCATGTCCTTGAATTCAACAAGCACCACAAGTCCTTTCTTAGAACCTGTAACGTGTTGTGATACAGATTCTTTACGGGCAGCCGCACGGCTCAGCCTGTGCCTGTTGGCAGCCGTGCGTGTCTTGTCGGCAGTCTGCAGCATTGCCTTTATATTGATAGGTTCATACAAACCGTTTTTGGCGTTGAGCGCATAGCATACTCCTGTCTCAGCCTTGTAGTATTTAAAATATTCGTCGCCTGTCAATTCTGCACAAACCATGCCTCCGGCAACAGATATGTTGTGCCAGATGCCACGTTTTGCGGGGACACCATATATCGATGTTGTAGCAAACATCAGCAATATGGGTAAAAAAAGTTTTTTCATTCGAGTTTTAATACTTTTGTTGCAACATCTCGTTTATTAATACGTATTGTGTTCTCACGGATATAGATTACAAGTTACGCCCTTACCGGCGTGTTTAACAGAACTAATTAGTTTATGTCTGCAAAGTTACAACTTTATTTTGTAATAATTGCATTTTGTGTAAAAAACAATACTTTAACCTTGGTTAAGTTTGCATAAATAAGTTTTACCATCCAATCTGTTACTGTTCATTTTGTTATAAATATTACCCGTTGGCTGAATTAAATGTCTATTCGTAGGTTACTCTTCTTTGGGTACTGCACATGTGGAAAATGGGGAAATCTGTTTTGCGTCATTGAGGATTCATGCAAAAAAATGCCGCATAGTGCATAAGCCATCGCACCCGCTTGCGATGGCTTACGCAACCGCTTGCATTGGCTATAGCAAGCGGTTGCGTTTTTTAGCGGTGTGTGAAACTGTTTTTTTATATTTTAGAACTGCAGGCGGAATTAAGTACGCAATAAACTAATTCCGTCAACGGGTAAATATTGAAAAATATTGTATTTGCAGGTATATGCAGGTTGACAGAATTAAGAAACCTGATGATTTCCTGATAAAATTGAATGTATATTATGGCAGAGTCGAATAATTATAGGCGTTTTATTTTGTTTTTTGTTTTTTTTAATTTATCTTTGCATTCTCAAATATAACAGATTGAATTATGGCACGAATAAATAATCATCTTGTAATTATGGCGGGTGGTGTAGGCAGCAGATTCTGGCCTATGAGCACTGAGGAGAAGCCTAAGCAGTTCATCGACGTGCTTGGCGTGGGCAGGTCGCTTATGCAGCTCACTTACGACCGTTTCGATGGAATTTGTGATCCCGAGAATGTGTGGATAGTGACGAACCAAAAATATGCGCAGATTGTGCACGAGCAGCTGCCCGAGGTTCCAGAGTCGAACATTCTGCTTGAGCCTTGCCGCCGCAATACGGCTCCATGTATTGCATACGTAAGCTGGCGCATAAAGAAAAAAGACCCGAAGGCAAACGTTGTTGTTACGCCAAGCGACCATATTGTTACAAACTCACAGGAGTTCAAAAGGGTTATCACTCAGTGCCTTAAGTTTACTGGTGAGTCTGACGCAATTATAACACTTGGCATGAAGCCTACCAGACCAGAGACCGGATATGGATATATTCAGGCTGACCTCAGTGTAAGCTCGCCACGCAACAAGGAGATTTTCCGTGTTGACCGTTTCCGCGAGAAGCCCGATTTGGCTACTGCAAAGGAATTTATTAAAGAGAACAACTTCTTCTGGAACGCCGGCATTTTCTTGTGGAATGTTGAGACCATAGTCAATGCGTTCAGGGTTTACCAGCCGCAGCTGAGCAAGATTTTCGAGGGTATGCTCGATATACTCGGCACTTCTGAGGAACAGGCATGTATAGACGAAAAATATCCGGAATGCGAGAATATATCTGTCGACTATGCCATTATGGAGAAGGCTGAGGAGATATTTGTGTGTCCGTCAGACTTTGGATGGAGCGACCTCGGCACCTGGGGCTCACTGCTGTTGCAGACCGAGCGCGACCTCTATGGCAACAGCTGCATAGGCAAGAATATAAAAATGGTGGAGAGCCACAACTGCATTGTACACACTGTTGAGGAGAAGAAAGTTGTCATTCAGGGACTCGACGGATATATCGTAGCCGAGCAGGACGGCACCCTGCTGATTTGCAAGCTGAGCGAGGAGCAGCGCATTAAGCAGTTCCAAAACGATTGAAAATATCAGGATATGCCCGTCCTTTTGGATTTGCAAATCTGAGGGGGCAAAAAGTACCCTAAAAAAGTATGTGGACATAAATTGCGATTTATGTCCACATACTTTGCATTTTATGTTGGCTTCATTTTTTTTTTCTGTTGATTTTAAGCGGTGGTTTTACGGCAGCCTTTATATATGATGAATGCTATTACGGCTACCGCCACGCCCAAAATGGCATATCCTAATTCGTGACTGTATTTCGAAGCCAAAATGTAGACATCCTCTGTAGTCTTGATGTCCGTAAATTTGTAGATGAAATATCCGATTAGAGCCAAAATGAAATTCCAGATACCCGCTCCCAAAGTGGTGTAGAGCAGAAATTTGGATACATGCATGCCTGAGAGACCTGCCGGTATGCTTATCAGCTGGCGCACTGCCGGGACAAGACGGCCGAAGAATGTAGACACCGCTCCGTGGTCGCGGAAATATTGTTCTGCTTTCTCTACCTTGTCTTTGTCTATCAGGCACATGTGCCCGAGACGGCTGTCGGCAAAACGGTAGACAATAGGACGGCCGAGCCATCGGGCAAGATAGTAATTGACCAATGCGCCAAGGTCGGCTCCGAGTGTGGCGAAAAATACCACCAATACGATATTCATGCTGTCATCTGCCATGGCTTTCCATGCCGCAGGAGGCACTACCACCTCCGACGGGAATGGCACAAACGAGCTTTCTATAGCCATAAATATCGTAACAACCCAATAGTTGAGATTTTCTAATACCCATCTGAATAATTCTGCTGTGTCCATTTTTTTGTTATGTCTTATTGTTTAGCATTGTTTCTGAATATGATATATAATCCTCTACCGGCAGTCCGTCGGGAAATAGCCATCCTAAGGTTTGTCTCGCCTCCACCGCATTGCGCTCACATACATTTTTCAAGGCGGTCATAAACTCCGCATATTCTTTCAGCTGAAAGCAAGCCAACGCATAATATCCCCATCCGTCGGTGAGATATTCCATGCCGTCGATATAAAATAATTTATACAATATGGTCCGTGCCAGTTCCGGATTTTTGTTGTCAATTGACGATGCGGCAACGTCTATACATATTTGTGGCAGCTGCTCAGGTCTTGAGGCAGAAATGGCTTTGGCAAAATAAGCCATGGCTGAAATATTATCGCCATTGGCCATGTAGCACATTCCTCTCAGACATGCGGCCTCTGCTTTGTCGTTCTCCGGCATTGACTCTATCTTGTCAACAAAACCGATGGCTTTTTCAAGATTTCGTGTTGATGAATAGCAAAATGCAAGCTCCTTGTATAGTTGTGACAAATTGGGCGACGATGGCTGGCAGCGCATGAGCGCCGCCTCAAGATGCGGAATGGCATCGTTGAATTTTTCCTGACTTGACAGGCATACACCGAGAAAAAACTCGCCGATCTCTGATTGTGGCGTAAGGGCAGCGTAGCGCTGATAGTATTTTATGGCCTCGTCAAAATTTTCCAGTGCGCATAGTGCGTTTGCCTTTATGAGCAGTGCGTCGGCATTGTTTTCGTCTATGGCGAGTGCGTAGTCGCAGCTCTCTATGCTTTTTGCCACGTCGTTGTTTAGAAACTGTGACGAGGCAAGCTGGTTCCAGTAGTCGGTTGAGAAAGGGTTTCTGTCAAGAAGCTGGTTTAGGAGTTTCTCGCTCTCCTCGAACCTTCCGCTTGAGGCGGCGAGCTTGCTTTTCAGCTCCTTATATTCAGCCTTTTTTTTGTTTTTGCATAGTTTTAGCCATTTTTCGGCTATGGTGTTTTCGCCGTAGTCAAAAAACATTATGGCAGTGTCTATGGCAAAATTGTCTTTTTCAATTTCCTCGGTGTTCTCGTATTCGCCGTCCATCTGTATGTCGGCATACGGTGCTTTGCCCTTGGAGATTAAAATCTCGGCTTGCAGAAATTTGTATTCAACGTCGGTTTTGTCCTCAATTCTGCCGGCAAATGTCTCAGCGGTAGCAATATCGTTTGCTGCAATCGCCTCCCTTGCCTTGAAACATAGCGGAAGGGTTGCGCCGGGGAAAAGCTTTAGCGCATAGTCGACAGTCTCAAGGGCTTTTGCGATCTCACCTTTTGTGTGGTAAAACTCAGCTATGTCCGTAAGGTCGTCGACATCGAGATAAATCGATTGGCCGCATTTTTTCGCCTCCTCGTATTTCTTTATGTTTTCCTCAAGTTCGGGATTGTTTGTCATTGACTTGTCATATATCCCCCAATTCCTGTGTGGGGATTGGGAGAGTGTTTTGTTTGTTATGCCATCTTTTTTGCCCAAGTGTCTTTCAGGCCTACGGTCTTGTTGAAGACAGGCTTTTCGGCTGTAGTGTCGAGGTCTGCCATAAAGTAGCCTATGCGCTGGAACTGCAGATACTGCCCCGGTCTCATGCCGGCGGCAAACTCCTCAACGTAGCAGTTTGTGTCAACATGCAGCGAGTCTGGATTTAGCAGTTCGTGGAAGTCGCAGTCGGCGGCTGTGTTCTCAACCTTGAACAGACGGTCGTATTCACGTACCTCAGCCTTTACGCAGTGGTCGGCTGATACCCAATGGAGAGTTCCTTTAACCTTGCGGTTTGCGCCTTCCATGCCGCTTTTGCTGTTCGGGTCGTATTCTGCCTGAATTTCTATGATGTTGCCGTTGGTGTCCTTTGTGCAGCCCGTGCACATAATGATGTAGGCGTTTTTCAGTCTCACCTCCTTGCCCGGAGTCATGCGGAAGAATTTCTTTGGAGCGTCTTCCATGAAGTCCTCACGCTCGATCCACAGATTGCGTGAGAAGGTGATGGTGTGTGTGCCGCTTGTCTCGTCCTCAGGATTGTTTATTGCCTCCATTTCCTCGGTCTGTCCCTCAGGATAGTTTGTGATGACGAGCTTCACGGGATTTACCACAGCACTTACTCTTATCGCTTTTTTGTTTAAGTCGTCGCGGACGGCAGCCTCAAGAAGAGCCATGTCATTGAGCGCGTCGAACTTTGTGTAGCCGATGCTGTCAATGAACTTTCTGATACTCTCTGGCGAGTATCCTCTGCGTCGCATACCGCACAGTGTCGGCATGCGCGGGTCGTCCCATCCGTTTACAAGATTTTCGTCAACCAATGCGTGAAGCTTACGCTTGCTCATTACTGTGTATGTGAGGTTCAGGCGGTTGAACTCAATCTGACGTGGACGGAAGTCGTTAAGATTTTCTGTCTCACCGTTCTTCTCTTTCAGAAAGTCGATGAACTTGTCGTAGAGTGGGCGGTGGGGTACGAATTCCAGTGTGCAGATAGAGTGTGTAACACCCTCGAAATAGTCGCTTTGGCCGTGTGCGAAGTCGTACATCGGGTATGCGTGCCACTTTGTGCCTGTGCGGTGGTGTGGGATGTGGATAATGCGGTACATAATCGGGTCGCGGAAGTGCATGTTGCTGTTGGCCATATCGAGCTTGGCTCTCAAAACCATGCTTCCCTCGACCGCCTCGGGAGTGTTCATAAATTCGAAGAGCTTCAGGCTCTCCTCTACGGGGCGGTCTCTGTATGGAGAAGCCACGCCTGGAGTTGTCGGAGTGCCTTTCTGCTGTGCTATCTGCTCGCTTGTCTGCTCGTCGACGTATGCCAGGCCTTTCTTTATCAGCCACACGGCAAACTCCCAGAGTTTCTCAAAATAGTCGGAGGCATAATAAATGTTTCCCCATTTGAAACCGAGCCACTGAATGTCGTTCAGAATGTTCTCTACATATTCGGTGTTCTCCTTGCTTGGGTTTGTGTCGTCGAAGCGCAGGTTGCACACGCCTTTGTATTTTTCGGCAGCGCCAAAGTCCATGCAGATAGCCTTGGCATGCCCTATGTGCAGGTAGCCGTTTGGCTCTGGCGGAAAACGTGTCTGTATGCGTCCGCCGTTCTTGCCGGCTGCGAGGTCCTCCTCTATGATCTGCTCTACAAAACTGAGGCTTTTCTTCTCTTCGATAGCGTTGTTTCCTTCGATAGTTGTCATAACGTTATGTTGTTTTTTATTATTATCCGTTGCTGATGGTTTTATTGGCATTTTGCCAATTATATAATTATTCTGCAAAGTTAATGCAAATGAGTGAAATGACAAAGAAAAATGGATTTTTCTTTGCATTTCCGAATGCAGCTTAACTTAAAGTTAATGCAAAAATTTCATTAGTCGAAGAGAATGCAAATAAATAAATTTGTATTGTCGGGCAAAAGAAATTTATCAGAATGTGCAATAAAAAAGCGGGAAGGTGCTTGCAAAAGCACCTTCCCGCCTGTGTGGTAGTTGTTGATGTACTATTGTTGTTTTGTCTCGATTTCCTCCTTCATGTCTATGAACTGATTTTGAGCGTCATAGAACTCGTATTGCAGAAATGCGAGTTTCTGTGAGGGGATAATTTTGAAACCGAAACCATATTTCAGTTGCCATTTCCGTTTAAGCGATACAACGCCCTGGTTTATATATGCGGCAACGTATGGGTGTACATGCAACTGGAATTTCTTTATGCCTATCTTGTTGATAAGGCTGTCAATTTTTCTTTCAAGCTGATCTGTAAACAGCAGGCTCGACTTTATCTTTCCTGTTCCGTTACAAGTGGGGCAGGTCTCTTCCACATTCACGTCCATTGCGGGACGGACTCTCTGGCGTGTTATCTGCATAAGGCCGAATTTGCTCAAAGGCAGAATGTTGTGTCTTGCTCTGTCTTTCTGCATGTTTTTGCACATGCGCTCGTAGAGCATCTGCCTGTCCTCTGCCAAATTCATGTCTATGAAGTCTACTACGATGATTCCTCCCATATCACGTAGTCTTAATTGCCGCGCAAGCTCATCGGCTGCGCCGAGGTTCACGTCGAGGGCATTAGCCTCTTGTCCGTTCTCTGAGCGTGAGCGGTTTCCGCTGTTGACATCCACAACATGCAGAGCTTCGGTATGCTCAATTATCAGATATGCGCCGTGTTTGTAGTTTACGGTTTTGCCGAAGCTCGACTTAATTTGTTTTGTTACGTTGAAGTTGTCGAAGATGGGGACTTTGCCTGTGTAAAGTTTTACTATGTCTGTCTTTTCCGGGGCAATCAGTGTTACGTAGTCCTTAACATCTTTGAAAACTTCCTCGTCGTTGACGTAGATGTTCTCGTAACTTGGATTGAAGAGGTCACGCAGCAGGGCAACTGCTCTGCCTGTCTCCTCAAATACAAGCTGTGGCCTCTTCTGTGTTTTCTGTACCTTTGATATAACGTCCTCCCAACGTTTGATCAGAATTTTCATTTCAGAGTCGAGCTCAGCTACTCTTTTTCCTTCTGCCACAGTGCGTACTATGACGCTGCAGTTTTGTGGCTTAATACTGTGGATGAGCTGTTTCAGTCGGGCGCGCTCCTCGCCGCTCTTGATTTTGGAAGATACAGAAACTTTGTTTCCGAAAGGCATCAGCACCAAATATCTGCCGGCAAAACTCAATTCTCCTGTGAGCCGCGGTCCTTTTGTCGATATCGGTTCTTTTACAATCTGCACCAGAACTTCCTGTCCGACGGTCAGTGTCTGCTGTATAGAGCCGTCTTTCTTTAGCTCGGGCATGAATGTCGCCTTAGAGAATGGGAAAAGTTTTTTCCGGTCGCTGATAACCTGTTTCAGATACTTGCTGTAAGAGTTGAATTGACTTCCTAAGTCCAGATAGTGCAAAAAGGCATCACGCTCGAAACCTACATCAACGAAGCAGGCGTTAAGCCCCGGCATCAGTTTTTTTACTTTCGCCGCATAGATATTCCCTACGGAAAAGCTCGCTGATTTTGGTTCGTTCTGATATTCCACCAACTTCTTGTCCTCAAGCAGTGCGATGGAAATCTCATCCTGTCTGACGTCAATAATGACTTCGCTTGTCATTGTCCTTGTTGCTTTATCAGTTTACTTATGGCTGGTTTGTTCAACCACAACTTTTTTGAAACGGTTAAGAGCGTGTCAAGAAACCTTGACGGAAACATTGACACGCTCTTTTCAAGAATAGACTCCCGTGCAATTACTTGCTCTTATGTCTGTTCTTTCTCAGTCTCTTTTTACGCTTATGAGTAGCCATCTTGTGGCCCTTCTTTTTCTTACCGTTTGGCATAGCTTTGAATTTAAAAATGTTATAATTAATGTTATCTAAAATATCTTATTCCTCACCCTTCATCTGGTCAACGAACGACTTTGCGGGCTTGAAGCAAGGCAGGTCGTGAGCAGCGATGGTGATGGTGGTGTTCTTTGTGATGTTTCTGGCTGTCTTTTCAGCGCGGTGCTTTATGATGAAACTGCCGAAACCACGGAGATATACGTTTTCCTTATCCTTGAGCAGAGAGTTCTTTACAGTCTCCATGAAACTCTCAACAACTACTGATACCTCAGTTTTCTGAAGCCCTGTAGCTTCCATAATCTTGTTAATAACGTCAGCTTTGGTCATTTTTCTTTCTTTATTGTTATATAATTTTACTTCTATTTGGAATATCGGTTTGCAAATATACAAGTTTTTTGTGTGAACAGGAAATATATTTGCGTTTTTTTTCTGTTTAGACAACTATTTTTTGATAAAAGTCATTAGCGTTCAATGTATTATGGTGCTAACGACGTGGTTTGCAAGGTTTGTGAGGCATTTGGTGAAGATTGCTGTTTGTCAAATATTATTTTTTTTCTGCATTGAGATTCTCTGCCATAAGTGGTGACAGGGAGGCTTTTGTGTTCGGCAATATTTTGCTTATTATTTGGCCGTGCTGAGAAAAAACATTAATTTTGCATCTGTTTATGGATTTTAACTATATAATGGATAAAAACCTGAAATTTTTGCGGTTTTGTCTTTCAGACCAACTGGCGTTGCCCTCGGATTTTCTGGGGGAAATGAATTGGCACGACCTTTATTTGTTTGCCTGTAAGCAGTCACTTGCTGGCATTTGCTGGAGTGGTATAAGCCGAATTTACGATAATTCTGGTGCTGATGCAGATGGAGGTCCATTGCCTAATAAGCCTACGGGAGCGGACGTGTTGGAATGGCTTGGGATAGTGCGGACTATTCAGAGACGTAATAGTATTGTGACAGAAAAGTCAGCTTTGGTGTCAAAGAATTTTCTTGCTGAGGGTTTTAATTCTTGCGTGCTGAAAGGGCAGGGTAATGCTTTGATGTATCCCGACCCGTCGCTGCGCACGCCTGGCGATATAGATATTTGGGTGTCGCCTGAAAATGCGGATTATTGCGCATGTAAGGGGGTGTTGGCATATTGCAGGAAATTTGTCCCAAAAGCAAAAGCTTGCTATCATCATATAGATTTTGTCTCGGCAGGCGATGTGGAGGTAGAGGTTCATTATCGTCCGTCGTGGCTTAACAATCCTGTTCACAACGCCCGGCTGCAGAAGTTTTTTGGCAATGTGTCGGTGCTGTGCTTTGTCAATGATACAGGCTGCGGGTTTAACAGGCCTACATGGGAGTTTAATGTGGTATTTCAGCTATGTCATATTTATAACCATATTCTCAATGAGGGTGTTGGGCTTAGACAGCTTGTTGATTATTATTATCTGATGAAGTGCAGACCGGCAGAGTGTGATATAAACAATGTTGTATATATTGTTAATAGGTGTGGATTGCGTACTGTTGCCATGAGTGTGGCTTGGCTGTTGGAAAACGTATTGGGACTTGAAAGAAAATATTTACTTGTGCCGGCTTACGAAAAAGGTGGCAGGTTTTTGCTTAACGAGATACTCGAGGGTGGTAATTTTGGCAAACACGACAAACGGGCGCTGAGCGGAGCGTATGGCAATGCCGTTGTGAGCAACATACAGCGTCTGGTCAGAGACTTCCGTATGTTTTGGCTCTTTCCGTCAGAATGTATCTCGGAGCCATTCTTCAGGCTGTGGCATTTCTTTTGGCGAGCCACTCATTAACTCGTCAACTCGTCAACTCGTCAACTCGTCAACTCGTTAACAAGATAAGCTGCATTAGGAAATGAAAGAAAAAACAGTTTTTCTTTGTCATTTCGCTCATTTGCATTATCTTTGCAGGGAATTATCATTAAAGTACAAATAATTGTTTAATTTGTTATGATTAAAATCACTTTCCCGGATGGCTCTGTACGTGAGTACGAACAGGGTGTCACCGGTTTTCAAATTGCCGAGAGCATTTCGCCGGCTCTCGCCCGCAACGTTGTATCTTGCGGTGTAAATGGCGAGACTGTTGAGTTGAACCGTCCTATCAACGAGGATGCTACAATCGCATTGTATAAGTTTGAGGACGAAGAAGGAAAGCATACCTTCTGGCATACATCTGCCCACTTGCTTGCCGAGGCCCTTCAAGAACTGTACCCTGGCATTCAGTTCGGTTTCGGTCCTGCTGTAGAGAGTGGCTTCTTCTACGATGTGATGCCTGCTGAGGGTCAGGTTATTTCAGAGAACGACTTCCCCAAGATAGAGGCTAAGATGATGGAGCTTGCCAAGAAAGATGAGCCTGTTGTTCGTAAAGATGTGTCAAAGGCTGACGCTTTGGCCGAGTTCAATGCCGACGGCCAGACCTACAAGTGCGAGCACATAGACCAGGATCTTGAGGACGGTACTATATCTACTTATACTCAGGGTGCTTTCACAGACCTTTGCCGTGGTCCGCATCTTGTTTCTACAGGCCTTATCAAGGCTGTTAAGATAACAAGCGTGGCAGGCGCGTTCTGGCGTGGTGACGCTAAGCGTGAGCAGATGACCCGTATCTATGGCATCTCTTTCCCAAAGAAGAAGATGCTCGATGAGTATCTCGTTATGCTTGAGGAGGCAAAGAAACGCGACCACCGTAAGATTGGTAAGGAAATGGAGCTTTTCATGTTCTCCGACAGGGTAGGCAAGGGACTTCCTATCTGGCTGCCGAAGGGAACAGATCTTCGTCTCCGCCTTCAGGAGCTTCTCCGTGATTTGCTGAAACCATACAACTATCAGGAGGTTATAACTCCGGGTATCGGCGGCAAGAGTCTTTATGTGACTTCTGGTCACTATGCTCACTATGGTAAGGATGCTTTCCAGCCAATTCACACACCGGAGGAGGACGAGGAATATATGCTTAAGCCTATGAACTGTCCTCACCACTGTGAGATTTATTCACGCAAGCCGCGCTCATACAAAGATCTGCCTTTGCGTATCGCAGAGTTTGGTACGGTGTTCCGCTATGAGAAGAGCGGTGAGCTTCACGGACTTACACGTGTGCGTACATTCACACAGGACGACGCCCACATCTTTGTACGCCCAGAGCAGGTGAAGAAAGAGTTTGAGAATGTTATCGACATCATCCTTAAGGTGTTCAAGATATTCAAGTTTGAGAACTATGAGGCTCAGATTTCTCTACGCGACCCGGCTGACAAGGAGAAATATATCGGCTCTGACGAGATTTGGGAAGAGAGCCAGAACGCCATAAAGGAGGCTTGTGCCGAGAAGGGACTTGCCGCACGCTGCGAGATAGGCGAGGCCGCATTCTATGGCCCTAAGCTCGATTTCATGGTTAAGGATGCTATCGGCAGAAGATGGCAGCTTGGTACAATTCAGGTTGACTACAACTTGCCACAGCGTTTCAAACTCGAATATACAGCTGAGGACAACAGCAAGCAGACTCCAGTAATGATTCACCGTGCACCGTTCGGAAGTCTTGAGCGTTTCACTGCCGTACTCATCGAGCATACTGCCGGTCACTTCCCATTATGGCTGACTCCAGACCAGGTGGCTATTCTGCCTATTTCGGAAAAATACAACGACTATGCCAAGCAGGTTGCCAAATTCCTCGACTCTAAGGGCGTGCGCTCTACAATCGATGACCGCAACGAGAAGATTGGCCGCA
>CABSIA010000003.1 GCA_902477645.1 uncultured Prevotella sp. | reverse complement strand
CCTTGAAGCTGGCAAGATTGTTGACGACCTTGCTGCCAAAGAACGTGCTTCCGTCCTCAAGTGTCGGCTCATAGATTATAACCTGTGCGCCCTTTGCCTTGATGCGTTTCATTATTCCCTGAATGCTCGACTGGCGGAAGTTGTCGGAGTTGGATTTCATGGTCAGTCTGTACACTCCGATTACGACCTCTTTCTCTTTTGCCGTATCGTAGCTCTCATTGGCGGCGTATGCGCCCGCAATTTTCAAAACCTGCTCTGCAATGAAGTCTTTGCGTGTCCTGTTGCTCTCCACAATAGCCTCTATGAGGTTTTCCGGGACATCGGAATAGTTGGCCAGAAGCTGTTTCGTGTCTTTAGGCAGACAGTATCCCCCGTAGCCAAACGACGGGTTGTTGTAGTGCGTGCCGATACGCGGGTCGAGACCAATGCCGTCGATGATAGCCTTTGAGTCGAGACCTTTCACCTCGGCGTATGTGTCAAGCTCGTTGAAGTAGCTTACGCGTAGGGCGAGGTATGTGTTGGCGAAAAGCTTTACTGCCTCTGCTTCTTTCATCCCCATGAACAGCGTGTCGATATTTTCCTTGATGGCGCCTTCCTGCAGCAGTGTGGCAAATGTTCCGGCAGCCTGGCGCATCTTCTCAACATCTGTTACTTGCTGAATGGCCTCGTTTTCTTTTCTGAATTCCTCGCGGTCTATGATTTTCGGGTGGCCGACAATAATTCGGCTGGGGTATAGGTTGTCATACAAGGCCTTGCTCTCACGGAGAAATTCTGGAGAAAACAGGAGGTTAAACTTTTTCACTCCCTTGGTGGCATATTTCACGTAAAGGCTACGGCAATAGCCTACAGGAATGGTACTTTTTATGACCATTACGGCATCTGGATTGACTTCGAGCACAAGGTCGATGACTTCCTCCACATGGCGGGTGTCGAAATAATTCTTTACAGGGTCGTAATTTGTGGGAGCCGCTATAACAACGAAGTCCGCATCCTTGTATGCGGTCTTGCCATCAAGAGTCGCCGTAAGGCGCAGTTCCTTCTCCGCCAGATATTTTTCGATGTACTCGTCCTGAATGGGTGAGACACGGTTGTTGATTTTTTCTACCTTCTCAGGGATTACATCCACAGCCGTCACCTGATGGTGTTGTGCCAGAAGCGTGGCAATGCTAAGTCCGACGTACCCCGTTCCGGCTACGGCAATCTTGATGTCTTTCAAATCTTTCATGTTTTTATAATCAGTATTTCATATTTCGCAATTATCCGCAGGCTCATGAACCTTAAATTTGCTCAAGCATTTCAACTGGAAATTCAGTAGAGACATAATCAAGTATGTTTGTGCGGATGGCGAGTTTTGCTTTTGCTCTTGGAAAGAGTTTGTCAATCCGGGTTCAAAGTTACTATTTTTTTCGCATATAAGATAAAAAAAGAGGAAAAATCACTCTGACTCTTTGCGGGTTAAGAAAAAAGTTGTAACTTTGCACCGCTTTTCGGCGTAACCGCTGGCTACGGATGTGTCGCATGCCATGTTGCGCGAGAACGACAAACAATATTTAATTATAAAACAACAATGGATTTAATTAAAGTTGCTGAAGAAGCATTTGCAACCGGCAAGAAGTTCCCAGAGTTCAGAGCTGGTGACACTATCACAGTCGCTTACAAAATCGTCGAGGGTTCAAAGGAGCGTATTCAGCTCTATCGTGGCGTTGTAATCAAAATCTCAGGCCATGGTGACAAGAAGCGTTTCACTGTCCGTAAGATGTCTGGCACCATCGGTGTAGAGCGTATTTTCCCAATCGAGTCTCCTAACATCGACTCTATCGAGGTTAACAAGCATGGTAAGGTTCGCCGCGCTAAGCTCTACTATCTCCGTAATCTTACAGGTAAGAAGGCACGTATCCGCGAGAGACGTGTTGTTACCAGCGAGTAATCAGAACTCTTCGCAAAGAGATAAAAAGCAGTTTTTGCCTCAAGGCAGGAACTGCTTTTTTAGATGAATATCTTATATACAACCACAAACATACATAAAACGATGGAAAACAAAAAGCATATTGGAACTCTGTGCGTGCAGGCTGGCTGGACTCCGAAAAACGGCGAGTCGAGAGTGGTGCCTATAGTGCAGAGCACTACTTTCAAGTACGATAATTCCGAGGAGATGGCGTTGCTCTTCGACCTTAAGAAAGACGGCTATTTCTATACCCGTCTGCAAAACCCTACCAACGATGCCGTGGCTTCGAAAATCGCAGCCCTTGAGGGTGGAGTGGGGGCTGTGTTGACATCGAGTGGTCAGGCGGCAAATTTCTACGCCATTTTCAATATCTGTGAGGCCGGGGGGCATATCGTGGTCAGCAACACCATCTATGGCGGCACTTTCAACCTTTTTGGCGTAACGCTCAAAAAGCTTGGTATAGACTGCACTTTCATAGACCCTACGGCATCTGATGAGGAAATAGAGGCCGCATTCCGTCCTAATACCAAGGCTGTATTTGGTGAGACAATCTCTAACCCAGGCTGTGCGGTTTTCGATATAGGGCGTTTTGCCGCTATTGCCCACAACCACGGGGTGCCACTTATTGTAGACAACACCTTTGCGACACCGGTAAACTGCCGTCCTTTTGAATGGGGATGCGATATTGTGACCCATTCTACTACGAAATATATGGACGGACACGCCACACAGGTTGGCGGATGCGTTGTTGACAGCGGAAACTTCGACTGGGATGCCCATGCAGATAAATTTCCAGGATTGTGTACTCCCGACGAGTCATATCATGGGCTTACATATACCAAGGCTTTTGGTAAAATGGCATTTACCACAAAGCTCGTAGCCCAGCTGATGCGTGATTTAGGCTCAATACCCGCGCCTCAGAACTCGTTCCTCTTAAACCTTGGTCTTGAGACTCTGCATCTCCGCATGCCCCGCCATTGTGAGAATGCCCAGAAAGTGGCCCAGTTCCTGCATGATGACAGCCGTGTGGCTTGGGTGAGATATTCCGGTCTTGCTGATGACCCCGATTATGAGTTGGGCAAAAAATATCTGCCCAACGGCTCATGCGGCGTTATGTGCTTCGGACTGAAAGGCGACCGTGAGACTGCTATTAAATTTATGGATTCGCTGAAAATGATAGCCATTGTGACCCATGTGGCCGATGCCCGGTCTTGTGTTTTGCATCCGGCAAGCCATACCCACCGCCAGTTGTCGGAAGAACAGCTGCGCGAGGCGGGAATTGCTCCAGACCTTATCCGGCTTTCTGTAGGTATAGAGGATGTTGAGGACATTATTGCCGATATACGTCAGGCTTTGGACAGCATTGCTGAAAAATGAAAAATAATGCAACCGCTTGCGATGCCAGTCGCAAGCGGTTGCATTTGCCAATGAAAGCGGCTTCGGTTGACTTCGAGGCCGCTTTGATTTTTAAGTATGGTAAAAATGGATTTTTTTAATCCATTTTTTATTATAATACTATTGGCTTATATTTTGGAACCAAGGCCTTCATTACAATCCAGCCAATGAGGTAGGCTACGGCACAGATACAGAAAATTATCATGTAGCCGGCAGGCTTGCCCTCAAAGCCCATGAATGTGAATGCCGCCCCCTGCTCCTCGGCGTATGTGAACAACATGCCAGAGCCTTTGTTGATCAGCGACGAGCCGATACCGCCTGCCATGGCACCGATACCGGTTATTGTTGCCACTGCAGATTTTGGGAACATATCGCCTGTTGTGGAGAATATATTTGCCGACCATGCCTGATGGCCTGCGCCAACCAAACCGATGATGACAGCGGGCCACCATGCGCTGTATTGTCCTAAGGGCTGTGCGAAAAGGGCAAGCATTGGGAAGAATGCAAAAATGAGCATTGCCAGCATACGGCCCTGGTATGGGTTCATGCCTTTCTTCTCGACGAAGAGTTTTGGCAAATAGCCGCCAAACATCGACAATATTGTTACTATGGCGTAGAGGGTGAATATCAGTTTTATGCCCATTGCAGAGTCGGTTGTGTAGCCGTACTGGTCGGAGAAGTAAGCCGGTGCCCAGAAAAGGAAGAACCACCATACACCGTCGGTCATGAACTTTCCGAATGCGAATGACCATGTCTGGCGGTAGGTGAATGCCTTGAAAATGCTCATTTGCTTCTCCTCTGTAACCTTCTCCGGCATCTCTTCTTCGGCATCGTCCTGGTTCATGTATGCCAGCTCAGCTTCGTTGACATGTTTGGACTGTGCGGGCTTGTCGTAGACGAATATCCAGATACCGGCCCAGACGAAGCCGAGAGCACCGATGATGATGAATGCCATTTCCCATCCCACAGCCTTAGCTATAAGGGGAATTGTAGCGGGAGCGGCAAGTGCGCCTACACTGGCGCCGGAGTTAAAGATTGATGTGGCGAATGCACGGTCTTTCTTTGGAAAATATTCGGCGGTCACCTTTATAGCGGCTGGGAAGTTGCCTGCCTCGCCAATGGCGAGTACGCAACGGCAGAAAAGGAAGGCATACATGCTGATGGTGGAAATCATGATGGCAGCATCGCCTGTGGCGCCGATGAGAGCCTCCTTTGACGAGAAGTCGCCACCCATCCAGCCTTCTGTGAACACTCCGCAGAAAGCATGAAGCACGGCGCCAAGCGACCAGATAAGGATGGCCCACAGATAGCCTTTCTTTGTACCCATCCAGTCAACAAACTTTCCGGCAAAGAGGTTGGCGACGGCATATAGAATTGAGAATACGGCTGTGATGTTACCGTAGATTTCATCGTTCCAGTGGAACTCAGGAGAGATAAAGTCTTTCCATGTAAGCGAGAGGACCTGACGGTCCATGTCCAGACCGCCAGCGATGTAGAAAAGCATTGCGCACATCACCCACCGCCAGTTAGTTGTTTTTGTAGTTTGTAGTTTAGTCATTGTTTTAGTAGAAAATTAAAAAAATCCTCTCATCCACATTCTTTATGTCTGCATGTGGATGAGAGGGATAATAAGTTTTTATTCGAGGTCTGGAATCTTAACGACCTGCATGTCGTTGTATATGAGGTTCTCGCCAGCCATACCCCAGATAAAGGTATAGTTGCTTGTGCCGGCAGCGCAGTGGATAGACCATTCTGGAGCTATCACAGCCTGCTCGTTGTTGAGCCATACAGGGCGTGTCTCCTGCGGCTCGCCCATCATGTGCAGAATTTTCTGTCCCTCTGGCACGTTGTAATAGATGTAGGTCTCCATACGGCGTGTGTGGGTGTGCGCAGGCATTGTGTTCCATACTGAGCCTTCCTTCAGCTCTGTGATACCCATCTGAAGCTGACATGTGCGGACACCTGCAACACCGTCGATAATCATCTGGTGGATAACACGGTCGTTGCTCTCTTTCAATGAGCCGGCCTTGATGTTGTTGGCATCTTTCAGAGTCACCTTTTTAATTGGGAACGACTGGTGTGCGCATGCGCTGTTCATGTAGAACTTGGCAGGATTTGCAGCGTCTGCACTTTCAAGAACAATCTCGTTGTTGTGCTTCTCGTCGGCACGTCCCACGTAGAGAGCCTCTTGGAAATCGAGCTCATACTTCTTGCCGTCAACGGTAACTGTGCCCTTGCCGCCAATGTTTATGATACCGAGCTCGCGGTTGTCGAGCAGACGTTTTTTGTCTTGTGGCTTATCGGTGTAGAGGCAAGCCAAAGATGTCAGCTTTATAGGCGTAGCGGTAGGCATTGCGCCACCGATGAGAAATCTGTCGAAAAGGGTGTAAGTCCAGTTTACCTCGCCCGGTGCGAACACCTTCTCAATGGCATATTCCTTGCGCAGACGGTTTGTCGTGTAGTGCTTCGCATCCTCTGGGTTGCTGGCATAGCGCACGTTGTAGTTTGTGTAACTGTTCTCGGCTTTCACCTCGTAAGGTCTGCATCCGCCGCAATGCTGTGCCGATGCCACGAGTGCGGTCAGGCACATTGTTGTAGTGATAATCAGTTTCTTCATATTTATTGTTTTTTAGTTGTTATTGTTCGAGTTTGCTCTCTCGTCTTTCAGTATCTGCTGCCGGTTGTAAACCATCATGCCGAGAGTCAGGATGACAAGAATGGCCGGACCTGCATATTTGAGGTAGCATGTGAGTTTGTAGATTACCCATCCGAAGAGTGAGGATGCGAAGTCGAGCGCACCTCCCGAGAATCCGTCAGGAATGCGGGCGGCATTGTCGCCTGTTGCCTCGTAAACCTGGTTGGCTGCCATTGTGAAGTCGGGAGCCATGTCGGTAACGAAATACAGACCTATAACGAGTGCCACAAGACCGATGATGAGGGTTTTCAGCACGTTGCCCTTTGTGAACGGCAATATCATTGGGAACAGGTAGAACATGCCGGCCAACGATGCTAATGGCAGGAACTGGTTGCCGGGAAGGAATACGGCAATGGCAAGAATTACGGGGATTAGGATTACCGATGCCACAAGCGTTGTGGGGTGCCCGATAACGAGCGCGGGGCTCATGCCGATATGCACTTTCTTACCGTTGAACTTTGTCTTAACGAGTTCCTGAGTTTTCTCTGATATTGGTTTCAGTCCGTCAATAAACAGTGAGGTGATACGTGGGATAAGCTCCATAACGGCACCCATCGTCACGCCAAGGAACAACACTTTCTTTATGTCGAGCTGTGCGGCCCAGCCTATCAGTGCGCCCACTATCACACCCAGTACCAAAGGCTCGCCCAATACACCAAATTTCTTCTTCAGGCCCTCGGCGTCAATCTCAAGTTTTGAGAAGCCGGGAATGAAATCCAGCGCCTTGTTCATAACGATGGCAAACGGGGTGAAGCTCTGGCAGAAAGGCTGCGGGATAGAGATGCCGTCAAGATCGTAGTATTTCTGGAATTTGTCTGCGGTGAGGTCGGCGCACACAAGAGTGATGATATAGCAGACGATGGCTGCGAAATATCCCCATACCAAGCTCTGTCCCATAACGAAATATGCCACTGCGCCTATGAATGCGAAGTGCCAGTAGTTCCACAGGTCGATGTTGACGGTGCGTGTGGTCTTGGTGAGAAGCATCAGAAGGTTTACACCAAGACATATCGGGATTATAAGTGCGCCCACTGCAGTGTTGTAGGCAACTGCGGCTGCGGCAGGCCACCCCATGTCGAACACGTTGAGCTGCAGGTGGTAGATGTCGCTGATAGCTTTCAGAGGGTCGTTGAAATTGGTTGTCAGCAATGCCGTCACCACACCAAGGCCTACAAATCCCACACCTACGAAAAGACCTGATTTCAGGGCTTTGCCAAATTTCATGCCTATGCACAAGCCGATAATGGTGAAGATGATAGGCATCATCACGCTTGCTCCAAGGCTGATAATGTAACTGAATACTTGTTCCATTTGTTGTTTTAATAGTTTTTTATGTTTCTCAAATTGGAGGCTTGTAGGGCCGCTGCATGTGGCGGCCGCAAACAAAGATGACTGTAGAAAAAATAGCAGACAGCGTTTGCTAATTGCGGCCGCTACATGTATCGGCCCTACAAAATCCTATTGTCCCGGCAAAGATACGAAATAAAATTCATATAGCCTTATTATTTCCGTTTAATCTTGGAAATATATCCTTTTTACTCTGCCGCTTATGCCTGTCAGCACCTCGTAGGGTATCGTGTCGAGCACGCCGGAGAGCACTGTTACAGGAAGATTGTCGCCGAAAATCTCAACGGTGTCGCCCTCTTTGCAGTCGATGCCCGTGACATCAATCATTGCCACATCCATACAGATATTTCCCACATACTCAGCCCGTTTGCCGTTTACCAGGCAGTAGCAGTGGCGGTTGCCAAGGTGACGGTCGAGACCGTCGGCATATCCTATGGGAATTGCGGCTATGCGAGAGTCGCTATCTATAGTTCCACGTCGGCTGTAGCCTACGGTGTCGCCTGCCGGCACGTCCCTAATCTGAAGAATAGTGGTCTTCAGCGAGCACACGTTGTTTATGATTTTGTTGTCTCTCGGGTTAATGCCATAAAGTCCCAAACCGAGCCGGCACATATCCAGTTGGCGTTCAGGGAAATGCTCTATGCCTGCCGAGTTGTCAATGTGGCGCAGTATCTTGTGGCTGAAAGCAGCCTGCAGCTTTTTGCTTCCCTCGTCGAACAGTGCAAACTGACGGGCGGAGAAGTCGTCGAAGCCGTCGCTGTCGGAGCCTACGAAGTGAGAGAACACCGAGCGTGGGATAATGGCGTTTTGCCTCTTCAGCCGTTCTGTTAGTCTCTCCATGTCGTTTTGGGGATCGAAGCCCAGACGGTGCATTCCTGTGTCGAGCTTAATGTGTACGGGATACCCCGTTATGCCCTCTTTCTCGGCAGCCTTTATAAGAGCCTCGAGCAGACGGAAGTTGTAAACCTCTGGCTCAAGGTCGTGGTCGAAGATGGTCTTGAACGATGTCATTTCCGGATTCATCACCATGATATTGCTCTTAATGCCGTTGCGTCTCAGTGTCGCACCCTCGTCAGCCACAGCCACGGCCAGATAGTCCACCCTGTGCTCCTGTAATGTTTTCGCTATCTCCACGCTGCCTGCTCCGTAGGCGTCAGCCTTTATCATGCACACCAGCTTTGTCTCGGGCTTCATCATTGAGCGGTACCAGTTCAGGTTGCCCACAATGGCGTTTAGGTTTACTTCGAGTATTGTCTCGTGAACTTTCTTTACGAGCAGTTCTGTGATTTGGTCGAAACCAAACTGGCGCGCGCCTTTCAACAGTATCACCTCGTCTTTTAGCGAGCGGAACACATCGCTCCTGATAAATTCCTCTACAGACTCGAAGAAATATCTCTCCTCAATCTTAATCTCGTTGGCGTTTGCCGCAATGTCGGGACCGATGCCTATGAATTTTTCCACACCGCGTTTTCTTGCCATGCCGCCAACCTCGCCATACAGCCTCACGGCCTCTATGCCGCTCTGATATATGTCACTAAGTATCAGGGTGCGGCGGCGGCCCTCATGGTCGGGGCGCCGGTTCATGAAGTCGAGTGCTATGTCGAGCGAGTTTACATCGGAGTTGTACGAATCGTTTATGAGTGTACATCCGTTGTTGCCTTCCTTCACCTCTAACCGCATGGCAACAGGCTCAAGCGCCGCCATTCTCTCAGCCACTTCCAAGTGGGTCATTCCGAGCCGCAGGGCAACAGCCGCACACGCTATGGAGTTTCCTATTGATGCGTCATCGATAAACGGCAACATATATTCGTGTTCGTCGCCACTTTTGTAGATGTAGGCCACCTTTGTCTGCGCCGCTTTTTTCTCAATGGTTGTGATGTACATGGTTGCATTTTTATTCCGTGTCGACCATGTAAGCCTCTCGCCCGTGCAGCCCCTTGCGGCCTCAACCTCCTTGGCAACAGTCTCGTCATCAAGGTTATAGGCTATAG
Source organism: uncultured Prevotella sp. (assembly GCA_902477645.1). GTDB lineage: Bacteria > Bacteroidota > Bacteroidia > Bacteroidales > Bacteroidaceae > Prevotella. The sequence goes on along the minus strand of CABSIA010000003.1, from coordinate 48,372 downwards.
TCCGGGCATCATGAAATAGCACAAGTTTCTCCCTGCACTTTTCCTGCTGCGAGGTAAAGTTCTCCTGATGGGCGCTGCCGAGATTAGTCAATACGGCTATTGTTGGCTGAATGATGTCGCGGAGTGCCTGCATCTCGCCAGGCTTGCTTATGCCGGCCTCGAACACTCCCACCTCGCTATAGCTGTCCAATAGCCATACGCTCAGTGGTACGCCAATCTGAGAGTTGTAGCTTCGGGGCGAGCGTGTCACCCTCTTGTTTCCCGACAACAACTGGTATAGCCACTCCTTTACCATGGTCTTTCCGTTGCTGCCTGTAATTCCTACAATTGGAATATTGAACTCGTCACGGTGACGCTCTGCGAGCCGTTGCAGAGCCTCAAGCGTGTCGGGTACTTTCAGAAAGTTTGCGTTGGCGTAAATCCCGTTATAGTCTTCGGGCACCTGCGTCACCACGAAGTTGCGTACTCCACGGTGGTAAAGTCCGGGGATATAGTTATGTCCGTCGTTGCGTTCCGATTTTAATGCAAAAAACAATGTCTCCTCCGGGAAACATAGCGATCTGCTGTCAGTGAGAATAAATCCTATGCTGCCATCAGCGTCGCCATAGCGATGTGCACCTATCAGTGTCGTCACTGCCTCAATGGTATAGTTCATAGTCGTCTGTATGTTGAAACAATGTGCAAAATTAGCATTTTTTTTGTGACAATATTACTATTGCATCTGTTTTTTTTATTTATAATACACTTTCTTATGTGGCAATGCGCCCTGAAATGGCAAAAGCGTAATTATAATACTATGCATTTGTTTTTATAATTACGCTTTTGCCATTTCAGGGCGTATCTTACAGCTTGCAAATAATTCACTTTTTAATTCTTGATTCCACATTGAGCGAACCAATTATGCATTATGAATTATCCTCGGCTGCGGTATTCGGAGTTGTTGAGTTTAGCGAAAGCTCTCAGATATTTACGTATCGACGACACCATTTCCTGTGTCTCCTGAAGCGTGTTGACATAAACATAGAGTACAGCCATAGTCGATGTGTCGCCGTCACGCAACTGGTCGTGGGCACGGTGGTAAGTGTCTGAGATAACGTCTTTTATCTTTTCGCAGCGGCGGCGCAGGGCTGTTATGTTTTCCGAATTGCCAGATTTCATAACCGTAAGAGTGTCATTGAACAGCTCGCAAACCTGCATTCTTATCCGCTCGTACTCATTGGCGTGACTTGTAGGCAGCGGCATGAAGTTGTTCTCCACATGTTCCTTGCATACCTCGTTTATACGTCTGAGATTATAAAGAATGTTCATACAGAGATTGTTGCTCAGGTAGAACCATGTGCTTTTTTCTATTGCCATTTCGTGTGTCAGCTGGCGCAGGCAGAGAGTTTCCTTTCTTCGGGCATTCTTCAACACTGTTTTATGTTTTGCCAGACTTCTCTCAGCCTTGTCGAGCACACCAACGTTGTCGCGGATAAACGCAGATGTTATGTTGCGGTATTTCTCCTCGGCATACGAGATGAAACTCTGTTGCTGCTCAGTGATGTACATAAGGAGTAACCGCCATGTCTCAGACTTGTCCTGAGTTGTTATGATGGTCTGGAAGAGAGCATCGCCATTGTCGGTGTCGCTCTTGCTGTTGAAACGGCGGTTGCTGCGTATTATCAGGAATATAGTCAATGCGGCAAGCAGGAACATAGCCCAATGGCCTCCGTAGTGCATCACGGCTACTATGATGCCTGCGCCGATGAACGCCGCACCTGCTGTAAGGAACCATCCGCCAATAACAGATATCACGCCCGTTATTCTAAAAACAGCGCTCTCTCTTCCCCACGCTCTGTCGGCAAGCGATGTTCCCATGGCAACCATGAAAGTAACAAATGTTGTTGACAATGGCAGTTTAAGCGATGTTCCGAAAGCTATCAGCGCACCGGCGAGAACAAGGTTTACCGAGCCGCGTATAAGGTCGAACGACGCGCCGTCTTCTATGATGGTCTCTTTGGCATTGAATCTGCGGCTTAGCCAATTGCGCACGCATGGAGGCGTTACTCCGCAGACCCATGAGAAGAGAGAGAGAGTCCAGCGCACGAGACGGCGGCTTATGCGTGATGAGCCGAACATCTCATCGCCCCCCTGCTGGCTGCCAAGACCAATCTCGGTCTTGGCAACGTTGCGGGTTTTCTTTGATGTGGCAAGCGAGACCACCATAATAACGCCTGCGCCTATCAAGAAGTAAACCGGGGTGTTAGCTGGTCCATTCAGGGAGTTCATCATAAAGCCGTGAGCGTCGCCACCGCCATTGGCAACATAATCCTGATAAGATGCGAGTCCGCTCAACGGCACGCCTATAAAGTTCACAAGGTCATTGCCGGCAAAAGCCATGGCGAGCGAGAAGGTGCCCATTAAGACTATCACCTTCAGCACGTTTACCTTGCAGATGTGCAACAGCTGCATCAGAACGGTGAAGAAACCAAAACACGAGAGCAATATAAGCCCCGTGTTGCCGGCAACCCAGGCCTTGACACCAGGTGTCATAAACGTAAGGTCTTTTGTCCCCTTGATGAGCAGGAAATAAACTATTGCCGTAGCGCAGACACCGCCAAACAGCCCTATCTTCCATTTAAGGTTGCTGCGGTAGTTGAATGAGAATATTGTCCTGGATATGAACTGAACCAAGGTTCCGAAGAAGAACGCTATGGCTACCGAGAGGAATATTCCTATGATTACAGACAGAGCCTTCTCTGTGTTCAGGAGGTCGTTGAAGCCAAGGCCGATGCCTCCTGCCATCTTTATCAGCGCAACTACAAATGTGGCGCCGAGAAGCTCAAACACCATCGACACGGTAGTGGATGTCGGCATGCCCAATGTGTTGAAGATGTCGAGCAGGATAATATCCGTCACCATCACCGCCATGAAGATGCATATTATGTCGTAGAACGAGAAATGCTCTGGGCGGAAGATGCCGTGCCGGGCAATATCCATCATTCCGTTGCTCATCGCCGCTCCGATAAACACGCCTATCGAGGCGACTATCAATATCCTTTTAAAAGATGCCGCCTTCGAGCCTAATGCCGAGTTCAGAAAGTTTACCGCATCATTGCTGACTCCTACCGATAGGTCGAACACCGCCAGCATAAGCAGGAAAACTACCACACATAAAAACATTATTTCCATTGTTTTCTCTATTAATTTGTTTGCACTGCAAAGTAACAGCGAAAATGTTTCATAAATGTTTCAAAATCTTTAATCAAATGTTAAATAGTAGACAAGAGGTTTGTAGGGCCGCTACGTGTAGCGGCCGCAAGGGAATGGCATGGAATAATTGCGGCCGCTATACATAGCGACCCTACAATCTTTACCACGTAACCCGTTGGCTGAATTAATTTTGTGCGTACATAGTTCTTTATAATAAGGATTACCATAAATTACTCCTGGGTCAAATCCCCACAGATTTTCTACTGAGCAGGATTAACCTGAAACGTAATAGTAAACAGCAAACCGCCGGTGCGGACATTTTCTGCAGTGATTGTTCCGCCATGCAGCATTACGGCATTTTTTACTATCGACAGCCCAAGTCCTGTTCCTCCGGCAGCACGGCTGCGCCCCTTGTCTATGCGGTAAAAACGCTCAAACAGTCTTGGCAGATGCTCGTTTGCAACCCCTAAGCCATTGTCGGCAACCATCACAACAATTTTTTTGTCATTTTTATGGAGCAGCCGTATGTTTATGGCTGTGCCTCCGCTGTATGCGACGGCATTATCAATCAGGTTGCTGAAAACAGATTCAAGAAGCGGGGTGTTGCCCGTCATAGGCAATTCTCCGTCAACACTGTTCTCAATTTCGAAACCTTTTGCTATGGCAGCCAGGCGGTGCTCTTCTACAACCGACTTTATTATCTGCGCCAAGTCGACAGGCTCTTTTATTATAGACGGGCTGCCGTCGTCCATGCGTGTTATAAGAGACACATCCGCAAGAAGGCGCTGCAGCCTGTCTACATTCGACAGGCACTGGCGGAGAAACAAGTCGTGTTTCTCCTCACTGATGTTCTTGTGTGCCAAAAGCGTCTCTATACAAACCTTGATTGATGCCACAGGTGTCTTCAGCTCATGGTTGATGTTGTTGGTGAGCTGCTTCTTTATCCGTTCCTTCTCCTGCTGCTCAAACAGAGCCGCCTTGTGCTCATGGTCACGGTCTGTAGTGGCTTGCTGCAGCCGGGCATACAGCCTGACAATGTTGTTTGAAATTGAGCCTAACTCGTCTTTTGGGAAAGGCTCTGTGTCTGAGATTTTTGTCCCATGCTCCACATCCTCGGCAAACTTTTTAAGGCGTGTTATATGGAGTCCCACTCTCCGTGTGGCAAAATATCCAAGCACACACATCACGAATGCCACGACACCCATGACCCACATGAAGTTTATGTCGGGTTTCAGCAGCGAGCTTAGCGATATGGAATATGGCACGGCGGTCCTTACCACATAACCGTTGTCGCCTTTTGTAGCGGAATAGAAATAATATCCGCCAGTGCTCTCACTGTGGCGCCTGACGGTGTAGCCCGAATTTGACCTCATCGCCCACCGTATCTCCTCACGGTTAAGATGATTTTGGCCAGGCAGGGTGTCTAAAGAGTTGTCATAGATGACGGTTCCGTTGTCTGCAATCACGCTTATCCTTATGTCCTCGAAGGGATGAAAGTCGGCAAGGTCTATCTCTCTTATATCCTTGCCCTTCTCAAGCTCAGTCAGTATATACGTGTTTATTGTCTGCAGACGTGTGTTCATCTCCTCTGCCTTGAACTCCCTCTCGCGGAGATACTGGAATGTTATGAAACATCCCACAAGAAGCACTGAATATCCGAGCAGCCACAGAAAAAGCCGCTGAGGATATGTAAGCCTATTCAACGAATATGTAGCCATAACCGGAACGTGTAACTATGTTTTTACCATATCGGCCTATTTTCTGCCGTATCCTCGTGATATTTACGTCTATCACCCTGTCGAGCACCACGACATCGTCTGTCCATATAGCCTTTAGCAGCTCGGCTCTTGAGAACACCTGGCCGATATTTGATACAAGCCTTAGAAGAATCTCAAACTCCTTTTTAGGCATCTTCACCTCCGAGCCGTCTACATGACAGGTTCTGTCGCGCAGCGACAACACAAGACCTTTATAGACAACCTCGTCTGTTTTATCAGACTGAGACACGTGCCGGGAGGATGTCCGCCGAAGCACAGTCCTCACCCTTGCAAGCACTGCTTTCAGCGAATATGGCTTCATTATGTAGTCGTCTGCCCCGAGGTCGAGTCCCTTAATCATATCCTCCTCTGTATCTTTTGCCGTACAGAATATAATAGGCACCTGAGCTGTTGTGGGGTTAGATTTCATTATACGTGCAAGCTGCGTTCCCGAAATCTCTCCCATCATAATGTCAAGCAGAATCAAATCATAACGTGCCAAATCGTGCGTAAGAGCCTCCTCTGCACTGTGGGCCGTATCAACATCATAGCCCTCGGCCTCAAGATTGAAGGCGAGCGCATCGCAGAGAGTCTCCTCGTCATCCACTACAAGTATGCGTTTTTTCGTTTCCATATTGCAAAGATACACCAGACTGCTCAAATAGCAAAGCTTATGTCGAAAGTTTAATAAAACTTTAACGCCTCGTCGTTTCTTTAGCCCCGCCTTTTATCACAGACACACCAAAAAATCCCTTTGATACCTGTAGCGGCACAGTGTCGCCTTTGTGCAGCCGTATATATTTCTGCTGTTTTATCATCTGCTCCTTCACGGCACCATTGCTGAGCCTTACTTTCATGTAATACACGTAGAAAGCCTCGCCACGTGCATAACGATTACGTGATACACGGCGGGTTTTATGGCGGATCTTATAATACGTCTGCTCCACGACAGCCATTTCAGTGTGGCTTGACGCACTGTCTGCAAAAGCGAAATTGCAGACATAGAACACTGCCATGAGAAAAATCCCGGTACATACAGAGTGGCACAGATAATTAGGCAGGAAAGCTGATGTTTTTGTCAGCCATGTCCAAAATCTTGATTTCCACATTACTGCACCCGAGAGCAAGCCTGACGAGACGGAAAATGCAACGGGAACATGAAAAGCAATAAGTGTATATTCTGACAGAGAATATGCAGCAATGGCAAGAATACCACTAAGAAATATCATCAAAAAAGCCGCAAGGCTATGATAATTACTTTTATTTATCATCCGTTCTGAAAATATTTTGTACTTTTGCAAAGTCTTATCAAGTATATAACAATATTTTATCAATCTTATTATGAATATTACCGTAAAAAACTTCAATAGAAAATTTACCGTTACGGCATTGTTTGCCATTTCCGTGGCGAGTCCTGTCTATGCCCAGTTCAATATGGGTAAAGCCATTGGCGGAATAACAAAAGCTGCCAAGGCGTTCACTCTCACCGACGCGCAGATGGCAGAGTATGTGAAAGAGTCTGTAGACTGGATGGACAAGAATAATCCCGTATTGCCAGACGACAATCCGTACACCCTGCGCCTGAAGAAACTTACAGCAGGTATCACAGAGGCCGATGGCATACCTCTCAACTTCAAAGTCTACAATGTTGTCGACATCAACGCCTTTGCATGTCCCGACGGCAGTGTGCGTGTGTTCTCCTCGCTCATGGACATCATGGGCGACGACGAGCTGCTTGGCATAATAGGCCACGAGATTGGCCATGTGCTTAAGCGCCACTCAAAGAATGGTTTCAAGCAGGAACTGCTCACGGGTGCTCTTAAAGACGCCGTGGAGTCGGCGGGCGGAAAGGCTGCGGCGCTTAGCAGCTCACAGCTCGGAGCGTTGGGGCAGTCACTCATAAACGCCAAATACTCACAGAAACAGGAGAATGAGGCCGACGACTGTGGCTACGATTTCCTCGTCTCTAAAGGAAAGAGCCCATGGGGCATAGTGATGTCGTTCGAGAAGTTGATGAGCCTTGAGGGAAACGGCAGTGCAAAGCAAACCTATATTCAGAAAATGTTCTCATCGCATCCTGAGACAAAGAAGCGCATAGAGCGTATGCAGAAGCGTTGTGAGAAAGACGGCATAGCACGGCCGTAAAGAAACGAGACAAATTGTTAGTGGGGAAATCTCTTGGAAAGCCATTCTGAAAAATGCAGCAGGGTGCGTTGGACTTTGCACCTTGTTGCGAGTGCCGATGCACCCTGCTGCGTTTTTCAGGCAATGTCTCTACAAAAAATACTGATAAGGTTGCATGTTAAGGTTGAAGGAATCATGTTATGAAAAAGCTAATTTTTATACTTATTGCCATATTTGCGGTTTTGTTCTCTTCGTGCTCCGGTGCCAAATACCGTAAGAGTCTCATAGAGGCCGATAGCTTGTGTTCCACAAATCCGCGTGAGGCTATTGCGATGCTCGGGCGTATGAAACAGGAAATGACAGAGGCTTCAGAACAAGAACGGATGTATTATCGCTTGTTACAGATAAAAGCAGCAGATAAGGCATACATCAGACAGCATAATACTGGAGCTTGTAGAGTATTACGAAACAGAAGGTGACAAGAAACTGTTGTCAGAGGCATATTATTATGCGGGGAGTACTTATCGTGATCTGAATGATGCACCACGGGCATTGGAGTATTATCAGAAAGCAATGGAGTTGATATCGAATGGACACATAATGGGAAACTTGTATTTCCAAATCGGTAACTTGCTATTAAATCAGACGTTTTACAATCAAGCTATTGATATGTATCAAAAAGCTAAAATGTATTATATAGCTCAAAATGACAGGGTAAATACAGTACATACTTTACGTAATTTAGCTTATACCTATAACAAAATAGGAGAAATCGACAGTTGTCTCACATATTATCAGACGGCTTATGAATTGGCAGAAGAAATTAATGACATAAATATACAAAGAGGAATTACAGCTCAAATGGCTTCTTTCTATATAGAAAAAAAAGATTTCGTAAAAGCTAAGAAATATCAGCAACCTATGTTAAATGGCTGTGACAGTCTGAATTTAAGTCCAATTTATGCCATGGCTCTAAAAACACATATGAACATGGCCCAATATGACAGTGCATATTTCTATGCTAAAGAACTACTGAAAAACGGGACAATATATGCAAAACAAACAGCAACCAGATACTTAACAGAATTAGCATTATGGAAGAAAGACTATACCAATGCTGATAAATATTTGAAAATGTTCAATAGATATACGGATTCTGTGAAAATAATTACGGCAACAGAGTCTATCAGTAGAATGAATTCGCTTTACAACTATAATCTGCGTGAAAAAGAAAACCTTAGATTAAAAACAGAAAACGCAAACAGAAAGCTCTCATTAACGGTCTCTACTTTTGTGGTTTTTATACTATTGGCTGTATTCATAACATATATTTACATAAGCAGACAAAAGCAAAAACGGCAGGTTGAGCGTCTTAAGAAATTAAGAAAAGATTTGTTTGAACAAAGCGAAGAGTACATCAGTCAGAACAAGAAAAAAATAAAAGATATTGAGCAGGAGCTGGAAAGGACATCAAAAGAAAATCTGATGCTGATGGAAAGAATTAAACAGCAACGTGCAGATCTTATTCTTGCAAATGAGAATGCAATAAGAAAGCAGGAGAAGAATGAGTCGTCAAGAATGAGGATAGCAGCTACAGAAATATACGAAACGATACAAGAACACATCAGGGATGAGAAAATAATTAATACCAAAGAATGGGAAATATTAGAAGATGTGATAAATAATGAGATTACAGACTTTAAGGGAAATTTGCACCTTTACCATGATATAAGTCAACATGAATATCATATTTGTATGCTCATACGTTTAGGTATCTCTCCAAAAGATATGGGTATTTTATTAGGCTGTACAACCAGTGCTGTATCAAAAGCACGCAAACGGCTACATGAAAAGTTCTTCAGTAATGAAGGTACACCAAAAGATTTCGATGATTTTGTAAATTCCTTGTAAATTAAATACTTGTAAACGAGTTGTCAATTTTGTGTCAACTCGTTTTTTTATTTGTCAATCTCTTGTCAACTACTTTTCTTCATACTTAGAATTCTTTATCATACCTTTGCTGCGGAATTCAAATTAAATCAATTACAAAATACAAAGTTTATGAAGAAAAGAACAGCAATTGTCGTTATGACTTTTATGTTCTGCGCAGGATTGCAGGCACAGACAAAAACAGTCACATTGCATAATGATGACCTTGTTTGTCAAGGAGGACGTTACGAGGTTCCCACTGTAGATTACGATGATGAGGCAGTGACGATATCTGCTGATACATTAATAAATAATGTCACTATAGTTATAAAAGATGCAGATGGAAACATAATTCATAGGCAAAACACAAACATTACACCGGCAGAGACAACTATTGCTTTGACACAATATGACCAACAGAACAAGTTTATGATAGAAGTGTATTATGACAACAAATGTCTATACGGATATTTTAAAGAGTAAATCAACATCACTAAACATTACTTAACTGTGTTGTTAATTATTTTAACAACAAAATTATGAAAAAAATCATTTCAATAATATCACCAATATTGCCCTTTTGCATAAGACTGTTAATTTTCTGTACAATATGGGTGTTGGGCTGTAAATATTTAGGTATCATATCTTATTTATATGGAATTCCACTCTTTATTGGCTGTGAACTCCTATGTTATTGTATAAATAAAATCAAAAAGAGAATAAAATCAAAAAAATAACAACAAAAAATCAAATTATGAAAAAACAATACCATTTTTAAGGTAATACAACTATGAAGCACTTAGATTTTCTTTTGAGAGGCGGAGAGTATTATATGACTTTTGGCTTTCTATTGCTACTCATTGAACCTGTAACATATCAAAACGAGACGGCAAGTTGGATTTGCCTCTTTCTCTTGGCGGTATGTCTTGTATTGTTTGCTGCATCCATTTTGAGATTTCGGGAAAATGAAAGTTTTATAAATTATTTGCAGAGAATTACTCCAAATACTATTTTTCAGGCACTGATATCAGTTGCTGGCATAATTATGGGATATGCCATCAATAGCCCCGGGACTATAGCTTTTTGGTGTTTAATGCTTTCTGGAGATATAATTGGCATTATAGTTCCTGCAATGAAAAAGTACAGACAACTTTATGAGAGTTGACAAGTGAGCAAGTTAACGGGTAGACGAGTTCTGCTATAGCTGATTTGGCTCAGTATGGTTTGTGGTAGTTTTATGCACTAAATGCACTGTACTGCACAAAAAAGTATGTTTTTTATGCAGTACAGCTTGTTTATTGAGTTGTTGAGACGTGGATATGATACGGAGAAGTCAATGTTCTATTACCGTTCAAGAAACGACAAGGAGGTTGACTTTGTACTAAAAGACGGCTATGAGATCCGTATAGTGCCAATAGCCGAGTTTTAACCTGCATTTACTTAGGGAAAAAACTCGACTGGACGTGTGGGCCAACACGTCCAGTCGTATACGCCGACACGGCTGGACGTATGAGCCGATACGCCCAGTCGTGTTTTTAACATTTTCCTTATATCCTTTATTTTCCGCTAACCGGCTCTATTCTGAACCAGTCAGCGTCGAAGAGTCCGAGATCTGATTTCTCGTTGTTGTCTATGGCGAGCAGTCCGACTTTTGCTCCTACCCATTTTCCCTCGCGCATGGTGAACGTGTCTCCTGCGGTTTCATATTTTTTCCCGTTCAGGCTATATGCGAACGAGACTTTGCCGTTGCTGACAATCATTCTCAGATATATGTCCATGTAGAGTGCGGGGTGGTAGTCGAGCTTGTCGCGGTCTGTTGGCTTGAATGTTGCCAATACGTTTACAGTCTCTTTGCCGCCGTTGTCTGCCTTTTGGCATGTGCGCTGTTGCAGCTGGAACTTTTCTCCAACTCTTTCCACAACAAGGCAGCTGTAGCTGCGTCCCATCATAATGATGCCGCCATACTGGTGCTCTGCCTTAGCCGCGAGTCTTACCTTGGTGGTTGCCATAAATTCGTCGGCTGGCGTTTTCTGCAGCAACATGGCAGGGTCGCTCCATAGGTTCCCGGTGGCTGGCTGGCGATAGGTGAAAAGACGGAATGTGCCATCGGCTGTGGGCATGCCATATTCCTGACGGTAGTCGCCTTGCCATTGCCACTGTAAAGACAGGTGTGGGGAGTTGAACTCGTCGCTCTCTTGAGGGTTGCAGATGGTGTTTGCCGCTGATTTAGGCTTGCGGAAGGTTGTGACAGGCTCGCCTTTCCGTCCCATTATCGGCCATCCGCTTGACCAGTCTACAGGCTGTAGCCATACAACACGGCCGTAAGCGCCCTTGTCTTGGAAATGCAGGAACCAGTCTTCTCCGTAAGGTGTGTGTACCCATCCGCCCTGATGAGGTCCGTTGATGTCTGTTGAGCCTTGAGCCATAACGGTTTTAGCCTCGTAGGGACCGTATGGACTCTTTGAGCGCATGGCAAGCTGCCATCCCTTCTCAACACCTCCCGCAGGACACATTATCCAGTAGTAGCCGTCACGCTTGTAGAATTTCGGTCCCTCGGTGGTGTGGTTCTTGTTGCCTCCGTCGAACACTATTACGGGGTTGCTTATGGCCCGTGTGCCGTCGGCAGAAAGCTCACGGACTGTCAGTATGGAGTTGAAACCGCATCGGCTGTTTGCCCATCCGTTTACGAGATAGCAGCGGCCGTCGTCGTCCCATAGCGGAGTTGTGTCGATCATTCCCTTGCCTGGCACTACGCATACAGGCTCATCCCATTTGCCCCGTGGGTCTTTAGTCTTTACCATGAACACTCCGTGGTCTGGGTCGCCCCAATAGATGTAGAACTCTCCATTGTTGTGGCGTATGCTCGGCGCCCATACACCGTTGCCATGCTGTGGGGCAGGGCTGTCGGGAAACTGGCTCTGCAGAGCGTGCCCTATTATCTGCCAGTTTACGAGGTCGCGTGAGTGAAGGATTGGCAGTCCGGGAATGTGGGCAAAAGAGCTTGCTGTGAGGTAGTAGTCTTCGCCAACGGCGCACACGTCGGGGTCGCTGTAGTCGGCGTTGAGTACTGGATTTGTGTATGTGCCGTCGCCTTTGTCGGGCGACCATACTTTTGATACGTATTGTGCCGTGGCTGCAAGGGGTGATAGCAACGCCAGCATTGCGATGATGGTATTTCTCATTTGTTATTTGTTGTTTATTATTTATACGTTTGTGATTGATAGATTACGGGAGAGTTAAAGATTATTAACGATGTTTGGTAACGGTCCTGCTGGCATCAGCGGATATTGCTCTTTCAGCTGTTCTATCTTTTGCATGGTTTTTTCCATGAATGCCTTGTATTCTGCCGATTCCGGATTGAACGGCTTGTGGTTGAGTGCTTCTTTCAGGGGCTTCCAAAGACGGATGAAGGTTTTTGCCTCTTCTGAAAGATATGTCTGCTGCAGGCGTTGCCAGATGTATTCTACAGCTTGGTCTGTGGGGTGGAGCATGTCTTCACGGTAGAAACGGTAGTCACGTAGCTCATCGTTTACAATCTCGTAGGCTGGGAAATAGGTGCAGTTGTGGTTTGTCCGCACCAGCTCGTTGGCTGCGAGCAATAGTGTGGCTTTAGACAGCTGGCTGCCGTGGTATCCATATTTTGCGTAACGGATAGGGCTGACGGTTATGATGATTTGAATGTCAGCGTTACGCATAGTGAGCACATTGACGGCTTTTTGAAGATAGCCGAGACAATCAGCGGTGGATAGCTCCTCTTCCCGAAACAGTGATGCGGGACGTTTGCGGCAGTTGTCTACTATCTCGCCTGTTTCTTTGAGGCGGTAGACGTGGTTGGTGCCGAGGGTGAGGAAGGCGAAGGAGAAGCCCCCCTGCCCCCCGGCGGGGGGTACTTCTTCTTCATTCACTTCACCCCCCGCTGGGGGGCAGGGGGGCTTGCTCTCTATTGTGTGCAATATGCTCGCTGGATTATACATAACGCCCAAAGGATTTACCGTGACGCGGAACATTTCGTCGGCAAAGCGCTTGCCGATGTTGTCGGCGAAGCATGAGCCTACGAAGAGCATCTTTGCCTGTGGCGGTATGGCAAAGTTTGGTTTGGGTATGTCTACGGGTGTGCGGAATTCCATTTAGCTTCTGCTTATCTGTAGTCCGGTTGTGCTGAGCGTCATGCCTACGAAGCGGGCGTTGGCGTTCGGACGGTTTGTGTTGAGAATGACTTTTATTTTTGCTGCCGCCTCGGGGTCTTTAGCTACCATGTAGAGGTAGCCGCCACCACCTGCGCCCGGCAGTTTGTAGCCAAGGCAGAGGTCATCGACAAGTTGTGTGAGACGGTTAATCTGCTCGGGGTTGGTACCGCTGTCGAGTGCCTGGTTTTGTAGCCATGTCCTGCCTACGAGGTGTCCCATTGTCTCGAAGTCGCCACGCTGTATGGCCTCTGACATCTGCAGAGAGTGGCTCTTCATCTGGCGCAGCAATGCTAACTGGTCGTGGTCGTTGAGGAACATTTTCTGTACAATCTCTGCCAGTATGGTCTTGGCTGTTCTGGTGATGCCTGTATAATATAACAGGTGGCATGCCTGATATTCGGGCTGAGTGAAGAGGTCGGTGGGGAGCCATCTGACGGACGGTGCCTGAAGGAAACCACTTGCCGACTGCAATAGCTTGACACCTTGCAGCACTCCTCCGAACTGGTCTTGCCATCCGCCGCCTGTGGTGAGTAGCTGCTCAAGCATGAGAGTCTTGTGGCATATCTCGTTTTTGTCCCATCCTAATTGGCAGAAGTCGTTTAGTGTGCCGAGAACTGTTGCTGCCAGAACGCTGCTTGTGCCGAGACCGCTTCCGGCAGGTATAGCCGAGAGTAGAGTTATCTCCATGCCACAGCCAAAAGACTCAAGCTGCGACTTCAGGCTTGGATATTTCTCCTGACTGTATTGTGGCAGGAAACCGGCAAGAGCAAGAGCCGCCTTCGGAATGGAGAACGGACTGCCCACACGCTTGAAGTCAGACAGCTGGTCGTAAGTGTCGACAATCTCTGCTGCTCCGAGGTCGATGCTGCGGAGCACTATATGTGGCTCCCTGCAGGGCCTCACGTAGGTCTGTATAGGCTGTTGACCGTTGAGCTCTATGGCGAAGTTTACTACGTTGCCACCCTCCATGATACAGAACGGAGGTGTGTCTGTCCATCCGCCGGCAATGTCTATTCTTACGGGTGAGCGCCCCCAAACTATCTGGTCGGTGGCAACAGGGAAATCTGGCCTCCCTGCCCCCCAGTGGGGGGTATTGCAAATAGGGAATTCCCCCCGCTGGGTGGTGGGGCTTTCTACGATACCACTTCTGAGAAGTGAGAATGCCTTGTCGCTCTCACCGCGGAACATTGCGTCTTTTATGCGTGTCATCAGCGGAGCCGAGTCGGGGAGCGGTTTTGGCATAGGAATGCCTTGAGCCTTGAACTCTCTGGCGGCATCGTTGAGATCGAGTTGGTAGAACACGCTGTGCTCATAGTTGTCGGCAAGGGCAGTCCAGTTTTCCTTGCGGAACTGCTTTCGCTGTTCGAAGAGACGTCTGAGATTTGCTTTTGCGGAGATTTGCTCAGCGCTAAGTAAAGTCAGGCCTCCCAGCCCCCCGGTGGGGGGTGTCGCAAATTGGGAAGCCCCTCCATTGGGGGGTAGGGGGGCACTCAGCATGTAGGCAAGCATTTTTCCTGCCTCGTCAACGTTGTCGGCAACAGGAAATTTCGGTGTCTGCTGCTCGGCTCCTGCAAAGCGGTCGTCTATGTTGTATGGACGTACGACATATTGGGTGTCGCCAAGCGGAACGATGTCTACGCATTGTCCTGGCCTCAGCTCTATGTTCCAGTCATTCTCGGGAACTCCTGTTATGATGTTGCGCTGGCTGAGTTTCCAGTTCTTGCCTATAAATGAGTTCTCTATCCATACAGACTCGTTTTCGGCTGTGACTTTTATTTGCGTTATGGCGTTTTGTATGAAGATACATGGATGTGGCTTGCGCGAGAGGTGCCAGATGCGCCGCTGGTCGTTGACAAGGTTTTGAATAGCCAATGTAGACGACAGCAGCTCACGTGAGGTGCCGAAATGATAGAACTCGCCGCCCATGAGCGGGAGAATGGCAACTTTGAGCTTGCGCACAGCCTCGTCGTTGAGTGTGGGAGCTGTTCCCATAGCACCGCCAAACTCACTGTAAAGGTCGTATTCGCCCTCGTGACTCATCAGTACTTTTACTGCTTTGTCGCTAAGCAGCCATATACCTATGTCGGTGAGATAATAGTGGTCTTTCATCAGTGTGCCGAGGGTCTCGGGAGACGGTTTCTGCAGCATGCACTTCAGCACCGACGGAGCCTTGCGTGATGATACAAACACTCCATGGTTCTTGGCTGTCTCAGGACCGAGCCACAGGCCGTAGCATACGATGTCGGCATCTGGAATGTGCTGCAGAGGCTGGGTGGTGCGAATCATCACGTCGCCACTTACAATCATAGTATGAAGATTGTCGGGTGCCGCATCCATAATCTGCTTGTAAAGGGGAATTTGTAAAGAAAGCAAGTCTTGCGCCAGCCGTTGCCCGCGTTCCCATCTGAATACAGGGATGGGAGTGAGCACTTTGCCAGAAGGAGCATACGATGGTAAGCGGCGGCTTTGTCCGCCAGCATGCAGCAGCAGCCGTTTCTCGCTTGCCAGCCATTCGTCGAACGACGGCTTCTCGGCTGTATTGCCGTTGGCCATGTCGTTTTCGTAAGCTTTGGTGAGCAGCCATGTAGAGCCGCCTCCAGAACCGAGCTTATGGTCTATAGGGTCGCTTGTGCAGAACCATTCTTCTTTGCTGTTGCCTGTGATATCGTGGAAACAGTCCACAAGATTAGGAGGCAGTGATAACAGTTTCTTCATGTATAGTGCTTTTACTTTAGGTGGGTTCTGAAAATTACTACTGTTAAATGTTAAATCTGACAAGGCTAATTTGTAGAACCCGCCTTTATAATCTTCTTTGTGGTACCGTTCTTCTGCTTGGCAACTGTGATGCCTTTGTTGTTAGCTGATGTTTTTATACCGTTTATGTTATAGTATGCGCAGCCCTCGGCAGTCTGGTTGCTGATGTTGCCGATACCGTTTGTCAGGTCACCCATTACAGCGCCAATCTCCTCATTGCAGAGAACATAGTTGTAGATGCGCATGTCGTCAATATATCCGTTGAAGTAAGGGTCGGCGGCAAACTGGCTGCGGCCTACATAGTTGAGCACCGGGCGTATGTCGCTTGGCTTGATGGTTATGCCGTCGCTTTCGGCAGCAAGTGTTCCGTCGAGATATATTTGGGCCTTGCCGTTGCCAATGGTTACTGCAACGTGGTGCCAAGAGTTGGCAGGCATTTTAGATTTGTAGTTCACCTGCTGCTCGTCGCCTCCGTTCTTGATGCTCAGTCTCATGTTTGTGCCACAGTTAGGTGTGAGGAAAATGTATTGGTCGGTACCATTGCCGAAATCGAATATACGTTGCCATTCTTCTGTTGTGTTTCGCCAGTTTACCCAAAGGGCTATTGTCATTTCGTCCATGTCGGCAACGGAGTATGGCAACTGCAGGAAGTTGTTGCTGAAATACAGTGCTTTTTCACCTGATTTGTGCTCGTCGGAGTAAGCCACGTTTTTTAAGCTTACGCCATCGAGAGCGTTGTCGGTGTTGTCGGCAAGCGAGCCTTCGAACTGCCAGTTTGCTATCATGCATTTCTCGCCTGTAGGAGTGGCAGCCACAGTTTCCGACTTCCTTGAAATGTTGTCGCTTTGGTCTATGGCTTTTATGGCATATAGATATTCCTTGCCTTGTGTGCAGGTGTTGTCTATGAAATAATTATCTGTGATTTTTCGTGCTATTGTGTTCCAGTTTGTGCCGTCGCCATCAGCTCTAAGTACAATATATCCGGCAAGGTCGCTCTGGGTGTTTGTGTTCCACTCAAGTTTTACAGATGCTGTTGACGCCACGGCTGTCAGTCCGGTAGGAACCGAGGGTGGCATAATCTCGCAGTTGGCATTTTCGGGAACAAACTTCCAAAGGCGTAGGTTCTTCTTCTCGTTGGTAGATGTGTCCATGAGTCCCTGAATGACGTTGACACCATTTGACTGTGACGATGATGCAGCCATGAGGCAAAGACCGGACTCGCGGTTCAAAATGTAGTAGTAGCCGTCGCCGGCATATTTCAGATACCACTGCTCGTTGCTTGAGTTGTCTCCCTGATAGGCCATTACGTTTCCACCGGCAGCGGTAGAATAGTTCTGCACGTTTATATGTTTGCTGTCAGCCACACAAGTAAAGGTATGGAAACTGTAGTCTCCGCCAATCCTGTCATCGGCAGGAGCTATGTCCCACAGCTGCGATGTGTTGTTGGAGGATTTCACCATGGCGATGTTGTCAGAATTGTATACCGCGGCTACATATCTCGATGACTTGTTCATAAGTCTGTAGCGGCCGTTGATGGTGCTTGGCTGAACGTCCTCGCCCCATGTCACGTCGATTACCCTCTCTGCATTTGTCTGTCCCTTCTGGTAGCCAGTTCCGCCTGGTATCGACATCGTAAATTCGTGTGCTGGTCCGTAGCCGTCGTAGTACACCATGCGGTCTTTAGATATGAACATAAACTCCGAGGTGTTGGCCTGTCGCTCAGAGGAGCCTATGAATGCTTTTACTGCGTTGGTGTTGTCGTCGCGGTAAACAGATGCCGATGTCCATGCCTTGCGGTTCTCGGCATAGCCAATTCTTGAGCCGCTGTTGCTTATCTGGCAGAATTCTCCACGGGCACGGCTGTCGAAGCCCCACCATATACCCATCTTCATACCGTATTCGGCGCCAACCATAGCCTCGCCAACATTGTGAAGCTCATCGGCGTATGCGTAGTTCCCGTCGTTGGTTACGGTGGTGAAGAAGTTTGCGTAAGTGTCAAAACTTCCTGCAAGCTGGTGGGTGTTTCCCCAGTCCACGTATGGTTTCAGTCCGTTGTACCATTTCAGTGCCTCGTCGCAGTTCAGTGTGTTTCCGCCTGTTATTGCAATATCGGCAAATAGTGGATATTCAGTTTTCAGTTTTTGGGCTATCTCTTTGAAACTTGCCATATTTCCCTGTCCCCAGTCGTAGTCTGGCTCGTTGTATGGTGATATAGCCACCACTTTGTGGGCCGGATAGTTGTCCTTCAGCCATTGCACACTTGCATTGATGAGGTTGCACCAGTGGTCTACGTCTGCCACACCGTTGCTCACGTAATAAGGTGCTATGCCGGCTTCCTGATCTTCGTTTAGCACAATGTCTATATCGTTGTCTACTATGTTTATCAGTTTTGTTCTTATGTCCAGGTGTTTTATCTGCTCTGTTGTCAGCTCTGTGTCGTTAATGAGGGCGTATGTCGTCTGGAAGCTGCTGCGCATAATGGATATATTGTCCTTTCCGATGTGGTTTATGCCCTTACGCACGTTTTGCTCGCTGTCCCAAGCCACGTCAAGTCCCCAGCGTATGCCCAGTTTCTTGCCCTGGTCGCTGATAGAGTAGGGGACAAGTGTTGCTCCCTTTGCGTGTGGTGTCAGATATATGCTCGATGACACTCTTGTGTCTTGTGCGGAGGCAGCGGATATGTAGCCTGCGGCGGCAACAGTTATTATAGTTTTTAGTTTCATAATTAGTAAGTTTTTTATTATTTTTAAGCTTCTTTTTTTCTATTTGCCATAAAATATCTGCCTGCTGCCGCTATCAGTGCCCACCGCAATATGGCTATGGCGATCTAGGCTGCGGTCTCGGTGTTTTTGACAGTTTTAGGGAAGAAGGCCAGCTCTACCTTGTGTGTGCCGGGCTTGATGTTTATGGCACGCAAAAGATAGTTTACGCGTCCCACCTCAACAGGCTCTCCGTCTACGGTTGCTGTCCATCCGGGGTAGTAGATTTCTGAGAACACCAACACACCACCCTTGTCGGTTGTTACCTCGTAGGCGAGCTTGTTGATATCGTAGGCTGTTATGCGGGCTACAGATTTCTCCCCCTGCTCAGCCGCATTCCCGAGAATGTCTTTATATTTCTCGTCGGCAACAGCCTCGTGGCGCAGGTCTATTTTTCCTATGGCGTCCATTTCCCCGTTGGCATTCTTCACGTAGCTGATTTTGTCAACCAGCCATGCGTTGCCGTAGGTATATGGGTTCTGAATTGGCACGGTCTGTCCGCCTTGCAGCGGCACAATGAAATATTTTGTGTTGAGCATGTTGAGGACGGGGCAAACAGAGTCGCCGTTTACCTTTGTCATGTCGCCGCCGGCGTCGGCAATGGCAGCCATAACCGTCTTCATCTCTGGAGCGATGTGGTAGTCAATCATTTCCTGGTAACGGCGCAGTTTCGCCGGATGGTATCCTCCGATGCTCTTGTGATAGAATGATGTCTCGTTTTCGTTGAATGTGTTTGATGCGAGGTTCAGCACACGGTAGTCTATATCCTTATCCTGTAAAATCTGCTTGTCGGTTTCTGTAATCTGCACAGGGGCGTCCATTATGCTTGCCTCTACGAACATGTCGTCGTGAAGATAGCGTTTGTTTACACTCCACATATCCACAAGACACAACACAGCTATTCCTGCCATCATCCATGTCTCACGGAGTTTCTTGGCCTTGAAAAGCAGCAGCATGAGAGTTCCCGTTGCAATAATGAAGAACGAGCGCCAGCAGTCGGCTGTAAATACCGCCTCACGCATAGAGCGCAGATTTGGCAACAGCTGGCTGAGATATTCCTGCGGAATCTGCTTCAGCGCCTGCATTTCCTGTGACGATATGAAATCGGAGAAGAAAACGCCCGGCATCAGGATGAAGAGCAGACAAAAGCCTGCCGTGAGAGCGAAACTGATATAAACGAATTTCAGTTTTTTGTTCAATATCTCAGGCTCGTCGACAATCTTCTTCAGAGCCATCATTGCCAACAGTGGAATGGTAAACTCGGCAATAACTAGAATTGACGCCACCGTGCGGAACTTGGCGTACATAGGCATATAGTCGAGGAAGAGGTTTGTGAACGGCATGAAGTTGCGTCCCCAAGATAGTAAAACCGACAGAATTGTCGCTGCAAGCAAAGCCCATTTCATAGGGCCTTTCACAATGAACAGGCCTAAAATGAAAAGCATCAGCACGAATGCGCCGACATATACAGGACCGCTTGTGCCAGGCTGTTCGCCCCAATACTGTCCTATCTGCTGATATACAGGCATAAAGTTGGGGTCAGCCTTCTTCATAGCTGTCTCGTTGTTTACCATAGGCTCAGAGGCACCGCCTTTTGCGTTTGGGACAAGTAGAGTCCATGTCTCGTCTATTCCGTAGCTCCATTGGGTTATGTAGTCACGGTCCAGTCCTGAGCTTGTCTGGTTGGCGGAATTCGGCTTCACCAGCTCGCTTTTTCCCCTCATGCTCTCTTTGCTGTATTCCCAAGTGTGGTAGAGATTTGAGATATTTATGCAAATACCTACCGCCGCACCTGCCGCACATACGGCTGCGGCCTTTAGGAACTGTGCCATTTTCTTCTCACGGATGGCAGAGAAAAGATAAGCCAAAATCATGAAGAATATCACGAACAGATAGTAATAAGTCATCTGAACGTGGTTTGCCAGCACCTCAAAAGCCGAGAACAGTGCAGTGAGCACAAATCCCCACAGGTATCTGCCCTTGAAACACAGCACGATGCCCGCAATCATAGGCGGCAGATAGGCAAGAGCCTCCACCTTCCAGTAATGTCCGGCAGCGATAATTATGAAGAAATAAGACGAGAACGCCCATATCACGGAACCCAATACCGCAAGATGTCGGCGGAAGTCGAAAGCGCGGAGCAGAATGTAGAATCCCAACAGGTAGGCAAATACAAACCATACATAGTCTGGAAGCCACAGGTGATAAGCCTTGGTCACGGCTGTCAGCCCCTCTGTGCTCTTGTATGCAGGAGCTGTCTGGTAAGTAGGCATTCCGCAGAATACATTGTTTGCCCAGCGGCTTCTCTCGCCTGTGCGCTGATAATACTCTTTTGTCTCACGTCCAAGACCTTTGCTCGCCTGTGAGTCGTGACGGAACAAAATGCGCCCGTCTATGTCGGCTGGCATGAAATACGCAAAAGCGATAATTGCAAAAAGTGCCACTACGAGCACGTCTGGTAAAAATCTCTTTATATTTTCCATTTTAATAAAAGCCCCCTTGCCCCGGTGGGGGTACATTGTTTAGTGTTTAATGTGCCAATCCCACCCCGCCGGGGGCAGGGGAGGATTATCCTTTGCAAAGATACGGCAAAAAACTGATAAGTCAAACCTTATTGTATTAAAACATTTCGGCAACTCGTTTTTTTTTCATACTTTTGCAGCCGAAAAAGAAAATGGAAGTCTGTAGGGCCGCTATGTGTAGCAGCCGCACGAAGGTACAATCGAATGGCAATCGTTATTTGCGGCCGCTATATATAGCGGCCCTACAGTTCCTAAAAACTGATATGTGATGAGAATTGGAATTATAGTGGCCATGGACAAGGAGCTCAAGCAGCTTATGACGTTGCTTGACGACGTTACGACAGAACGTTGGCACAACAGCGATTTTGTCTGTGGCAAGATAGGCGACAAGGATATCGTGCTGCAGCAGTGCGGCATAGGAAAAGTTAACTCTGCAATAGGAGCCGTTGAGATGATAAACCGTTTTGCCCCCGACCTGGTTGTGTCTTCAGGAGTCGCCGGAGGCGCCGACATCTGCATGTCGCCACTCGATGTTGTTGTGTCAACAGAGTGTGCCTATCATGACGCCTATTGCGGCAGCGAATGCGAATATGGGCAGATTATGGGCATGCCGTCGAGGTTTAAGTCACCGGCAGACCTTGTGGAAAAGGCTATGGGATGCGGGAACGTCACTGCGGGGCTTATTGTCAGCGGCGAGTGGTTTGTAGACTCAAAGCAGAAAATGGCCGAAATACTCGGACATTTCCCTGCGGCAAAGGCGGTAGACATGGAAAGCTGCTCGATAGCCCAGACATGCCACAAATATCATGTGCCGTTCGTGTCGTTCCGCATAATAAGCGACGTGCCGTTGAAAGACGGGAACGCCGCACAATATTTCGACTTCTGGAACCGCATGGCAGAGGGAAGTTTCAACGTAACAAGGAATTTTATAAAAAGTCTGTAAACAGCATTGTAGGGCCGCTATGTATAGCGGCCGCAAGCATGTAGGAAACTACAAATTGCGCCCGTTACAGATAACATCCCTACAACTGCCGCAAGAAATAAAAACATGAAAAAGATACCAAGTTTCACAATCGACCACAACCGCCTGTTGCCGGGCATATATGTCAGTCGTAAAGACAATGTGGGCAACGGCACCGTAACCACATTCGATATCCGAATGAAGGCTCCAAACCGTGAGCCGGCGCTGCATCAGGGCGCATTGCACACCATAGAGCATCTTGCCGCTACTTATCTCAGAAACAACGGGCAGTGGGCTGACCGCATAGTGTATTGGGGACCTATGGGATGTCTTACCGGCAACTACCTCCTTATGAAGGGCGATTTACAGAGCTGTGACATTGTAAACCTCATGATTGAGACTTTCGAGTTCATAGCCTCGTTTGATGGTGACGTGCCGGGAACCGAGCCGCAGGATTGCGGCAACTATCTGCTTCACGATCTGCCAATGGCACGCTATGAGGCCGGGCAATATCTGAAGATACTGAGAAATATAAAGCCTGAAAACCTTAATTATCCGGAGAAAGATTAAATTTATATTTTCCATAATTTGGAGATATTAAATAAAGATTGTATATTTGCTGACGTAAAATAAAACCCTTTTATTATGACATTCGGCAATATACTAAATCAGGTCAGGTCCCGTTTCGCAGTTATGCAGGACATGGAGGACGAGGCTGGCATCGTGGCGCAGATAACAAGCGGCGTCACATTCAAAGGAGCAAACCTATGGGTGCTCATATTCGCTATATTCATAGCCTCACTCGGGCTTAATGTCAACTCTACGGCTGTCATTATCGGCGCCATGCTCATATCACCTCTGATGGGGCCTATCATAGGCATGGGGCTTGCCATGGGCATTAATGATTTTCAGCTGCTGCGCCGTGCGGCAAAGAATTTCGGAATAGCCACCGTTATCAGTATTCTGACGGCTGCGCTGTATTTCCTTATCACTCCGCTTGGCGAGGCGCAGTCTGAGCTTCTTGCGCGCACATCGCCTACTATATATGATGTGCTGATAGCTACATTCGGCGGAGCGGCGGGCATTCTTGCCTTATGCACCAAAGGCAAGGGAAATGTCATTCCCGGTGTGGCCATAGCTACAGCCCTGATGCCGCCTTTGTGTACAGCGGGATACGGATTGGCAACAGGCCATTTCCTGTATTTCCTCGGCGCATTCTATCTGTTTTTCATAAACACAGTCTTTATCAGCCTCTCAACTTACGTCGGAGTGCGCCTCATGCATTTCCACCGTAAGGAGTTCCTTGTGGAAAGCCAGGCCAGGAAGTCCCAGAGAGCCATAATGATTATTGCCGTGCTGACCATAATACCGTCGGTGTTGATGACTGTGAGCATAGTGCGCCGCAGCATCTCTGAAAACAACCTTAACCGTTTTGTCAAGAATGAGCTGTCACAGGCGGGAACGCAGGTTATCTCGAGCAGCTGGGATACCGAGCGCAAGGCGGTTGATGTCGTGGCTGTCGGACGCGAGATTAGCGATTCTGCCATCAGGGTGGCTCAGAAAAACCTTGTGCACTACAATCTTGCCAATTATCGCCTGAATGTCATTCAGGGTGATAAGACAGACAGTGCCTTAATTCTCGGCAAAAGTATGCTGATAAACAGCCGCGATGCGGAAAACCGGCAGAAGATGCTTGAGATGTCGGCAAAGATGAATGAGATGTCGGCACGTCTTGAGCAATACACCCGCCTGGAGCGGATAACTCCAGAGATACAGGCTGAGATGAAAAGCTTGTTCCCGCAGATATCTGCCGTCAGTCTGTCAAGAGTGGTGCAGGCAAGCCGTGACACCGTTGCCCCCCGCCAGTTTGTGGCTGTCATAATCACGGTTGACGCCAAGGCGCATCTTACCGCCAAAGACAGGGAGCGTCTTCATGACTGGCTTCAGACAAGGGTTGAGGCTGACAGCCTCGTCGTTTATTGAGCCCCCCGCTCTTCCCCCGCATACGGCCTTTGGGCTGTGTAGGGCGGCAGAGTGCGACATGATTGCTGTTTGCCGGGATGATATCGGATGGAAGATTTGTTACTTACAGCTCAAACTTGTAGCCGGCCGTAAACATTATGACCTTGTTGCGTGATTTTGGCAGAGGTTTTTTGGCAATGCTCGTCAATCCGAAGTCGTATGTGGCGGCTACAACCACATTTGAGTATTCGTACGATATGGATACGGGAATGGAGAAATCGCACTTGTTGAGAAATTCTGAGCCAAATTCCGTTTCGGATTTTTCTGATGTCGTATCGTATTCCTTCATACCGTTTTTATATTTTTTGAAAGAAGTGCTCTCGGAAGAGAATTTGTTGTCGACAATAAATGCCGCCTGAACTCCTGCTCCAATGGCAAGGTTGCGGGTCACATAGCAGCGCAGCATTAGGGGGATGGTTACGTAGTCGATGTTGTGATGGCAGTCGGAAATGCCCTCGTATTCCGTATACTCGTCAGTCGTGGCCACAGGCACCTCGTAGTCGGCATAGCGGTAGCCCTGTCGCGAATATCCCACGCCAAGCGATACCGCCACGTTGTCTGTTGCCTGATATTGCACGTCGGCACCGAGCACAAGTCCCGCTTTACTTTTGGATTTCACTGCCAGGTCTGAGGCGTCAGGGGCGATGTAAAGCTTGTTGTTCGTCACGTTTGATATGTTGGTTCCAATCTTCGGAATTATCGAAAACGTACCCGTGCGGCTTTGCGCAAAAGTGCTGTTACACAATGTTGCCGCCGTCAGAAATATTGCTGCTGCCAGTGTCCTCATATTTTTTTCGTGTTTTTGTTTAGCTTTATGAATAAACGATTTCTGATATCGGTTTATTGCATGAGGCGGGAAAAAAACAAACACGGCTCCGGTGTGTCTTGCAAGCGGCTTCATTGCCCGTCGAACCCGCTTGCAAGTGCCAATGAACCCGCTTGCGTTTTTCAGCCCCTTTTCTTTATGCTGTTCATGTTTTTATGACGGGCACAAACTTGCTTCGCTTTTTTTATTTCTTTTTTTCTCCATGCCTCATCCTCATTTTCTCCGTTTTCTCTTCTTTTTGTCGTTTTTTTATATTAATTTTGTGGCCTGCACGGTATGTTTTAATTTTAGGCAATGACGACGAGGGCGTTTTACTTAGCGGTGATGGCCGCCTGTGTGGTGATGATGGTTGCCGCATGCATGGTGAGTGTATGCCGCTCCATGGTGTGAATATTTCAAGAAAGAACACGAAACAACGATAATGCAGGAAACTGAGAACAACAACAATATTGGAACGAAGGCGCCGCGTACCATTATAAGAGTGGGAAACAGGGCGCTGGCGTTTGCCGTGGCTGACGAGCGGCAAGATACCAAGGTGGCTTTTGAGCCGTATATAGTGAAAAGCGGAGTCTCGAAGGCTGCAAATCTGCGTCAGGCTTTCAAGACAAGTCCAATTCTGCTGGCAAAGAGCGACAGGGCGATGGTGACGGTAGACGCAAAGACCATGATAGTGCCGGCAAGTGAGTTTGACAAGACACAGAAAGAGGTGCTGTACAGCCATTGTTTTACTTCGACAGAGGGCGAGACCGTTATGGCGTGTATGTTGCCCGATTTCGACGCTGTGGCAATTTTTGGCATGAACAGCGACTTGAAACTTGTTGTCGACGACCATTTCTCAGATACACGTTTTGTTCCGTTGATGATGCCTGTTTGGACGTATCTTTACAACAGAAGTCAGGCTGGAGGAAAACGGAAACTGTATGGATATTTTCACGATGGCAGGCTCGACGTGGTGAGTTTCGACAAGAGCAGGCTGAAATTCAGCAACCAGTTTGATGCCCAGTATTCGCGCGACGCCGCTTACTTTATGCTCTATGCATGGAGGCAGCTCGGGATGGATGCTGTGGACGACGAGATGTTTCTGTGTGGCGACATTCCTGACAGGGAATGGCTGCTGGAGGCAATGAGAAACTACGTGCAGAAAGTGTTCGTGGTAAATGTGGCTGCCGACTTCAACAGGTCGCCTATAACCCGCATGCCGGGTATGCCCTTGGATATGATGTTGATGTATTTGTAAATATTATGCGAATAATTACAGGAAAATATAAGGGACGCCATTTCGATATTCCGCGTTCGTTCAAGGCGCGTCCGACTACGGATTTTGCCAAGGAGAATATCTTTAACGTGCTTACAGGGCTTGTTGATTTGGACGGTGCTGTTGCGCTGGATCTTTTTTCAGGTACGGGCAGCATATCGCTTGAGCTTGTCTCGCGTGGATGCTCGTCGGTGATAAGTGTTGAGGCCGACCGCGACCATGCAGCCTTTATCAGGCAGTGTATGGGGAAAATCGGAGCCGAGAACAATGTATTGATACGTGGCGATGTTTTTAGATTTCTAAAATCATGCCACCAGAAGTTTGATTTCATCTTTGCCGACCCTCCATACGCTCTCGAAAACATTGAGGATATACCCGGCATTATATTCTCTAAGCAGTTGCTGAAGGAAGACGGCATACTGGTGTTTGAGCACGGAAAGAAAAATGATTTTTCCGCACATCCGAAATTCATAGACCATAGAAGTTACGGAAGCGTGAACTTCTCGATATTTAGAGAATCGGATTTGTAGGGCCGCTATGTATAGCGGCCGCAAACAATCTGACACATACAACAATTACCTTTTCCACTTGCGGCCGCTATTAATAGCGGCCCTACAGTATGCTACAATAACGGACTCAGAAGACGCAACAGCGACACCCACAGACGGGTGAGGAACTTTTTGGCTGCCTGTAGTTTCCTGTCGCGGCCGCTACATGTTGCGGCCCTACGGCTATTTGCGTCAGTCAGCTCCACGCATTCCTTAAGGTCGGCAAGAAACAGTTCTTTCATGCGCAATGCCATGTTGCGCTGATAGAAGAATATGTTGGACTCGAAGTTGTTCTCGAAGCTTCGGAAGTCGATGTTTGTAGAGCCGCATGTGGAGACGATGTCGTCAGAGACCATCATTTTCGTATGATTGAACCCGGCCTTATAAAGATACACTTTTACCCCAGACTCCATGGCCTCGGCAAGGTATGAGCGGCTTGCCCAATCCACAATCTTGGAATCGCTGCGCATGGGTATCATCAGCCTCACGTCGACTCCTGTCTGCGAGGCCGTGCGCATGGCAAACAGCACAGGCTCGGTAGGCAGAAAATACGGAGACTCTAAATATACATATTTTGTGGCTTTCAGCAACACCATTACGTAGCCTTGCATTATTTCGGGCCACTGGGCTATTGGGCTGCTCGTGACGACTTGCGCCAGACAGTCGTTAGAGATGTTGCCTGTTGGAGTGGGGTAGTATTTGCGGTCGGTGATGAGTGTGCGGTCTACGAAATACCAGTCTACAAGAAATGCGCGCTGAATGGCATATATGCCGCCTCCCTTTATCTTCAGGTGTGTGTCACGCCACGGCGTGTCTCCTTTGCCTTTTATGTATCTTATGGCTATGTTCATGCCGCCTATGAAACCTGTGCGGCCGTCTATTATGCACAGTTTACGGTGGTTGCGGTAGTTGACCTTGCTTGTGAAAGCCGGAAATTTCACAGGCATGAAGGCATGCACGTCGATGCCCTCTGAGCGCATTCGCTCATAAAATGCGTTGCGTACATTCCAGTTTCCCACATCGTCATAGATAACCCTAACCTCCACGCCTTGCCGTGCCTTGTCTATCAGTACGTCGGCTACAAGATTGCCTAAAGGGTCGTCTTCAAAAATATATGATTCTAAATGGATATGGCTCTCCGCCTTTCCCAATTCGGCAAGAAACGTAGCGAAAAAAGTGTAGCCCGAGGTGAGAATTTCCACATCGTTGTCCTTGAAAGGCAATGCCATGCTCTGATTGTAGAAAAGACTTATCATCTGCTGGCATTCCTTCGGATATTCCAAATCTTTTTGTTCCACAAACTCAAGCATCGACCGTTTTGTCAGCTGGTCTATGCTGTGACGGCTGATGAGCTTTTCCTTGCGTGTGTTTTGTCCGAAGAAGAAATATAGCACTATGCCCGCCATTGGCAGAAACGACAACACCATCAGCCACGCCAGCGTTTTTGCAGGCTGGCGGTTGTCCATCAGAACCTTGAGCATCGCAATTGCGATGGTTAAGGTGTAGACAAGCAGTAGTAGCCAGTGGATGTATATCATTGTTGTTCTATTTAAAACCTGTCAGTTTGTGGGTCTGCAGCGACAAGCGCCATGCGGGATTGTCCTTGATGAAGTCTATGCAGCGGCTGATGATGGTGGCGTTTAGCTCAGCGTCTCCCGTGTCGCATGGTTGTACATACCTATATGTCGCGTTTATGTCGTCGGGCAATGCCAATATGCCATTTTCGCCAAAAATGCATTTCAGCTCATTGCACTTGTTCACAGCAGTTTTCCCTTTTGGCGAAATTGTCAGCCAGTCGAGGTTCTCGGGTGGAGGCATGGTGCCGTTGGATTCCATGGCAACGAAGCCGAAACCTTCAGAATGCAAGGCATCTATGAGAGCGGCGTCAGCCTGTAGTGTTGGCTCCCCGCCTGTAAGTACAATCATAGGCATGGCGTTTGGGTTGCCTGTGAGGTCTCGTGCGGTGGCTGTAATTTCTGATGCTGTCATCTCTGTGTAGCTTTCGAAATCGGTGTCGCAGAAAGGACATTTTAAGTTGCACCCCGAGAACCTTATGAATACAGCAGCTCTGCCTGCGTTGTGGCCTTCGCCTTGTAGAGAGTAGAATATTTCGTTGATGCGAAATGTTTTCATAAAACATACTTTTTATTCAACTTCATACATCGCAATATTTCCCTCGCTTTCCTGAACCGTGGCTTTGTAGCAGCTGGGAATTTGCCGGGTTATCCAGCAGGCTATGTTTTCTGCCGTGGGGTTGAATGGCAGCACCTCGTTGAGGTTCGCATGGTCGAGCACGTCGTGTATGCGCCGTTTAATCTCAGTGAAGTCTATCACCATGCCGTCGGCATTCAGTTTCTCTGCCTTGCAATAAACGGTTATAATCCAGTTGTGCCCATGCAGATTGCTGCATTTGCTGTCGTATGACAGATTTAGGCGGTGGCTCGCCGATATCTCAAAAGTTTTTTGTATGTAGTACATTTTTTATTGAAGCCCCCCTGCCCCCCGGAGGAGGGTGGTAGGCAATGTTTATTTATTATTTTATATTGATTCTCAATTTTACATCCCCCCACTGGGGGGGAAGGGGGGCTACACCATCACATTGCTGCCAAGCTGTTTGGCGAGGTTGTTTCTTATTTCCTGCATCTGCTTGTATTCTTGCATCAGCTGCCGCATTTTGTCACGGTCTGTCGCGCTTGCCGCTATTTGCTGTTGCAGGTCTTTCAGATGTTGCTCAACATAGTCCATTCTGAAATCTAAAAGCAGGTGTGTTGTCTGTCTTAGCATTGACTCTGTTTTTGTCTCGGCCTGTCTCAGCTTTTCTTCTTCTGAAAGGTCTGTCTGTGCATTGGCTTTTTCTGTCAGATGGTATTGGTCCTCGCTCATGGCTGTGGCTATACGTGAGATGTCAATGTTCTGATGATGTACGAAATATCTCATGGCATTGAAGTCACCTTGGGCAGACTGCTCTACGGCCTCGGCAAGCATGGTGTTGAACAGGTCGTTTTTGAACATCAAGTTGTCGGCGCTGAGATTGTAGTAAATATATTGCGCAATGTTTACGTCAACAGTCGAGCCGTCATCAGTCTCAACATCTCTCATAACAATATGCTCGCCATGCCTCACCATCATCTGAATGAGCATCCATTCCACCTTGCCGATTTGACTTTTCATAGCCTCGGCACTGGTGTTTGTCTGAACATTTGCTGTCTCCCGTACGGGAACCTGGCTTCCTGGCTGCTGATTGTTGTTGGACCTGTTCTGACTTTGTTCCTGACGGTCACGGATAAACTTGTTCATCTGGTTTATCAGAGTGTTCTCGCTTATCATAAGCCTCTGGGCACAGGCGTGAATATAGGTGTCGCGCAATATCTGATTAGGTATTAGCGATATGCTGTTCACTATAGAGCCAATGCCCTCTGCGCGTTTCTGCGGGTCGCTCTCGCCCTCAAGAAGCATCCGTGTCTTGAACTCAATGAAATCGGCCTGATGCTCGGCTATGTATGCCTTGAATTGTTCGGCGGTGTGTTTACGCGCAAAACTGTCTGGGTCGTCGTTGTCTGGCAAAAGCAGGACTTTAAGGTTCATGCCCTCAGAGAGCAGCATGTCGGTACCGCGCATGGCGGCATGGATGCCTGCTGCGTCACCATCGTAGAGCAAAACGATGTTGGAGGTAAAACGGTGAAGGGTGTGTATCTGATGTACGGACAATGCCGTGCCCGAGTTTGCGACAACATTCTCTATTCCGCACTGGTGGAGCGAGAGCACATCGGTATATCCCTCAACCATATATACGCAATCTTCCTTGGCTATGGCTTTTTTGCCCTGGTATATTCCATACAGCTCACGGTCTTTGTGGTATATGTCGGAGTCGGGAGAGTTGACGTATTTCTGCTGCACGCCCTTTGTCGCGGCATCGAGTTTTCTGCCTCCGAAGGCGACAATTTTTCCGCTTACGCCAATCCAGGGGAATATAACTCTTCCCGCAAAGCGGTCAATAATCTCCTGATGGTCGTTCTTGTAGCAGAGTCCTACTTTCAGCAGATAGTCGGTGTTGTATTTCTCTTTCTCGGCATTGGCTGCGAGTTCAAAGCGGTCGTTGATGTCGAAGCCAAGTCTGAATTTCCTGATTATGTCATCTCTAAAGCCCCGCTGTCTGAAATATTGCAGTCCTATGGCCATTCCGTCGGGATGCTCGTGGAGAGTCTTCTCGAAATAGTCGGCAGCCCATTCGTTGATGATGAACATCGATTCTCTGGCGGTCTGCTCTGCTTTCTCCTCTGCGGTCAGCTCTTTTTCTTTTATTTCAATATGGTATTTGTTAGCCAGCCAACGAAGTGCCTCGGGATATGTCATCTGCTCGTGCTCCATGATGAAGCTGATGGGTGTGCCGCCTTTGCCACAGCCGAAGCAGTGGCAGATGCCACGCGATGGAGACACCATGAACGACGGTGTCTTCTCGTTGTGGAAAGGGCACAGGCCTTTATAGTTTGCTCCCGACTTTTTCAGTGTGACAAACTCTGAGACAACATCCACGATGTTGGCTGCGTCTTTTATGCGTTCTACTGTTTGCTGGTCTATCATTTTTTTAAGGTTTCAGCCAATTTGCTGCCTATCTGACGCAGACCCCTGGCTATGCTCTTGGCATTCATCTGGGCACCTGTGAGCGAGGTGTGGGTATGATCTTTTTTGAAATATTTGTCAGCGGCTTTCTTGCTTTTCTTCTCGTCTTTGCTTGCAAACTTCTTGTCGAGGAAGTCGGCAGATATGTTATGAAGGTCAACAAAGTCAACTCCTGTCTCGTCAACTATCTCCCTATACCATTTGCCATACGAATTGTTTCTGCGCTCAATCTTTCCTCCTGGCCACTCGTTGCGTGGAGTGAGCGATACGAGGATTGGGGTCGCACCCTTCTCACGGGTGTCGTCAATCATTTTTTTCAGATACCATCCGAAGCTATAGACAACCTCAAATCTGCCGTCTTTCTCCATTTTGTAAACATGGCATGTGTCTTTTGTGCCGGGTATAACGCCTCTTTCCTTTTTATCGTTAATAGGGCAGATGTCATTGTGTCCGAACTGCAGCAGTACGAAGTCGCCGGGCTGTAGCGAGTTGTATATTTTCTCCCATCGTCCCTCTCGTATGTAGCTTCTTGTGCTGCGTCCTGCCATAGCCTCGTTAACCCAAGTAACTTTTGACTCGTCGAAGATGATTCCTGCCTGTGAGCCCCAGCCCCACATGTCGTCCTTGTCCTTGTCTTTGTTCTTTACGGTGGAGTCGCCGGTGATGAAAACAACGGGCTTGCTTTTCTCTCTCTTTACATTTACTGTAGGCAGAGCCACTCCAACCATCATCTGTTGCAGAGGCTTGAGGTCCGGATTGTTGCTCATTGCAATACCCTCGGCGGCAGAGCGTGCGTTTATCCCAGGATGGTCTTCGCTGGTGTGTATGTGGTCGCCAAAGAAATGGTATTTTTCTTTCCATTTGCTGTAGCTGTCGAGTTTGGCGCCAGAGATTTCGTTTAGGTCTACGAATGGCACACCTTCTTGAGCAGCCACGTATGCCGCCCATTCTGATTGTGGCTTTCTGATAATCTTTCCTGTTTTCTCGTCGTATGCGTCGCGTGGCGTAAGCGACATCAATATGGGGTGCGCTCCCTTCTCACGGCATTCTGAAATATATTTTCTCAGATATCCGCCATACGAGTATACGGTTTCCTTCTCGCCGGTCTCTTTTATGGTTACGCATATTGAGTCGTTGCCCACGCCGGGTATCACGGCTCTTGCCCTTCCCTCGTCGTAAGGCCCGTTGTCGTTGTGCCCGATGGAGATTATAACCCAGTCGCCAGGCTTAAGGGCTGTCCTGACCATTGGCCACAGCTTTGTATAGAAAGTTCTGGTGCTCATACCTCCGAGAGCTTGGTTCTCAACACTTATCTTGTTGCCGTTGAAATATTTGTTTGCATAATATCCCCATCCCCATTGTCCGTTTGAACCGTCACCCTTAGTGCCGTTGCGCATTGTCGAGTTGCCAATAAGGAACAGTACCGGGTTGTTTCCTTTCCTTGTAGTTCCCGGCTCTGGCCTCGACATCAGAGCCTTGGCTATGGAGTCTGGTGTGTTGTCAACTACTTTGTTTACGTCTTCCACAGGTGTCGGCAGATTGTCAAACTCTTGTGCCCAGCCTGCTGTGAAAGTAGCTGTGGCAATTGCAATAGCAGATAGTATTCTTTTCATAGTTTTGTGGTAGTATATTTGTAATAATGTGCAAACTTACACATTTTTTTTCAAACATACTTCTTTTATGACGAAAAACACTGCACAAACATTCTCTTTTGCGCACATTATTATCCTTTTTGTGCATTTTATTTGGTTCGAAAGTAAAAAACTCGTAAATTTGCACGCATTAAAAACCAGAATATTACAAAGATATTATAAACAATAATTAGAAATGAGTTTAAAAATTGTAGTACTTGCCAAGCAGGTACCCGACACACGCAACGTGGGCAAAGACGCTATGACTGCCGAAGGAACAGTCAACCGCGCCGCTCTGCCCGCTATCTTCAATCCTGAAGATCTAAACGCTCTTGAGCAGGCTTTGCGCCTTAAAGAGCAAAATCCTGGCTCTACAGTGGGCATTCTTACCATGGGACCTCCCCGTGCAGCCGAGATTATCCGTCAGGGACTTTACCGTGGTGCAGACACAGGATGGTTGCTGACCGACAGACTTTTCGCCGGCGCCGACACTCTTGCCACTTCTTATGCCCTTGCCACTGCTATCAAAAAGATTGGCAATGTGGATGTTGTAATCGGTGGCCGTCAGGCTATTGATGGCGATACTGCTCAGGTTGGGCCACAGGTGGCACAGAAATTGGGACTTAATCAGGTTACATACGCTGAGAACATCGAGAAGTGTGAGAATGGCAAACTCACTATCCGACGCCTTATCGACGGTGGTGCAGAGACTGTTGAGGCTCCTATGCCTGTTGTCGTAACTGTAAATGGAAGTGCGGCTCCATGCCGTCCGTGCAATGTAAAGCTTGTTATGAAATACAAGCGTGCCACGGCTCCTTTGGAGCGCACAGATGATATGCCATATAAGGAACTTTATGACGAGCGTCCGTATCTGACTCTTACACAATGGTCTGTGGCTGACGTAGATGGTGATCCTCAGCAGTGTGGCCTTAGCGGTTCGCCAACAAAGGTGAAGGCTGTGAAAAATATTGTATTCCAGGCAAAAGAGTGCAAGAGCATAAATGGCTGCGACTGTGACATTGAGGAACTTGTAAAGGATTTGTTGAACGAGAAAATCATTGGCTAATTAGATATGAATAACGTTTTTGTATATTGTGAAATTGAGGGCACCGCAGTGCAGGAAGTTTCACAGGAACTTTTGACAAAGGGCCGCAAGTTGGCCAATGAGCTTGGTGTTGAGCTTCATGCCATAGTAGCAGGCACGGGCATCAAGGGTAAGGTAGAGGACCAGATTTTGCCTTACGGTGTTGACAAACTATTCGTTTTCGACGGAGATGGCCTCTTCCCCTACACGTCTGCTCCGCATACAGACATTCTCGTAAACCTTTTCAAGGAAGAGAAACCGCAGATTTGTCTTATGGGTGCTACTGTTATAGGCCGTGACCTCGGCCCGCGTGTCTCATCATCGCTGACCAGCGGTCTCACTGCCGACTGTACAGAGCTTGAGATTGGCCCGTATGAGGACAAGAAGAACAATAAGACATACGAGAACCTTCTTTATCAGATTCGTCCAGCTTTCGGTGGTAACATAGTTGCGACAATCGTAAATCCTGACCATCGTCCACAGATGGCTACTGTACGCTCTGGCGTTATGCAGAAGGCTGTCTATGAAGGAGAGGCTAAAGGTGAGATTGTTTATCCGGAGGTAGACAAATATGTGTCGGCCGAGGCGTATGCGGTTAGAGTGCTGGACCATCATGTAGAGGCCGCCAAGCACAATCTGAAGGGGGCGCCAATTGTTGTTGCCGGAGGCTATGGCGTAGGGTCAAAGGAAGGTTTCGACCAGTTGTTCCAGTTGGCTAAGGTTCTTCACGGTGAAGTTGGCGGCTCACGTGCGGCTGTCGACGCAGGCTGGATAGACCATGACCGTCAGATTGGTCAGACTGGTGTAACCGTTCATCCCAAGGTATATATTGCCTGTGGTATCAGCGGCCAGATTCAGCACATCGCCGGTATGCAGGATTCCGGCATCATAATCTCTGTAAACAACGATCCGGATGCTCCTATCAATAAGATTGCCGACTATGTTATCGTTGGCACTGTTGACGAGGTGGTACCGAAGTTGATTAAGTATTATAAGCAGAATAATAAGTAGAATTTTTGGAGTTAAGGAGTTAAGGAGTTAAGCCAAATGTTGTACAATTGAGTATAGAGCTAAGCTCGCTTAATCTATATCGGGAGCAGACAACATTATTAAAATTTGGCGCTACTTACTTTTGACTCCGATTCATAATAGCATAAGACAATGGCAGCGACAAGCACGTTTAAGGATATCTTCGTATGGCAGAAAGCTCATCAATTTGTTGTCAATGTTTATAAATTGACACAGTCGTTCCCTGATTATGAGCGATTTGGGTTGTCATCGCAGTTTCAGCGTGCTGCAGTTTCAATACCGGCAAATATTGCGGAGGGCTATAAAAGATTATCTACAAAAGATAAACTGCACTTTTTGAATATTGCCCAAGGCAGCCTTGAGGAATGTCGCTATTATATTCTTTTGACAAAGGATTTGGGATATATCAGTACAGAATCGTATGAATATATGGACAAGGCGATTGGGGAAGTAAGCAAATTGCTGAATGCATATTGTAAAGGAATGAGGGAAAACAATTTCGGCACACAGTTGTAAATGTGTATAAGCTATAAAACAGATGGCTTAACTCCTTAACTCCTTAACTCCTTTTAACTCCTTCAAAAACAGAAAAACAATGGCAAATTACTATACAGACCATCCAGAGTTTGAGTTCTATCTCAACCACCCTGAGATGAAGCGCATCGTAGAGCTTAAAGAGCGTGGATATGCTGATAAAGACGTGTATGCAGACGCTCCAGTTGACTTCGGCGATGCTATCGAGAACTATAAGCGTATGCTTGAGATAACAGGCGATATTGCTGCCAATATCATAGAGCCTAATGCCGAGGATGTAGACCTTGAGGGACCGCATCTTGTTGACGGCCGCATGGTGTATGCGTCAAAGACTTTTGAGAATCTTGACGCTACCCGCAAGGCAGGCCTCTGGGGTATCTCAATGCCCCGTCGTTATGGCGGTCTCAACATGCCAATCACTCCTTATTCCATGGCCTCGGAGATTGTTTCGGCCGCCGATGCCGGTTTCCAGAACATCTGGTCGCTGCAGGATTGTATAGAGACTCTTTATGAGTTTGGCGACGAGGAGCAGCGCAAGAAGTATATTCCACGCGTATGTGCCGGAGAGACCATGTCTATGGACCTCACCGAGCCTGATGCCGGCTCTGACCTTCAGCGTGTAATGCTCAAGGCAAGCTATGACGAGGAGAACAAGTGCTGGCGTCTGAATGGTGTTAAGCGTTTCATCACCAATGGTGATTCTGACATTCACCTCGTTCTTGCACGTTCTGAGGAAGGCACACACGACGGACGCGGCCTCTCAATGTTCATCTACGACAAGCGTGACGGCGGCGTAACCGTACGCCACATCGAGCATAAGCTCGGTATTCACGGCTCACCAACTTGCGAGCTTGTGTATAAAAACGCTAAGTGTGAGCTTTGCGGCAACACACGTCTTGGACTTATCAAGTATGTGATGGCTTTGATGAACGGTGCGCGTCTGGGCATTGCGGCACAGTCGGTAGGTGTCAGTCAGGCTGCCTACAACGAGGGGCTTGCCTACGCAAAGGAGCGCCGCCAGTTCGACACAGCCATCATCGATTTCCCAGCTGTTTACGATATGCTGTCACGCATGAAGGCCAAGCTCGACGCTGGCCGCGCAATTCTTTATCAGACTGCCCGCTATGTGGATATCTACAAGGCTCTCGACGATATTGCGCGTGAGCGCAAACTTACCCCGGAGGAGCGTGCGGAGCAGAAAAAATATCCCCGCCTCGCCGATGCCTTCACACCGCTTGCAAAGGGTATGAACTCTGAATATGCCAACCAGAACGCTTACGATGCCATTCAGATACATGGTGGCTCTGGTTTCATCATGGAGTACAAGAGCCAGCGTCTCTACCGCGACGCCCGTATTTTCTCTATCTACGAAGGTACCACTCAGCTGCAGGTCGTAGCCGCTATCCGCTACATTACCAACGGCACCTATCTCTCTATAATGAAAGAGATGATGGAGCGTCCAATCTGCGACTGTGCCGCACCTATGCGTGAGCGCATTGCCAAGCTCATAGCTCTTTACGAGGATGCTCTCAACTATGTTAAGGAGCAGGGCAACCAGGAGGTGCAGGATTTCCTCGCACGCCGCCTCTACGAGATGACAGCCGACATCATCATGTCTATCCTCTTGCTCGAGGATGCCACACGTGCTCCAGAGCTGTTCAAGAAGAGCATCAATGTCTATCTGCGTCATGCCGAGGCAGAGTGCACCGCACACCACGCTTATATAAAGGCATTCACAGCTGAAGACCTTGACAACTTTCGTGCCTCAGAGAAGGTTGCTGAATAAGCAGGAAATATAATTTAAGCCCCACCGCCAGAATCTCGTCATTTTAGATAAGCTGGTGGTGGGGCTTTTTTATGCCAGAAAAAAGTATGTCCACATAAAAGGCAAAGTATGTGGACATAAATCGGCTTTTATGTGGACATACTTTGCCAAGTATTTTGAGAGACTATTTTTGAGTTTGTTTCTTTCAGAATTTCCACCTAAGTTGTAAATCTATGTCTGTCACTGTGCTGCTGTCAATTTCCTGCAGTCCTGAGCCGATTTTGTCTCGGTCGAAATAGTGCGTTGTTCCAATCTTGCCAATAATCATCAGTGAGGAAGATATGTCAGCACGGCAAACCAAAGAGCCTCTTATGCCGTGGCCGTAGAGCATGGGGAAAGAGAGTGTGTAGAGTGTGGAGCGCTCGTAGGCATATACACGCGCATCGTAGTTTTCTGTGTTGAAGTATGCGGCATTTGCGTATATTTTCCATTTGCTCAGTTTTATGCCCGCCTGCTGCCCTATCATCATACCGCAGCTTGTTGTGCCGTTGTCGTAAACTGATGCGTCGGCTTGAGTCCGCAGATATAGCAACGGGCCGTTGGATGTATATGAAAGTCTGAGACGGTGTCTCGTGAGCCTCTCCATGTTGTGGGTGGCAGAATTGTCATGGTTCCATGTTTTCAGCCTATATCGTGCTGTGATGCTTGTGTTGCCCTTTGTCCATGTTGCCGAGTGCTGGGTGTCGAATGTCCGTGTGGAGCCTGTGGCCAGATATCGTGGCCAAGGCGAATATGCATAGTCGGCATAGTGCGATGTCGACAGCCGTCGTGACAGCTTGGTGTTGGCGCCGAGGTATATGCCGCTCTCGTTTTGCACCGAGCCGTTTTCAGAGAAACTGGATCCCATGAGGGAATGATATTTGTAGGAATAGAAACGCTGTATGGCAACCACTGATATGCGTGAGCTCAACATGGCGCTTACGGTGTTGATGGTTGCCATGCCGCCATTGTCGCATGTCGCCACCTCGCCGCTTACGGTCAGCCGCCGGCTTATGTAGCCGTAGTCGGCTCCAATGTTCCAAAACTGTTGTCCCCATGGAGCGATGCGCCTGTATATCCTCGATGTGTCTGGGTGCAGAGGCTTGTCAAACGAGGTGTAATAGCCTGTTGCTCCAAAGTGGAAACCTCCGGAGCGATAGTTCACATTTCCTCCCATGACAGTTTGCCTGGCATTTCTTCGCCTCAGCATCTCGCTTGCCGTGCGGTGGTAGCCTGTACGAAGTATTGTTGTAATGCTGTTGTCCCCATCGTTCAGTGTGGCATCTATTTTCCGGTAAGATGCAAAAGCCGTGATGTCAATGTTTTTGCTCAGCCCGACGGTTATTCCTCCGCCCTGCATATAGTTTGCCTCCATGCGCGACGAGTGTGCGAATAGTCCGCGCGAGGTTCGTCCCAGCGATGCCAAAGCTCCCTGCTTGCCCATTGAGAACGAATTGTTCATAACAAGTCCCAGTCCGAACCTTGCACGGTATCTGCCTAAGGCGATGGTTTTTATGGCTCCAAGGTTTCGGACAAGTACGTATGGCGACACGTAGTCATAGCCCCATTTGTTGCGTCCTGCGAAAAACGGCTCGCCTGCGTCCTGCGATGCCACTATGCCGGCCTTTACCCAT
Organism: uncultured Prevotella sp.; assembly: GCA_902477645.1. Classification (GTDB taxonomy): domain Bacteria; phylum Bacteroidota; class Bacteroidia; order Bacteroidales; family Bacteroidaceae; genus Prevotella. The sequence continues at coordinate 9,200 of CABSIA010000003.1, read as the reverse complement.
TTCCCGCAGGTGTACTGGTACCTTATCCAGTGCTTGTATTGATACCCGAGATACCCCCATTTGTCACCCTCGCGCTCGTTGAGCGGTATGTGGCCAGTGGCGACAATCTCGTTGTGTCCGTATTTTGAGAGATAATCGGGAGACGGGAACCGTTTTTTCTCGGTTTCCTGGCCGATGTAGGTGCAGAGCAGGAGCAGCTGGCGTGTGTTGTAGTCGATGGATGGAATCATCATAAACTCGCTTGCCGACTTCATCGGGCCGTAGCGGTACAGATATTCTCTGATATCCATAACCTGCTGTCCGCTAAGGAAAGGCAGCCTCAAGAGGTCTTCGTCCGATGCGCTGTTAATGTCAATCTTGTTCTCTGCAAACTCGCTCAGCTCGTCGTATGACAGCTGCCAGTTTTCCGATTCAGCCTCTCCTGCGTCCTCGAGTGTCTGGTAAGTGTCTTCCCAATCCGGATCTGTAGTTTGCGCCTGCAAACCTGCATTCCACAGCAAAAAGGCTGCAATAAGTATATATGTCGCTATCTTTATCTGCCCCATAACAAATGCAAACTTAGCATAAATGAATGGAAAAACCAAATGTTTGTGGGTAGAAAATGTCGGATAGTTTTGCCAAAAGCGGGAAAATATGTAATTTTGCAGCTATGCTGAACAATATAACTCAATATATACGGGTCATTCTGCTGATAGCAATATCATTTGCCTACACGCCTGTGGCAGCTCAGGTGACGGCGGAGACTATGAGACCAGAGGACAGGGAGGTTGATATGGACAATCCGACCTTCGTTCCGATGGTCAGGACGGGGCGTGTGCTTGTGGGCGGCGACTCCATTCAGTATGTTGAGCTGAACAATGTTTATGTTTACCCTAAGCCCGTTTTCAAAAAAAAGAGGCAGAGGGCTGCCTACAACAGGCTGGTTTATAATATAAAAAAAGTGTTGCCAATAGCCAAGGAGGTGAACAAGATTATCGTGGAGACTTACGAGTATCTTGAGACACTGCCCAATAAGAAGGCTAAGGACGCACACATGAAACTTGTGGAGGAGAACATAAAGAAGGAGTATACGCCACGAATGAAGAAACTGACCTACTCGCAGGGAAAATTGCTCATAAAGCTTGTTTACCGCGAGTGCAACAGCAGCTCGTACAATCTTATCCAGGCTTTCCTCGGACCGATAAAGGCAGGCTTTTATCAGGCGGTCGCCTGGATGTTCGGAGCAAGTCTGAAGAAAGACTATGACCCTAACGGAATAGACCGCCTGACGGAGAGAGTGGTGCTGCAGGTAGAGTCGGGGCAGATTTAAGTGAAGAGTGAAGAACGAAGAGTGAAGAGTGAAGAACGAAGAGTGAAGAACGAAGAGTGAAGAGTGAAGAATGAAGAGTGAAGAACGAAGAGTTAAGTACCAAAAATGCAAATGGATTCTTCACTCTTCACTCTTCATTCTTCACTTTAATTTTTGCAACTTGTTTGCAAAATAAACTTCGTACCTTTGCGCCTGGAATTTAAAACACAACAGAAAATGGAATTTTTATCAGCATTGATAAACATGCTTGCCGAGATGGCTCCTTACTTGCTTTTCGGCTTTTTGGTGGCAGGAATGCTTTATGCGTTTGTGCCAAGTAGTTTCTACCGTAACCATCTGTCACGCCCGGGGTTTGTGTCCGTTATGAAGGCTGCGTTGATTGGTGTGCCGTTGCCGCTGTGCTCGTGTGGTGTCTTGCCTACGGCTGTGTCGTTGCGCCGCAACGGTGCGTCTCGCGGAGCCGCTACATCTTTTCTTATAGCAACTCCGCAGACAGGACTCGACTCCATAGCCGCGACATTCTCGCTTTTGGGTCCGGCCTTTGCCGTCATACGTCCTGTTGCGGCGCTTCTCACCGCTTTTATCGGCGGAATGCTTGTCGACCATGAGGACAAGGTGTGTGGCCAGGATTGTGAAAAAGAAGTTGACACTATAGAGGCTCCTGTAGCTCATGGCTTTTGGCGCAGATTGCGTGACGCCTTACGCTACGGCTTTGTCGACATGATACAGAATATTGGCAAATGGCTCGTTATAGGTCTTGTGATAGCTGCGGCCATAACCGTATTTGTGCCCGATGGCTTCTTCACCATTTTTGCCGAGTATCCGCTGCTGTCCATGATAGCCGTTGTGATAGTGGCCGTGCCAATGTATGTATGCTCGACGGGCTCTATTCCGATAGCGCTCTCACTGATGTTGAAAGGGTTGAGCCCGGGAGCGGCTTTTGTTCTTCTTATGGCCGGACCGGCCGCTAACTTCGCGTCAGTCATCATTGTAGGCAAATCGCTTGGCAAACGGGCGGCGGCAACATATCTCGGTACAATCGTCGTTGGTGCCATTCTGATAGGAACGGGCATAGACTATCTTATGCCACGTGACTGGTTTACTATGCCTTTGGTTGCCCGCAGCTCAAACAGCTGCCTGCATATAGGGCTGTTTTCCGGCATCTGCTCTGTGGTGCTCATTGCGTTGCTCATAAACGCCTTGATAAAAAAATATACTTCAAACAGGGCTGAGATTATGGAGAACGGACAGATTACTGTAATCGTTAAAGGCATGTCGTGCGGACACTGCAAGGCTATGGTCGAGAAAAGCCTCGCTAAGCTCGACGGCGTTAAGGCTGTGGCTGTTGACCTCGCCTCGGGTGAGACAAAGATACAGGGCTCGCCTGATATGGATGAAGTCCGTAAGGTTGTTGAGGACTTGGGATTTACGGTCTCATAAAAATAAGCCTTACCCCCTGTCAAAAAGAGAGGGGGTGAGATGTCTTAAAGTAATTCGCTAAAAAAACAGATGCCAAATATGAACAATAATGGTGATTGCTCCCATTCCTTTTGTGGAGGGAGTGGGGACGAGGTTGTTATTCTTGAGTCAAGGGGTATAAAGCCCACAGCCAACCGCATTCTCGTTATGCGGGAGCTGATGAGGGCTATGCGCCCCGTGAGCCTTGCAGATTTGGAAATCTCGTCGGGATTCTCAATGGACAAGGCAAGCATATTCCGTGTCTTGGAGCTTTTCGCCCAACACAATGTGGTGCACGTTATAGAGGACGGCAGCCGCTCGCTGAAATACGAGCTGTGTCATAGCCGCGGGCATCATACAATAGCCGACCAGCATGTTCACTTTTATTGTGAGCGGTGCAAGAGAACATTTTGTTTTGAGGATGTTCCCGTGCCAATGGTCGGTGTGCCCGACGGCTTTAGTCCCCGTGCTGTCAATTATGTTATAAAAGGCGTCTGTCCTGATTGTGCAAAATAGCTGATGACGGTGGCATATTTAACCTGCATTATTCATACTGTTCCGTTACGAAAGGGCTAAATGGCAGTGCATCAGCGTGAGCGCAGCGATGACGATGCAGAATGTAGTAAATCCTACTTTCAAAGAGGAAGAGCGAGCATTGCGCTGAGGTACAGCCAGTTAGTCATTGCAGTAGAAACGAGTATGAATAATGCAGGTTAAATGAAAGAGCCGTGACCCGGAAATAAAAAAAAGAAATAATTCTCTTGTTTTTTTCTCCTGTTTGCGTTACCTTTGCACCCGATTTTCTAAAAACAATTTTATGTATAAACAATTTTTAAACAGGCAAGCTCCAATCTTGTTCAAGCGCTTCTGCAGAAAAGGCTATGCGCTTTTTGCTTGTGTTGGGCGTGTGGTGCTTATCGGTACGTTGGCTGTCTCTACCTTGAAATTTGCCAAGGCAGATGGCGTAAGCACACATATCGACTATGCAGCCGACTCCCTTCAGCATGAGGAGGTGAGGCTCGACGAAGTGGTTGTTACGGGTACGAGGGCACCGCTTACTGCCTTGCAGTCGGCGAAGATTGTAGAGGTTATCACGCGTGAGGAGATAGACCGTGCGCAGGCTTCTACCATCAACGACATTCTGAAATTAGCTACCGGCGTAGATGTCCGTCAGCGTGGTGGCTTTGGTGTACAGACGGACATTTCCATCAACGGAGGCACATTCGACCAGATTACCATTCTGCTCAATGGGATTGACATTTCAAACCCGCAAACTGGTCATCACGCCTCTGATTTCCCAGTATCGCTGCGCGACATTGAGCGTATAGAAATCATTGAGGGCGCATCAGCGCGTGTCTTCGGCTCTATGGCTTTCTCTGGTGTTATAAACATCGTTACCCGGTCCGGGCACGGAAATGAGGTGAGAGTTGCCGCTGAGGGCGGAAGCTATGGCACATGGAGCACAAATGGCGGTGCGGCTCTCGGCAGGCAGAATTTGTCAACATCGCTGAGCGGAGGATATTCACAGAGTGATGGCGGAACAGAGAACAGCGGTTTCCGTAAACGGCAGTTCTACTGGCAGGGTGACGCAAACTGGAGATATGCAAAACTTGCTTTGCAGGCAGGCATCAGCTCGAAAGATTATGGAGCGAACACCTTCTACAGCGCGCGTTTCAACAATCAGTATGAGAAGACAAGGCGATATATAGCGTCGGCGAAGGCTGAGGTTACGCCTTTTGCAGATGCCGGGAGCTTCTTGAAATCGTTTGTTGTAACTCCCACCGTGTATGCCATACGCAACTACAACCATTATCAGCTTACGAAAGGCCAGACTGGTGCGGCGGCAGGCGAGAACTATCACCGTCTGGATGTCTATGGAGCATCGCTTGGTGCCCGTCTGAAATGGCTCGGAGGAACAACTGCCATAGGCGCAGACGTTAGAAGAGAGGTAATTCTGAGCACCGCATACGGTGATGCTCTCGATGTCTCCGATTACAAGAATATATCAGGCTCCGACCGTCAGTATATATATAAAGGCGTAAGGACAAACACCAATTTTTATGCCGAACATAACATCATAGTTGGGGGATTTACCCTGTCGGCTGGACTCCTTGCATACAGCAACTCGCTTCTTGACGACGGTTTGCACTTCTATCCCGGTGTAGATGTCGCTTACAGGCTTAGCCCTAAATTAAAACTCTACCTGTCATGGAACGAGGCTCTCCGTGTGCCAACATTCACTGACCTGTATATCAGTAACTCTGTGCAGCAAGGCGACTTGAGACTGAAACCAGAGAAAAACAAAATGCTAAAGGCTGGCGTGCAATACCGGTCTGCCTGCTTCGATTTTCTGCTGAGCGGTTTTTACAGCAACGGGCGGGACATGATAGACTGGGTGTATGAGACGCCCGGGGCAACGAGATATAACGCTTTGAACATCGGAAAGCTCGACAACATGGGGTTTACTGTCGATGCCGTAGTGCGGCTGTCTGACATTTGGCATACGTGCCCTATAACAAAACTGAAAATAGGCTATGCCTTTATACATCAGAACCATGAGACCGGCCACGAGATATTCAAGTCGCTATATGCTCTCGAATACCTTCGCCATAAGCTGACGTGTACTCTCGACCACCGTCTGTGGCGGCAACTCTCTGCCTCATGGAACCTCCGGTGGCAACAGCGCATGAACGGCTACCATCCATACGCAAAACTCGACTGTAAGGTTATGTGGGATGCTCCGCATTATCAGATTTACGTGATGGCTGACAATATCACATGTCATAGATACTATGATATCGGAGCAGTCAAACAGCCTGGATTGTGGATGATGGTAGGAATGGCGATGAAACTTTAGGTGCAGTCTGTAGGGCCGCTATTCATAGCGGCCGCAAACGACAAAGCATATTTCCTGCAAAAAACTGGGATAATATTTGCCTATATTACTTGCGGCCGCTATTCATAGCGGCCCTACATTCGTCAATCTTTTAACTTGTCAACTATCTTTGTTAAAAACCTGCTTGGCTTTATCTCGATAATATCTCCGTTGTATCTTTTTCTTATTGTCGAAACTGCGATGCAGAGGCGTTTACAGGCACGGGTGATGGCTACATAGAGCTTGCGTGCGTCCTCATCGTCGAGCCGCTTTACGTTCGCATTGTAATAGTTAGGATACCTGCCCTCCACAACGTCGAACACTATCACGTTGTCAAATTCCAGTCCCTTTGCCTTGTGTATGGTGCTTACGAACAGCCTCTCCTTCATCGATGCCCCTCCGCAGAGGTCAGCCTCACGCAGGGTGTTTATCTCCACAGCATGGCGTTCGAGTTGCTGTCTCAGTGTCTGCCCCTCCTCTCCTGCCATCAGATCATTGGCAAGATAGCTGAAAATATGCTCTGCCTTTCCGTTGTCTCTCACATAGCCGTCGGCTATGAGCCGCTGCCATATCAGTCGCATATTTGTGACAAGAGCCGGTTCTTTTCCAGGCATGGAATTCTTGTGTAGCGAGGTTTGTGTAGTCTCTATATATGGCATATATCTGTGGCGCAGCAGTTCCGCTTTCTTGGGCATGTCGCCTTGCTGAAGAAAACGTTTTTGCTCTGGTAACACCTCTTTGGCTTTCTCAAGACAGCGGCTCGCCAAACCACAGGTGGCAAACACGTCGGCATCGGCGAGGTGAGAGTTCTCGCCCACCCGTCCCAAGTATTCAATCAGGTTCTTGAGCTTATAGCGCATAAGCCCTGGGAAAAGCAGCCGAGACAGCTTCAGCGAGTCGAAACATGCCGGATGCTCAGCCTGCCAGTCCACGTCAGGCAAATATCGCAGAAGGTTGAAGCGCATCATCTCGTAGTCGAAAGTGGCGTTGTGGGCGAGTAGGGGAGCGGAGCCTGTATATTCAAGAAACGTTGCCAGCGCCTCTTGCGGAGACTGCAGCCTGTGGTGTTTCCGCTCCTCTATTATAGGGTTCACTATGTCGCCCAGCATTTCGGGAATTGGCTTGTCTGTCTCTATATACAGCGACAGTCCTGAACCCTCCACAATCTTTCCGTCACACATCTTCATGGCGGCTATCTGTATGATGTCGTCATTGTAAATGTCTGTTCCTGTAGTCTCGGTGTCGAAGACAACGATTTCACCCTCACAGGCAGCTTTTGCGAACCGTTCGGCATAAGTTAGGCCGTCGGCAGACAGCATGTCTGTCGGCAGCAAGGCGCGGTTGCGCAGGTTGCGTACCAGCGCGCGTGCCGAGGCATAGCTCTGTGTTATGCCGAAGCCTTTAAGCAGGCGTGCCCAGGCAATGAAGTTAAATTCGTTTGCCACCACAGAATAGTGGGCCAGCAGCAGTTTTATGTCATCGGTAGAGAATATGTCTGTACCCGAAACCTTAAAATGTGGGGTGCCAATGGCGGTGAGAGCCTCGCCTATGGCATCGGCGTCGCGGTTTGAGTTTACTATTATGGCTGTTGTCTCCTCGGGATGATAATTGTATAGGTCATTTGCCAGCCTTGCCACCTCTGCCGTCTCTTCCTCTATGGTTCCGCTCTCTAAGAAAGTCAGGCCCCCCTGCCCCCCGGTGGGGGGTATCGCAAATTGGGAAGTCCCCTGCCTTTCTGTGGATGGTGTCGTAAGTTGGGGTGGTGTCGCAATTTGGGAAGACCCCCCACCGGGGGGCAGGGGGGCTCTTTTTATTGCAGCCTTGGGCAACAGCGCAGGGTCTATTCCCATCACCTCTGTGGCATACGTGTTGAATGCGTCAAGCAGATAAGACGGCGAGCGGTGGTTGGTGTCGAGAGTATAGATGTTACCTTTGCAGCGCTCCTTCAGCATGTCCACAGTCTCCATTTTCGCCCCCATAAACGAGAAAATTGCCTGCTGCGTGTCGCCAAGGTAAACCACGGTGGCATCCTTTGCCGTAACAAGGTCTATGATGGCGAGCTGGAGCATGTTCAGGTCCTGCACCTCGTCTATCTGAATCCAATTGTACTTGTGGTAGTTGTTGGGAACAGCCAATGCGTCGTAAGCATTAATCAGCAGGTCCTCGAAGTCAAGCAGCGAGTTTTGTCTTTTGTAGGCCTCGTAAGCGTGGGCGTACTTCATTTTGTGCAGCATGTCTCCAATTATGTGCCGTCTGCCCATGTCAATGTCCGTGGCCTCAATAGCCGTTTCGTATGCAATGGCATTCTCGTAGATGTCTGTTGCTGTTGCTGCCGTGAACTCCTTACGCTGTATGCCGCATAGCGTTCTCATGGCGGCAATGTCGTCTGAGGTCAGCGCGTCGCTGTGCGCCCTTACCGCTTTCGGATGTCCTTTGGCAATCTGACGCATCAGATGTGAGAGGTCTATTATGGTGCTGTAAGCCTTGCGCCGTGAGCCGTTTGCCATCACACCCTGCTCATCCTCGCCAAGATACCGTGCCAAAATGCTTATTGCGTCGTTGTCGTCTATCACGGCCGACTCTGCGGCAACAAGCGAGTTGTCGAAGAGAAACTTCGAGCAAAATCTGTGAACGTTGCCGACAAACAACTCAGTGGCATCCTCCCCGATACGGCTTTGCAGCCTCTCATGCATGCCACGTGCCGCGCGGTTGGTAAATGTAAGGCAAAGCATATCACCATACTCTACGCCGTTTAGCCTTGCGTCGGCAACCCTCTCGGCAAGCATCTGCGTCTTGCCGCATCCGGGAGGAGCCAATACAAGATGATATCCGGTGCCCGCCGACAACACTCGCTGTTGGCTGGCATCGGGAGTCCATAGACTGTTTGTCATTTTTATTTTTAGTTAAGAATGAAAGGTGAAGAACGAAGAGTGAAAAATGAAAAATGAAGAGTCAAATACCCAAAATGCAAATGGATTCTTCACTCTTCACTCTTCGTTCTTCACTCTTCACTTCTGTTTAGTCAAGGTGGAATACCTCCTCAACAGGTATAGTTACGGGAGAGTTGTCCGGATTCACCTCCATGATGTCTGCCATCATGTCCCACCAGCGTTGTGTTATAGGGTCCACGTTCTCCGTATCCTGGCTGTTGCCTTCGCCCGAACACTCCTGATAAGCAAACAAAATGTTTGTCTCTTTGTCCCAGAATATGCTGTAGTTGCTTACTCCCGCATCCTTAATCATCTGTTTCAGCTCAGGCCAGATGGCGGCATGGCGTTTTGCGTACTCTTTCTCGCATCCTGGTTTCAGGTACATTTTAAATCCAAATCGTTTCATAGGTATAAATGTTTTTTAAATGTTTTTTGCAAAAATAGCAAAAACAAACGATGCTGCAAACTATTCTGGCAGTTTTTTTCTTGCGGGCGGCTAAAAAACTATATTTTCTTCCATGCTGTACCCGTTGGCGGAATTAAATTCTTACAATCTTATAATCTAATAAATCTGTGAATGGGAAGGCAATATATCATGTTAGAAGGCTGTAGGGCCGCTACGTGTAAC
>CABSIA010000002.1 GCA_902477645.1 uncultured Prevotella sp. | reverse complement strand
TTTCACTTAAGGCACTATAGCCTCACCCCCACAACCCCTCCCCGAAAGGGAGGGGAGTAATATGTTTTAAGGTGGAGTTAAAATGATGTTTTTGTATAATAGTAAGATTATGAAATTGTCAGATATGATTAATAAATTATTAAATAAAGCATTTCACTCCCCTCTCTCTTGGAGAGGGGGTGGGAGTGAGGCTGCAATTATTTTAGCTATGTTGTCCATTCCTGTTCATGCGCAAGACTTTAAGTTCGACGAGCTGACTTACACCAAGGAGACATCGTCGTTCAAGCTAAATGCGCCTTCAAAGGCCAAGAGCGTGAAGGTGTATATCTATGACCAGGGCGTTGGCGGCGAGGCCATACAGACCGTTAAGATGAAACGTACAGGTACTGACCTGTGGACTGCCGATGTGAAAGGTGACTTGAAAGGAAAGTTCTATACTTTTCAAGTCCAGACACGAAAGCAGACCATGAAAGAGACTCCGGGAGTATTTGCCAAGGCTGTGGCCGTAAATGGGCGCAGAGCTGCCGTTGTAGATATGGCAGAGACCAATCCTGAGGGATGGAACAACGACAAACGGCCTCTTACGAAGTCGCCTGCCGACCTCGTTATCTACGAGATGCATCACCGTGACTTTTCCATCAGTCCGACATCCGGGTTGAAGCACAAAAGCAAGTACCTTGCTTTGACAGAGCCAAAGGCTGTCTACTATTTGAAGAACCTTGGTGTAAACGCCATACACATCCTTCCCTCGTTCGACTATGCGTCTGTTGACGAGTCGAAACCCGACGTGCCGCAATACAACTGGGGCTACGACCCATTGAACTACAATGTTCCGGAAGGCTCATACGCTACCGATGCCACATGTCCTGTTGCCCGAATTAAGGAATTCAAGCAGATGGTGCAGACTCTCCACAATGCGGGCATCCGGGTGATACTCGACGTTGTGTACAACCATACTTTTAACATAGACGAGAGCAATTTCAACCTTACTTATCCCGGATACTACTACCGCACCACTAAAGATGGAAAAATCTCAGACGGCTCAGGCTGTGGCAATGAGACTGCAAGCGAGAAGCCCCTTATGCGCCAGTTCATGATAGAATCTGTGCTTTATTGGGCAAAGGAGTATCATATCGACGGTTTCCGTTTCGACCTTATGGGCATCCACGACATAGAGACCATGAACCTTATCCGCAAGGCACTCGACGAGGTAGATCCTAACATATACATGTATGGCGAGGGATGGAGCGCCGGCTCGTGCGCATATCCCGAGGAGAAACTTGCAATGAAGGCAAACACCCGACAGCTCGACCGCATAGGCGCGTTCTGTGACGATATGCGCGATGCCATCCGCGGGCCGTTCAATGACGACCATAAGACGGCCTTCCTTGGTGCCGTAGCCGGAAATGAGGAGAGTATAAAGTTCGGCATAGCGGGCTGCATAGATCATCCGCAGATAGATATCACAAAGGTAAATTACTCAAAGGCGCCTTGGGCAAACTCTCCGGCGCAAAAGATTTCCTACATCAGCTGCCACGATGACATGTGCGTGGTTGACCGTCTGAAGGCAAGCATACCGGGAATTACCACTGACGAGCTTATACGTCTCGACCTCCTCGGCCAGACTGCCGTATTCACCGCCCAGGGCGTTCCTTTCATCTATGCCGGCGAGGAGGTGCTTCGGGACAAAAAAGGCGTTCACAACAGCTTTAAGTCGCCCGACAGCATAAACGCCATCGACTGGACAAATAAAGACCGCTATCCGCAGGTCTTCGATTACTATCGCGGACTTATGGAGTTGCGCCGCAACCATCCTGCTTTCCGTATGTCCGATGCCGGTATGGTACGCCGTAATCTTGAGTTTATCGACGCTCCTTCAAATGTTGTCGCCTTCCGTCTTAAGAACAATGCCAATGGCGATGCATGGAAAGATATTGTCGTGATACTAAACTCCAATAAGACCTCCCAGAAGGTGGTTATTCCACAAGGCTCATGGACAGCTGTATGCCAGAACTGCCAGATAAACCTTGCAGGCATCTCTGCCTTCGAAGGCAATGAGGCTGTAGTGGCACCACAGGAGGCGCTTATATTGTATCGTTAAGTCGTTATATGTGGCGGACGCAAACAAAATTTGTAACAACCATAATTACAATATATTGCTTGCGGCCGCTACATGTAGCGGCCCTACAATTCTCAAAAACAGAAATCAATTACAACTATGAAAAAAATAATAACAGCCCTGCTGTTGGGCACTACAATGACTATGAATGCAGCAAAAATTGATGTCGCAAAGATTGAGCCTGCCAACTGGTATGTCGGCATGAAAGACGCCTCTTTGCAGCTGATGGTTTATGGTAAGGACATTAAATCGGCGGAAGTCACCACCGACTATGCCGGTGTGAGAATAGACAGCATCGTGCGTCTTGACTCGCCCAACTATCTGCTTGTGTATATGAGCCTCGCAGAGGCACAGCCGGGCACCATGACACTTAATTTCCAGCAAGGAAAACAGAAGAAAAAGGTGGCTTACGAGCTTAAGGCACGTGAGAAACGTGGTGAGGAGCGTATGGGCTTTACTAATGCCGACGTGCTGTATATGCTTATGCCCGACAGATTTGCGTCAGGCCGCACAGACAACGACCAGATAAAGGGCATGCGTGCCTACAGGAACGACCGCTCGCAGCCATCGCTGCGGCATGGAGGCGACTTGGAGGGCATACGCCAGCATCTTGACTATTTCAAGGAGCTTGGCGTAACGGCACTTTGGTTCACCCCTGTATTGGAAAACAACTCTCCCGACCATGGCACACAGAGCACATACCACGGCTATGCCACTACCGACTACTACCGTGTAGACCCGCGCTTTGGCAGCAACGATGAGTATCGAAGACTTTGCGACGAGGCACACGCCAAGGGAATAAAGATTGTTATGGACATGATTTTCAACCATAGCGGATTTGAGCACCCTTGGGTAAGCGACATGCCTGCAAAAGACTGGTTCAACACTCCTGAATGGCTGTTGCCCGAAAATCAGGCAAATGCAGTTGACCTCAAGACCATGGACGGCAGTGCCAAGGTGAACGACAAATACCTTCAGACAAGCTATAAGCTGACACCTGTAGTCGACCCATACGCATCGGAAGTAGATATGCGAGAGACCGTAGACGGATGGTTCGTGCCTTCAATGCCCGACCTAAACCAGCGCAATCCTCATGTCATAAAATATCTTATCCAAAACTCAATCTGGTGGATAGAGACCGTTGGCATCGACGGTATACGCATGGACACATATCCATACGCCGACCGCAAGGCCATGGCTCTGTGGATGAGGGTTCTCGGCGAGGAATATCCTAACTTCAACACCGTTGGCGAGACTTGGGTTACAGAGCCTGCATATACGGCGGCATGGCAGAAAGACTCTAAGCTGTCTGACATAAACAGCTATCTGCCTACAGTTATGGACTTTGCCTTCTATGACCGCATCAATCAGGCTAAACATGAGGAGACCGACGCATGGTGGAACGGCTTTAACCGTATCTACAATAGCCTTGTCTACGACTATCTGTATGATGATCCATCTCATGTGATGGCATTCCTCGACAACCACGATACCGACCGTTTCCTTGGCAACGGCAAGGACTCTACAGCCCTTCGTCAGGCACTCGCCCTGCTGCTTACCATAAACCGCATACCGCAAATCTATTACGGCACCGAGATACTGATGAATGGCACAAAGCAGGTTACAGACGGCAATGTGCGTAAGGACTTCCCTGGTGGTTTCCCTGGCGACACAACCAACAAGTTTACAGCAGAAGGAAGAACAAAAGCAGAAAATGCCATGTTCCTGTGGCTCAGCAAGTTGCTCCATTGGCGTCAGGGCAACGATGTAATCACGAAAGGCAAGCAGACTCAGTTTATACCTTACAATGGTGTCTACGTAATAGCCCGTCAATATAATGGTAAGACCGTGCTGACAATCCTCAACGGCAAGAAGGCAGAAAACAAATTCGCTGTTGCACGCTATGCCGAGGTTATCGGTAAAAAAACTACAGCCACTGATGTAATAACAGGCAAGATCTTAAATATCGCAGCCGATGTGAAACTCGCTCCACGTGAGGTGCTCATCGTTGAGTTTTGAGAGATAAAAAATAGCCGTCCATACTTAGGACGGCTTTTTTTAGTTGTTATCCTCTATTGCGGAAGATGGAAAATAGAGAGAGTGATTATTATCCTTGTGAGAATCAGTATGCGAGTTTTACCGATTGCTTGCTGTCCGAGAATACATACACACCACGTTTGCTCAAGCTTACGAAATGCTCGCTGTTTGACGATTTCACATGGTAGAGGTGGAGCAGTGCGCCTGAAATGTCGTATATGCGCAATGTCTGTCCCTCTGTGAGGCCCTTGACCATGGCACCGTTCTCAGCCTTTACCACATCGAACGTATGCGGAGCATCTGGCTTTTTGTCCTCAACGATATCATCAATGCCGTCTGGCACCTCTTCAATATTGTTCTTCTCCAGATATACCGGCGAAGCATTGTTCGTCATGTTTTGGTCCTTCACGATGTTGCCTTCAGCATCCGTGGTGTGAGCTACGGCATATACCATCACGTTCTCTGGCACCTTGCCTATTAGGATGCGAGCCACGGTCGTTCCTCCGTCGGCATCAAACTGCGACTTAGGTATCTGCACGCTGTGCGCATATTCGTAAGGCTTCAATCCCTTCACATCGTAGTAGAGCGATATGTCGGTGGTGTAGCCCGGCTTGAGTTCTATCGGAGAATCGTTCATTACATTCACCAAAATTGATGTATATCCGTCAGGAATACTGCTGGCAGTTTCTTCTGTGTCGTTGGTGGTGTTGATACTCGTGTCTGTTGATGCTACATAGTAGTCATCGGCACCCTGCAGATGCACGCTCAGTGGTCTTACGTTCATGTCAACCACATTCAACTGTACCTTCGGCGTTACGACAGGAGATTTTTGTCGGCGATTTGTGCGGCGGCGGTTCACCTTGTGCATGCCCGCTGTGGCAGCCTTTGCCTGAGCGTAAGTTCTCGTCTTCAGTATCGACTGGTTGAAATGGGGTGTCACATTCGGCTCTATTCCCTCCTCAAGTTTTGCGGTATAGAGAACCTCATCCGTCAGCACCTCGTCATGTCCTGGGAGAATGTAGGTGGCAATGGTGTGTGTCACATTATCGTCGCCAAACTGCAGGTCAACGTAGTCTATCACGTCTTTACCCTCGTTGAACACCACGATGTAGTAGCCGTAGTCGGTGCCACGCTCTACCTTTGTGTCTATGCCCGCATGGCGAATGGTGAAATCGTTGTCGAAGTAGTTGGTGCTCTCCACAACGTTGGCTCCGCCTGTGTTGCTGTCGTACAGTGTCACCACGCCCGTCATGCTGCTCTCGTCGGGCAGGTAAGCATCGAAGAACGATATATCGAGGCCGTTATCTGCTTTAGCTATGAGCTGCGGACAAGAGAGAAAGTAGACAGAGTTGCCGTCCTCATTTTGCGACGAGCGTACTAATGCGCCGTAGACGCTCGGCGTAAAGTTGATTACATCATTGGTCTCATTGGGAATTTGTGTAGACTCACGCCAGATGATTGCCATAGCCTTGTCTGACTTAACAAGACGGTAGTCGTCAATATGACGTTTCTCCAGACCCAGCCCTCCGAGGTCCTCAAGCGTTCCGTCGGTGTAGATGTTATAGAGATGCACGTCGTTAATCACCTCCGTGGTATCGGTAATTTCGCCCTCAGTCACGATGGCGGATCCGAAGAGTTTGCCGTTGAAGTTTACGAGTTGCGGTGAGGTTGCCTTTACACCGTTGTTTTGTATAAATATTGGGTCATCTTCTCCGTCCATATATCCTATGGTGGCGAGAGTGTGCTCTGTGCCAATGCCGTCATCCTCTTCAGATTCCTTTCCTATAGTGGCGAGCATGTAAGGCTTGCCGTTGAGCATTGTAATGGCGTAGTCTGATACAGACTTGCCTTTCTCAGTGGTTGCCAGACGGATGTCATCGCCCCAGCTTGTGCCGTTGAAACGTTTCATATATAGCGCACCGCTCACGAACCCTGCATTGTCGGCATCGTTATAGTCGGAAGCCACAAACTCGCCGCCCTTCCATGCTACCGCCACATTGCCGTCATTGTCTATCGTTGTGCGTGGTGTATAGTTGGCTGGCTGTGCGCCGGTGAGCATCACAGGCACTGACCATCCAGAGCCATTGTTAACCGAAGCCTTTATGCCCATGTGCTTAGGAGCCTCTTCTGAGTTCAGAATCTGGTCGGCATTTGCCGTAGACACCTCGTAGGCTATGACAGCCTTATTGTCGGTGCTGCTCACGTCGGCTGTCACGATAGGCTCGCCTTTGCCGCCGTTGAATGTGTCGCCGTTTCTGAACATTATGTGTCCGTCGGTCATGTCGTTAGCGTTAATCTTGTAGTAGGCGAGGTTTCTGCCTCCGAAGATGTAACGTGGCTCGGCGTAGGTGTCTATGTCGCTCAGAATTATGTTTGTGTTCTCTGGTGCCGCATTAAGCCTCAGCGGTTTGTATGCTGAGCTGCGCAGCATGGTGCGTGAGTTAGCTTCGTTGTGGTCAGCCAGCCAGATAGGGTTGGTATAGTTGTCGGGGTCGTACCATTTCTTGTCGAAAGATGCGAGCGTAAACTCTTTTCTCCACTTCCACCAGAGGAACTTTGCCTCGGCATACGCTTTGAGATCTCCTGACACCTGCATACGGCTGCCGTCGTATGTGTAAGAGTTTGGCACACCTATCTCTGGTTTGGTTGTCATCTCATCATACTTCTTGCGTGCCCCCTGCAGATAAGGGCGGTAGCGCACCTCAGAGTCGAATGATGCGTTGAGCGAGCCTTTTACTCCGCACATGGCACGGGCTATGTAGATGTCTATGCCGGCACCAATGGCGAACGAGGTGTTCAGATTTACGGTAGTGTGCTGTACCAGATCGTGGAAGTATTTTGCGTTTTTGTTTACAGCCCAGCCCAGTCTGGTCGTGTCGGGGTACTCGGTGGCTATATAGGTGCTAAGCTCGCCACCGAGCGACAAGGTAGACTTGAAGAAAGGTGTGTTTATTCCACAGTTCACGAAGCCCGATGCCTCGGCTTTGAGGCCAAAATCTACTCCCTGCGGCACGAAATAGCCACGGGAATTCTGATGGAGACGTCCTTCAAGCCATCCGCGCACGCCCACGAAAGCAGTGGAGAACCGAGGGCACGGTCCTCACGCGCATACTCCGTCTTGTCGCGGGTGACGGAGCGCTGTATGTCGAAGAACAGCTTGTCGATGTCGCTTGCCAGGTCGGTCTTGTCGATCATGTCCATTACGGGGCCTCCCGGCAGGAAGTTGTACGATATGATGCCGCGCACCACAATGTCGTTGTTAATCTTCTGCACGCCGATGTTGAATGGCAGCAATGCGCCCTGTGTTGGCAGTTCTATGTCGAGGCCGTCGAATTGTTTAGGACTGTAAGCCTGCGTGTTTTCCGGCATGTCGATACTGAATTTGCCGAAGGCATCGTCAAACTTATCAAGATTTTCCATTTGTGCCATGCCGCTGATGCGCTCTTCGCCCACGGGAGCCTCAGTCTCAGCCTCGGAAGAAAGATACATCAAGTCTGGACCGAGATTCTTAAACGTTCCGAGCTTAATCTCGCTTCCCTTGTAGGATAGATAGACTTCGTCCTCGTCTTCAGGGTTCACAATTGTGTTATGGGGATAGAACACATAAGTTATGAAAGTGGCTTTATATGATGGATCAGGCACTAATTTAGAACCGTTATCTGTAGTCATCGTTCCATAACATTCGCAATCAGAGCAGGTCACACGAAAATCATTATGAAATATATCAAGTTTGTAAATACCTCCATGTTTGGGCGCTGGATAGATTGGCCACGATTCATTCTTCTTCTTAGCTCTCAGTGTCAAGTGTGAAAAGTCGGGTCCGAGAAGTTTCGTTAGATCAAAAGTTCCCCAATTATCAACATCGTATTTGAATGACCTGTCGTAAAAGGCCACCGTAACGGCAATGGTCGGAACATCATTTTTAAAATTCTTTGGCTGAAAACTGCCTTCGAATGCCACATTGGTGTTGGGGCCTGCATAAAGTACCGGCTGCCATGGCAGCTCCATGTTTTGAGTGTAATTGGGTTTTATGCTGTCGATTCCTGGTGTACGGTAATAGACATTGACAACGTCGAACGGACTGTCTGTTTCCTTTCTGCGCATAGGCAGCGTGACAGTGATTTTACCGTTCTTGTCGACATGACCCACGTAGCCATCTGCATCGATTTTGTTGCCGTAGACACTTAGCCCGTTGCGGAAGAAATAGGGTATATATTTTACTTTACCATCTTCCGCATTAATGATAGGCCGCTCATTATTGGTTTTGAGATTTACCCTTACAATGCCGTCTGCCATCACCTCACCCTCTGCGTTGTTTAGAGAGATGCCTTTTGTGATAGCCTTGCCGGTACTTGCATCAACGAGCTTGAAGTACACCTCTGATACACCGTAGAGTGTTATCTTGTTAGTCACAGGCTTTACTCTGCCTCTTTGATCCCAGCCCGTAGGAGTATTATTAAGGAAATCTTGATACGATTTTACTTTATTCAACGAAGAAGGCACGGGGATGATATGGGCTGTACCCAACGGCACGGTATCGGTGAGGCTTACCACACGGGTGATTCCGAGTGGTTCTTCAAGGATAAAGCCATCAAAATAGCTGTTGCCATTGGAGCCTGCACGCCAGTCATCGTGCGGTATGACTTTTTCTTTCAATTCTCCGCCAGCAGTCTGGTAGATCATATACAGGTTGTCTACTTTATCAAAACCTGCGCCCTGCAAGTCAAGTTCAAATCGGTATTTGTCACAGGCTTGCTGCGTGTGGTCGGAGAAAATTATAGTGCGCTTCAGTCCAATTTTTGGCCAGTAAAGATAATATGTGTGCTCGGCTCCGTCTTTAGGAACATCGTGCCAGATATGATTTTTTTTCTGCCAATAACTATTGTTGCCTTCATCCACTCTCTCAGTGCCTTGATATAGTTCACAGTTTCCCCAGTCAGATGGATAATTTTTTACATATAAATGCCATGCATGAGTATTACGATGCGAGTAACCATATCCTATATCATATAAAAGTCCGAACTCTTTAGCTGCTTCTTTACTGTTATCCAAATATGTGACATCATTATCTATCTTTAGCTCTTCCCACTCTTCGGTGCTCCATCCATCAGGTCTCCTGTCAACATATCCAATGCCACAGTAGGCTTCCAACTTGGACACATCAACATTTGTGGATTGCTCACCGAATGTCTGCTGAATCCAGCTGCGAGGTGTGCCATTGTCATTGTAGTTGCGTGCCGCAAGTTTGAACGTATAGTTGTATTTTGTATCCACTTCTCCCGAAAGTCTCATGTGAGCACCTGAGTAACGTGAGTTCAAATCTAAAAACGCCTCAAAATCGTTATCTCCCAGGCCGATGTTTTCAGAGTCGGGATTAAATTCGCCGGGACCGAATTTTTTATTGAGCTCTGCCGCAATCTCTGGTTTCCCGTCTCGTGACCTGATAACCTGCATCTTCACCTCGAATCCGTTTTTGGTATCAAGCCCTTCTGCTACGCCGTCAACATAGTATATGTTGTCATAAATAAAACGGTCACCTTCTATTCCAAGTAGGATAGACGGGTCATCAACACCATGCATGTAAACGTCGGCGGTATAGCAGAATGTGTCATGTGCGCCAGTCTTTGTGTTGATTATAGGGAACTTCATCTTTATAGTGTAGCTTGGCAGTAGATTTCCTGCTGTGTCGTATTCGCTCTCAAACAGGAAACCATCAGGACTGCCGACACCGCCGTATGTCTCAATAAATCTCTTGTTTACAACATCGTAAGTTAGAGACACATTGTCTGTCTGGTTTGGATATTTGTCGGGGTGGGCATGAATAAACTCCACTTCCACATTTCTTGCCATTGCCGGAAATATGTTGTCGCTTGGCTCGGTGTTGATGTCAAACGCCCAGTCTGCCGCATGCTCGGCACCATAGCGTGGAGCTATGTCGTTGAATCCCAGACCCTGAAGATATGAGCCGGGCGAATAGTCCACACGGGTGTACACATTGTCTGGATGAGTCTGCGTGCCGCCGGTATTGGGGGCGAAGATAGCCAAAATATTCATTCCCTGCCAGTCGGTAGCGATAATCTCGTAGTTGACATCTGTGGATACAACAACGTCTGCCATCATCCAGCCCACAAAGCTATAGCCTTCTGCCGGCTTTGCAGAAATCTTAACACGCTCGCCATAGGAATATTCACCTGCACCGCTCACTGTACCACCTTCTTTGATGTTTTGGGAGAGAGACACTGTAGAGTGTTCATCGTTAATTGGCTTCAAGGTCTTAAACTTCTTCCAGTCGGATAATTGCTGATATGTGTAGATTCCGTTTTTCGGCACGTAAAGCCACACGTCAGAATAGTCATCTTCCGACACAATGTTGCCGCCTACTTGAGGAGGAGTTGGAGTGTTCACCGTGATGCTCTGCAACTGTATCGCATCCTTGAAGGCATCTTTACCCACGTATTTCACCGTATAGGGCAGGGCAAGGCCGTCGAGTCCTATTACCTGATTGCCGTAGGGTGTCCAGTGCGTAGTGCCGTTTTGTACAAATGCCTCTGTCTCAATGCGCTCTACGCCTTCACCTATGGTGAGGTCGAGGCCGTTACCCCAGCGTGCAAAAGCCCTTTTAGGTATAGTCTTGATGGAGCCGGGAATCTCTAAGATATAAATATTGTACATGCCTTCAAAGGCACTCTCGCCAATACTTGTCACTGTTGACGGGATAGTGAGGGTATTTACACCTCTTTGGCTTTGCCGTTCCTCGGTGATGGGGCTTGTGTTGCAGAACGCATGCGAGCCGATGGTCTTCAAGCCGTAATTGAGTCTAATGTGACTGATAACATAAGTATTATTATCGTTTGGACTGGCGAACGCATAGTCGCCGATGGTGCGGCAGTTGTCTGGCAGGATTAACTCGCGTGGTGCCGCATTGCGGCAGAAGTCTTGAGGTATCTCTGTCCACACACCCTCGGGCAAGACGAGCCTGCCAAGCGGAGAGTCCTTGAACATGCCCTCTGGCCACGACTTGATGTTGTTGTTGGGCAAGAATTCCACGCTGAGCATATCGTTGCCTCCGGCAAATGTGCCGGAATACAGGTCGCGGACCGATGAGGGGATGCGTATTGTGCAATAGGTCGAATACCCGGCAGTGCTGTAGCTGAGCACCGTGCTGTTGCCCGTGCCTATCGCTGTGACGGAATATTCGTTACTCCCGTAAGAGACTCTTTCGGGAATGTCTATTACAATGGTGTCGTGAGAAGTCTCCGAGGTAGGGATGACAATCTTCGTCACCGCCACCTCACCGCTGCCACGAGCCTGGTAGGTAACGTTGCCAACCATGAACTCTTGTCCCAAAATGGTCTGCGCAAACAGCACCCAAAACAGTGCCAGTCCAAACCGTCGGACGTTTTTAGATAATAAAAGATTCATAAATAAAATTGGTTATATTAGTTAATAAAACGGTGTGCCCCCTGCCTGATATTTCTGCAAATATAAGTTAACCAATCTGAAATAAAATGCAAAATGCCGTGGTATTTCGATAAACTATACGAAATACCACGGCATCTGCCATGTTATACAACAAAAAGTCTGTTATCCCTGTGTGTGCTCCTTATATTCACGTGGTGTCATTCCCACCTGCTTGCAGAATAGCTTATGGAAGTTGCTCTTGTCTGCCACGCCCACCATGGTGTGTACAGACGAGGTAGGAGCATCCTCCTCCCTAAGCATCCGTTTGGCCTCTTCAACACGCAGATTGAGACGCCATGTGCGGAAGGTGGTGTGCAGGCGGTTGGTGAAATACCACTTCAGCATGGCGTGTGTGGTGCCAAGCTCGGCGGCAATCTCCTCTACGGTCTGGTCGTTGCGCACGTATTGTTTCGTGGCTACCCATTTGTCAATGGCATCGGAGAGCTGCCTTTCCGCATCTGAATCCACCATTGTGACAGAAGTTTCTTCTTCGTTTCTTATCTCTGGTGCTGCCACAACCTTGAGGATATATCCGGCACCGATGCGATAGTTTATGACACAGATGACAAGATATATATAGTAAAATGTGTAGATACAGGTGAATACGTTGTACCATAAACCGCCAAGGCGGAACACTACATAGGCCAATGCACTAAGACCTACGGTGAGTGCGCCGACGAAACAGTTCCTGACCAGGCGTAGGCTTCCCCGCATGTCCTCGTCGTAGCTTGTCTCCAGTTTTTGTAGACTCTCGTTGTAGCATGTCTTGAATAGACGGCAATAATACACAAGCTCTACTATATATGCCGCTATGCCTGCCCAAAGACCAGCCTCCATGAGACTGCCGCCACGGCTTAGCGCATATATAATGGCTGCGGCGCAAAGGGTTATCGCCAGTCCGTTGGCTGTGAGCCACCTGACGCTTATTTTACGAGGAGAGACAAATACTACACACGTGGCTGTGAAGAGCATGGCCTGATACATCGATACAATAAGCATCGCCACACACGTCACTGAGTCTGCCGAGGCACTTACTCCAAGTATTCCTGTGACGAGGTTTGACAAGCCCATCACAGTATAGCAGGCAATGAGCAAGTTGTTCATGCGGTGCAATGCACGCCAATGCTCGCCACCAGGCATCTGTAAACACGTGAGGACAACCGCCAAGGCAAGTGCTGCGGCAGCTGCGAATATATCGAAAACGCTGTACTCCATATCTGTAATTCAAACAAGGCTCGGTAGCCTTATTTATTCCCACTCCTTCAGCTCCAGCCATCCGTCGGCTGTCCATTCTATGCGCTTCTTAACGAGAATGGAGGCTCCGTTTTTTGCAATGCTGTAGCCGTGGCAGATGAAGAGGTCGTGGGCGAGGGTAGGGAAGTGGTAGGCGGAGCAATGGCCCATAGCCTCATATTCCTGCTTATCGCCTTCGAGAATGATTGTTCCACCGCCATTGTTCATGTCCTTGCCATTGCGGTCGAGATATGGACCAGCGACATTCTTGCTGCGGCCTACAGCCACCCGGTAGTTGCTCTTTATGCCACGGCAGCAGTAGTCCCAGCTAACGAACAGATAGTAGTAGTCGCCATGATGCATGATGAAAGGAGCCTCAATAGCGTTTGTTCCCGCAAACTTTGAGGTGGGGTTTGGCTCAACGTCGGTGTCGTTCGGATTATGGCGGCGTGCTATCGTTAATGGCTTGGCGCCTTTCTTAACGTGCATTTTCTTGTCGAGTCGCACCATTTGAATACCGTCCCAGAATGAGCCCCATGTCATCCACGGCTTGCCTTTCTCATCGATTATGAAGTTTGGGTCTATTGCGTTCCAGTTGTTTCTGTTTTCCTTAGATGCCACTATGCAGCCCTCGTCCTTCCAGCCGCCGTTGTTTGCAAGCGATGTGTTGCTAAGCAGGCCTATGGCAGAGGTGTTTTTGCCGAAGGTAGAGCATGAGTAAGCCATATACCATTTGCCACGGTATCTGATTACGTCTGGTGCCCAGATGTGGTTCTTGAATCCTGGTACGCTGTCGTGGGTCCATGATGGGATGTGGTCTGCAAGAACTCCTTTTCTGTTAATCTGCCAGTGTTTTCCGTCTGTAGATGTCATGTGGCCAATGCCGTGGCCTGTGCAGAAGAGATGGTATGTGCCATCCTCGTAGGCCATTACGGGGTCGTGGACAAACGGTGTGTCAACAGTCTCCTGCGCCTTTACATTAGGAGCGGCAATAAGCATTGCCGCTCCCAATATGATGTTGTGAATATTTAGAATTTTCATAGTGTTGTTTTTAGGAGTCTGTAGGGTAGCTATGTATAGCGGCCTACATAGCTGCCGTTTTACTTTCTTACATACTTCTTGCCGTTGATGATTACGATGCCGCGGTAGCTGTCGTCTACACGCTGTCCGCTGATGTTGTAAACGGCATTTGTTCTGTGGCTTGGCGTCTGTCCGTCTGTGACGGTGTTCTCAATGCCTGAGATTGTAGAGCCGTCTATGTAAGAGCCCTCATTCACGAAGAACAGGGTGATCTTGCCAGGTTTTGTCGCAATGGTCTTTGTGTAGCTGTAGTTGTACTCCTTGTTGTCTTTGTTGGTTATAACAGCAGTCATGTTAAATACGCCTGCGTCGGAGTAGTTTACGGTCATGTCGACCATTGAGCCGTTCATGTCGCTCTTAAAGGTGCTCCAGATGAAGTTGCTTGTGCATCCTGTGCTTGAGCTGCTGGTGTTGTCCCAGTTGTCGTTGCGTATTCCGAAGTATTCGGCGTAGCCTGCAGCCCCGTGAGTGACATTTGCTCCATACAGACACCAGTTGTTCCAGTTTTGCAGCTCGTTGCTGTAGTTGTAGAACTTGAACTGCATTGATTTGCCTTTTTCCAGTGTGTAGTCTTGTGTTGAGAAGTTTGTCCACCAGATTGAAGTTGTGTTTTTCAGTGTTGAGACGGGGTAGTACACTGGCACTGTCGGCTGGGCGCTCTTGTCCACGTGTATTTCGTATGTCTTGTTGTAAACATATTTGTCGTTTGAGATGCTCACAGTCATGGTGATGTTGCCGTTGTCGAGAATTACACCATTATCTGTAATCACAGCAGGATTGCTTGATTTCCACGATACGTTGGCTCCTAATAGACCAGTGGTTGGCAATGTGACGTTGCTGTTTATCGTGGCATTGTTGGTTAATGGCATCTGCATCTTGTCAAGGGTGTATTTGATGGCAGCCTTTGGGTCAGCCTTTACTGCCCATACTTCCTGCTGGCGTGTAAAGGTGTTCTTTCCAATGGTAAGACTGCCGCTTGATGATGAGAGTGCCACGATGCTAATGGCTGGAATGTCGGTGTAGTCGAGTGTCTGGCGGACAAGTACGCCACGGTATTCCACATTGCTTATGGTCAGTGTTATGTAGTCTGTGCCGGATGTGCGTTTCCATGTGCCGGTTGCTCCACCGCTCACGGTACCATTGGCGGCGATGTATATGTTCACAGGTTTTTCATATTCCTTATTTGCGACATTTTGATTGTACTGGTGGCGTAGGAACTGGTAGTTGCCGGGTATCTCGCTGTCGGTGATAGATGACTTTGCTGCTATATCGCTGTTAGTCACAGTCTCACCGTCAAACTCGAACGGAGCAGCCATAAGCCAGCCTTCGTCGTTGAGGAACAGCTGGTGTACACGTACCTGATGTCCCTCGGTGCCGTTGTTGAAGCGTGTATGGTAAACTACAAACGAGCGTCCCTGTTTGTCGGTGAAGGCAGAGTTATGCCCCTGGGCAATTTCTGCTGTCGGCATAGTATCCCATTGGTATCCGCCGAAGAGCAGTACGCCTCGGTTGTCGTTGGCGGTGTTGCCATAGTTTAGAAGATATCTGTCGAAAATAGCCGATGTGCCGTAGCAGTCTTTGTATGGGCCGTCTGGCTTGTCGGCACGGAAAATACGCATCTGGTAACCGCCGTCACTTGTCAGTCCGCCATAGCTCATAAAGAGGAAATAGTGATTGCCGATTTTTTCTATGTAGCTTGCCTCGCCCGACACGTAGTAACCGCCTGCAATCTTTTTGCCGAAATAAGGGTCGGAAGTGCAATTGGCATTTGCCGATCCTGGTGTGGCTGTTTGCCCATTTACCTCATATCCGTAAGTGTGCTGATAGTCGCGCAGGCCGTTGTCTTCGTTTAGCTTTAGCATGAAGATTCCGCCTGACCACGAGCCGTAGCTCATCCACAGATTGTCGTTGTCATCATAGAACACACACGGGTCTATGCAGTTGGGCCAATATGTTCCCCACTTGTCACCCACTTTGTAGCGGGCCGGAAGTGTGGTCTCGCCTGTGGCTATTGCAAAGTCGGTCTGTTTCCAGTCGTCAGCTGCCGCATAGCTGTTGTGTGCGTATGTTCCTTGAAATCCGGAGAACACAACCGGTCCTTGATATTTCCATGGACCTTCAATATTGTCGGAAATGAAGCATACGATGCTTGAGCACCAGTGGTCGCCGTTGAGACTCATGTACATACACCACTTCTTCATCTTCTTGTTGTAAATAATGTCTGGTGCCCACTGCATGCCCTTTACGGTGTTTCCCGTATATTGCCAGCCGTTGGCGTTGAAGTTGCCGAACTTTACAGTCTCTCCCTTACTGTTTTTCACCTCTTTCACAAGATGGGAGCGGTATGCCAAACTGTAGTTCACCAATGTTCCTTCCGCATTGGCAAAAAGACTGTTGGTGTTGCCGGTGCTTTCCTCGCCGGCTCTAAAGGTTGTCCATTCCTGATAGTTCGATGTCTCAGTGGTCTTGCCTCTGCCCAAATGGGAGCCATATATGTAATATATTGGATTTGAGGAGCTGCTGATGTCATCGATAACAATTGAGGGATCGTGACAGACCACACGTTTGCTGTAGGCTCGTGATTTGTAGGCCCCGTTCAAATCTGTGTCAGTTACTTGTGTCTGCGCCATTATTGTTATGGCGGAAAGAAGCGCAATGGATGAAAATATAATTCGTTTCATAGTGTGATGTATATTAGGGTGAGTTCAATAAAAAATAATTGTCTGAAGATTTTAGAGTCATGTAAATAACAATCGCTATAATCACCGTGGACAAAGTTACCGAAATTTTCTGTATTGCAGGCGTTTTTTGCAAATTTTATGGTATACAGATGGGAAAAGTCCTGATTTAAGCATCTTCATACTGTGAAAAGAGTGTGGATGACCGGTTAATTTTATCCGAATATATCAAGGATGAATTATAGAACACACCTTAAGTGATTATTTCGTCTCTTAATAACATGAAAAGGAAGACCTGAGGATTATCCACAGGCCTTCCTCGACTTATCATTTTTTTATTTGAATACCATGTGGCTGCTGTCAACCGTGAACGATACGTTGAGGTCGTCAGCTGTTACAATGATGTTCTTGTAGAACTGCAGGTAACTATTGCCGTTGGTTCCTTGCATTATGGCTGTGAGGTCGGCAAATCCGTTACCATGGTTCTCAACATATACGGCAACGTTACCTCCGTTGATGGCTGCGTTCCATATTGCCCAGTCTGCCTGTCCGCCGGAGAGAATCAAGTCTGGATTGTTCTCATAGCCTGCTCCCCAGCCGTAGTTGTCGGCACGTAGCACGGCATATTCGTTGAGTGCTGCGCCGCGGAGAACGGCCACCCAGTTGTTCCAGTTGTTGGCACCGCTTCCGTAGTTTGTGAAATACCATGCGCATATCTTGCCTGATGGAACATTTATGTCTTGTGCGTGTGCGCCCCACCATCCGGTAGAATTGTCCTCTGCGCCAACAATAGTAGGATCAGGGCAAACGTCGGTAGCTGTCTTCACTTCGGTCACGTTGACAGTCAAAGTTGTATTTCGGCCATTCTCAGAGTATATATCTACAGTCTGCTGCCCTGTCTCTGCCTTGATGGTGCCTATCTGAACTTCGTTGAGGCTGAGCACAGCCTTGTCGCCATTGATGTATGTGGCAGTAATCTCAAGACCGCTGGTGTTCAGTGGATATCCGAGAGCTGCAGTTTTTGGAGAAGTGTAAACAACATAGTCTGTCTGTACTGGCATTCCTGTCACCTCGATTGAGGCTATGGCAGGCACTACCTTGAATGTGGCTGTGGCAACTACAGGCACTGCTGAGTTCTCGCCCTTGAAAGTCTTGTTATATATGACGATGAGCTGCTTGTCGCCAGGAATGTCCATGTCGTTAATGGCAGAGAAGTAAAGCTCGGCTGCGGGAATTTCCTTAACCACGCCTTCCTCGAATGTAACTGTGGCAGACACGCCAGCCATTGCATCCTCAAGAGCGGTGCCGGCATCAACCTTAGCTGGCACATTATTAAGCACTATTGAAACAGGATTCTTGTCCTGTGCTGATGTAAATCCGCCGATAGGCTCCACATTGGCAGCGAGGAAGTTGATATAAGAGCCCTCAGGCACGAGGAATATACGCATGTTGGTGTTGCTCTGGTCGGCATTTAGGTTGGCAAGCGGAGTCTTCTGCTTATAGGTCTTTGTAACCACGCCGTTGTCCATTATCACTGTAAAAGTGTTAGGATCTGAGCGGTCAACAGTCAGAGTGACCTTGCCGCCCAGTTTGTCAACACCTTCGTCAGTGTCGGTTGCGAATGTGAGTGTGCTCTCCACACAGCTGCGGTCGATATAGTCACCCCATTCGGAGTTGCCGCTGGGCTGGTTGTCAAAGCGGATTGCTCCGTACTCCTTATAACCATCACCGCCACGGTCGACATCGTTGGTAAGAATCATTGCGAAATTCTTATAAGTGTTGGATGCACTCGGGTTGATGTTCAGGTTGAACTGAGCATGGAACTTCTTTCCCTCAGGAATTACGTAGTACTTGGAGAACTGCTGCCAGAAGCCGGTAGAGAAATCGGTTGCACCGACAGTATATACATCTTCCTCCATGCCCTCAAGCACAACCTCCTCGCCTTTATTGGCATTCTCGATAGAATCGATTTTATCTGTAATCCAGTCGGGCGAATCAACTCCATAGAGGTCACCGCCCTCACATCCAGTCAGCACAAGCAGGCCAAGGGCTGCCGAGCACATTACGGATGATATTTTATTTAGATATCTCATAATATTCTTTATTTTTTGAAATTGGTGGAATGGATTATTTACTCAAATCAACCACTGGACGTATCTTCCAGCCTCTTCCAGTGAAGTCGGCGGAGTTGTCTGTACCGTCATTGGCGGAGTTGCCCTTTAGGTTGGGGTTGGCATTAAGAGTACCCTGATAGATGGGCAGGAACTCATGGCCGGGAAGCCAGCTGTCGTAAGACGACTTAACCATATCGTTGTCAACCTCAGAGTAACTTACTGGAGCCTTCGGGTCTACAGCTGGGTAGATGCCCTTACGGAATGTTCCGTGCTCCTTAAGCTGAGCCAGACGGTCGGCCTGATAGAAGAATCCCCAGCGTAGAAGGTCGTTGCCACGGCCATACTCGCAACCGAATTCCTTCGGACGCTCCACGTTGGCAATCTGCTCGAAGAGCTTGTCGGCGGTGCTGAAGTCAGAGAGACTGAGGTCATTGAGGTTGGCACGGCGGCGCACCTCGTTAATCCAGTCGATGGCTTGCTGTGTAGGGCCATTTACCTCGTTCTCGCATTCGGCGGCACGCAGCAGCACGTCAGAGTATCGCATCAGCCGGAGATTGATACCGCAGTGCAGACCTGTGACTACAGATGTATAGAGATTGGTGCGCATGTTAGTCCACTTGGCTATAGGCAGACCTCCGTTGATATTGTTGGTGACAACGGGAGTTACAGGATCCATTGCCACACCGTAGCCCACGTTGCCGTTCTCAAATCCTTCCCAGTCGGTCTCGTATGTGCCGATGGTCCAGTAGAGGCGCGGGTCGAGCTTGCCTTCCTTTGTGCGCTCTGCCTTGAAGAGGTTGTAGAGCCATGGTGAGGCTGAGAGGTCTGCCCAACCGCCGTAGTTGCCCGGGCAGAAGTTTGACTCGATGGCGTGTCCTTGAGTGGCATTAGGTGATGTGTTCACCGGTGTCCACTCGTCGTCAACACCCTGTGAGCCGTAGTCAAGATACTGAACCTCGAAAAGACTCTCGTCGTTGTTCTCGTAAGCTGAGCCCTCACGGAAATTGTCGCCATAGTTTGCCATCAGCTTGTATGAGCCATACTTCTTGCCGATGATGTCCTTAAGCACTGCGAGAGCCTCGCTGAACTTATGACGCTGCATGAGCGCACGGGCATAGTAGCCGGCGGCGGCACCACATGTGGCGCGGCCCTTTGACCACTCGCCTCCCTCGTCACGTGATGGCAGCAGGGTCATAGCCTCTGCAAAGTCCTTCTCAACCTGGTCGAGCACCTCGTCGTATGTGTTGTTGGTGCCATAAAGACCCTCAAGTGAGGAATAGCCCTCATAGCTTGTGATGAGCGATGGATTCTGATAATAGTTGACAAGATTGTAGTAGGCAAGGCCGCGGATAAAGAGAGCCTGTCCCTTAATGCGTTTCAGCTTTTCTGTCAACGCATTGTTGTCGTCACCAACCTTTGAGGTGATGAAGTTACATACATTAATTGTGTAGTACCAGTCGCGCCACGACCACTGTCCGATTTCGTCAGTGATAGGCTCGTTGAGGTCGTCAAACGGCAGATACCATACCTGCGATGAGTTCCACACCTCGTCGCCGCGGCATACGTCTATGTTATAGCCCACACGTGCGTATGTACCCTCCATACGTATGTGGTTGTAGGCTGCGATGACGCTTTCCTCCAAGTCGTCGGCAGTATTGCCGAAGGTTCCTGTTGTCTGCTGGTTAGGGTTTACCAAATCCAGCTTGTCTTCGCATGAGGTTACCGTGCATGCGCCCAGAAACAGGGCAAATGATAATTTATATAGTTTCATATCTATGATTCCTTATATTAATGTGAGAATTAGAATGTGAAGTGCAGACCTGCCATGAAGCTGCGTGCGCTTGGGAACGAGCAGAAGTTGTAGCCCGGAGTGAATGTGCCGCCGGCATAGTCAACATTGTAGCCCTTGTAGCCAGTGAAGGTGTAGAGATTTTGTGCAGACACATAGACGCGTACGCCATTGACAATACCGCCGAACACCTTGTCGGGAATGTTGTAGCCAATTTCTATGTTGGCAATCTTCCAGTAAGCCGCATTCTGTATCTTACGGTCGCTGAACAGGTCGTTCCATGCGAGAGTGGCATTGTTGGCTGCGTATGTGCGCGGAACGCTTGACAGATAAGTGGCTCCGTCCTCTGACCAGCGGTTGGCGTCACTCATTGCAACGTCTTTGTTACCCCATCCGTAGCATGAGTTCAAGCTGTTGTAGATGTCGTCAGACACATGATAGTTCAAAGCTCCGTATGTAGATATGCTCATGTCGAAATTCTTGTACTCCATGCGTGCGCTCAAACCGAAGTTTATCTTTGGCAGACCGCTGCCGAGGACAGTTTGGTCGTATGCGTCGATTACGCCGTCTGGAGTTCCCTCAGGACCCGAGATATCCTTATAGAGACAGTCACCGACATTGGCGCCTGCCTGGGCAGGGTGGTTGTCGAGGTCTTCCTGTGTACGTGCTATTCCTTCATAGACCCATCCGTAGAACTTGCCGATTTCCTGACCAACTTCAGTCTTGTAAGCCCCCGTGATGTATGAGTCTGTGCCGAAGCCGAGTGATGTCACTTTGTTTTTCAGTGTGCTGAGGTTGGCGCTTATCTGATATTTGAAAGGATGATCGTTGTTGCGGTATGTGGCTGAGAACTCGAAACCGCTGTTCTCCATTGAGGCGGCGTTCATGGTTACTGTTGTATTTGACACACCTGCCTGTGCGGGCACAGGAACTGCATAGAGCAGATCCTCAGACTTGTTCTTGTACCACTCAACGGTGAACTCCAGACGGTTGTTGAACATGGCGAGGTCGATACCCACGTTGGTGGTCTTTTTCTTCTCCCATGCCAGGTTGTTGTCAACGAAGGTAGATACGGCAGAGCCTGTAACTGCCTGGTTGCCGAAGCTGTAGGTCATGTTGTTGCGGTTCATGGTAGCCTGATACATGTACTCGCCGATGTTCTCATTACCGAGCACACCGTAGCTTCCGCGGATTTTGAACATGTTGACGATGTCACGGCTGATGGGGAAGAATTTCTCACGGTCGAAGCGCCATCCTGCTGACACTGACGGGAATGTACCCCAACGGATGTTCTTGGAGAGACGTGAGCTTCCGTCACGGCGTATTACTGCCGAGAGCAGGTACTTGTCGTCGTAGTTGTAGTTGAGACGGCCGATATAAGAGGTAAGCGCATGCTTGTACTCGTAAGAGGAAGAGTATGTGTTGGCTGCGTTCTGCAACTGGAGGAAGTATGGCTCTGAGAACTTCACGCCCCAGCCTGTCAGCTCGTCGGTATACTCCTCCTCGTAGGTCTGGCCGACAACGAGGTTTACGTGGTGCTTGCCCATGGTGCCGTCGTATGTGAGGGTATTCTCGATAAGTGCGTCGCTATAGTCGCGTGAGCCCTTTGTCAAGCGCTCGTTGCTCTTGTCGAGATATACGCGGTTGCTCTGAATCCATGCGCCAATCCATGTGAAGTCCTTGCAGTGGGTTTTGCTGTAAGAGAGGTTGATGTTGTAGTGCAAGGAGTGGTTCTTGCTCTTGAGCCCAACCATATTGAGCAGGTCAACGTCAGCAGAGGCTGTTCCCACAAAGCGGTCAACGCGTGTGTTGCGCTGGAGCATGTTGTTGACAAGCAGAGGATTTGAGGCAGAGATGTCGCCATGTATAGTGTCGTAATATACACCGTAGCCGTAAGCGTCATAACGATAGTTGCTTGCTGCGCCCACAACGTCGTCAAGTACCCATGTTGACGGGTCGTAAGCCTTGATGGTTGGCTGCATGAGCAGTGTGCCGCGGAGCACGTTTGTCACGTCGCCATACAGACCCTGCACATACTCTGAGGCATTGGAAAGTCCCATGTTGTCCTGGTCGGAGTGTGAATAAACGAGGCTTGTGCGGAACTTCACGAACTTTGTGTCCATTGTGTTGTTCACACGGGCTGTGTAACGCTCGTAGTTAGGCCCTGCGCCCTCGAGGGTACCTTTTTGCTGGAAATAGTCGAGGCCTATGTTATATGTACTGTGTGCGCTGCCGCCGCTGAAGTTTACGTTGTGGTTCTGGCGTGTGCCTGTCTTGAATACCTCGTCAAACCAGTCGGTGTTGGTGTTGTCCATAAACTGGTATCTGCCGGTCTCCTCGTTGAGCTTATATCCGCCAGGCAGGGTGGTGCCGGAGTTTGCGCATGCCTGTCCGATATAGTTGCTGTACTGGTCGGCATTCATAACGTCGTAAACATCGTCAGAAATCTGGTCAACACCGAAGTAGCCGGAGTAGTTGACCTTCAGAGGCTGGTCTTTCTTTCCGTTCTTTGTGGTGATGATAATCACACCGTTGGCGGCACGTGAGCCGTAGATGGCACCTGCGGCGGCGTCCTTCAACACCTGAATTGTCTCGATGTCGTTAGGAGAGAAGTCGCGGATGGTGGTACCCATAGGCACACCGTCGATAACATAAAGTGGTGCTGTGCTGCCGAATGAGCCGATACCACGGATGCGTACAGAAGGGTCTGCGCCTGGTTGTCCGTCACTGGTAATCTGCACACCGGCAACCTTGCCTTCCAGCATTGTGGAGATGTTGGAGTTAGAGACTTTTTTCATTTCCTCGGCGTTTACGATAGACACAGAGCCTGTGAGGTCGGCCTTCTTCTGTGTACCGTAGCCTACTACTACTACCTGATCGAGCACATTGTTGTCTGACTCAAGTTGGACAGGCTCGAGAATCGCGCGTCCGCGTACGGCAACCTCACGGTTCTTGTAGCCCAAGTAACTTACCACAAGTGTGGCATTGGCGTTTACATTCAGTTGGAAGTTGCCGTCGAGGTCGGTGACTGTTCCGGTAGTGGAGTCCTTAACTTTTACGGAGGCTCCAATCAGTGGCTCGCCTTTTTCGTCGACAATCTGTCCCTTAACCTGAATAGTCTGGTCTTGTGGGGCGGCTGATGCGTATGCCGGAATTGGGCATACGGAAACTGCTCCAACAGTGCCCAGGCAGAGCATCATTGAGAATAACTGCTTCCTCATAGTTTCATTGCATTTAGGTTTGTTTTTAATTGTATTTAGGTTTATTTATGATTACAATTGTGTTTCTATTGGTATTTGCAACGGTTGCAAATTTAACAAATAGCCTAAATACAGAGGTGGACAAATGTGCGTTTTAGGTGGACAAATGCGGTTTTTCGTCAATTTACATCGTTTTTGTCTACCGATTCCATGTATCCCGATGGGCTTATGCCATATTTCTTGGTAAAACAGCGGGTGAAGTATTTCGGGTCGTTGAAGCCTACGCTATAGGCAATCTCTGTGATGTTGCGGTTGCCGGATTTCTGTGTCAGTATCTCCCTGGCTATGTTCAGACGGTAGTCCTTGAGCAGCTGGCTCACAGTAAGCCCGGTCTCTTCTTTCAGTTTTTTTGTGAGCTGGGTACGGGAAATCTTCATGCTCTCGGCAAGCTGCTCAATATCGAATCCGGAATTCATATACCCCTCTTCCATGGCCTTGAACATGTCTTCCATGAAATTGTGGGCGTTTTTGAGTTCCTTCTCGTGGCTCACCTCCGCACTTTTGGCGGTGCTGTTGAGGAAGTGGCGTTGGTTCTCAAGTATGTTTTGTATGCGCGATTGCAGCTCTGTGGGGTTCTCCGCACTCTCAAGCGCGTTGCGTATCGGTTTCAGCATACGCTCTCCCTCCTCACGTTTCAGAGTCTCAATGCGTGTCTTGTATAGGCGGGTTATAATTAGCGCCAGAACAATGGCAGCAATCAGCATAAACCACCATGTCTTATAAAAATACGGACTTACTGTCACCTCAATGCTCGTCACGTTGCCTTCGTCCTCAGACAGTGCCGAGAGACATTTCACCTCGAAAGTGTAGTGTCCGGGCGGCAAGTTGGTGTAGCGCACGCTGTGCTCGCCGGTTTTGGTCTGTATCCATTCCTCCTCAAATCCCTTCATGCGGTAGCAATAAACAGAGCCTCTGTCGTCGGCGTAGCTCAGTGTGGAGAATGAAATCTCAAACGACTTGTCGCTCTCGTGCAGTCTGATGCGGCTTGCCGATGAGATGTCGTAGTCAATGTAGCTGCTTCCCGATAGTACAGGAGTATTGTCGACAAGTAAGCTTGTCAGCGTAACCTTTTTGGCGTCATTTGTCCTCATTTCGTTGACATTTATTGCCGTAAGTCCCTTTTCGCTGCCAAGATATATGTAGTTGCCCTCTGTGACTGCGGCGTTCCAGTAGAATTGGCTGCACAGCAGTCCGTCGGTCTCGCTGTAGTTGGAGAACGCTCCGTCCTTGGGGTTCATAACCGACAATCCGTTGTTTGTCGCTATCCACAGCCGTCCGAACATGCCTTCCACAATGCCTTTTACGCTGTTGTTGGCAAGTCCGTCCTGTGTGTTGTAGGCCTTAAACTGCATTTTCCCGTTTTTCATGCCGGTCAGCATGTATACGCCGTTGCCGTTGGAGCCTAAGTATATGTTGCCGTCACGTGTCTGGCAGAAGCATGTTATCTTGTCTATCAGCCGTGAGTCGGGATTGTCGAGCTTGTACATATATTTGTCACATGTGAATTTCCCATTCTTATGCGATTTCAGGTTTATGACTCTCATTCCTGTCATGCAGCCTATCCACAGACGCTGCCTGTTGTCAATGAGTGAGCCGATGCAGCCGCGCACAAGGTCGCAGCCGTCGAACGGCATCTGCATCTGCCGTGTCCGCATGTCGTAGAAGAAAATGCCGTCGTTGCTGCCTATCCACAGTCCGTTGTTGAGCTTGTCGAATGCCAGTGCGCCTATGTGTTGTATAAGTCTCATGTATTTTTGCTGTACGTCAAGACGTGTCAGGCGGTCTGGATGATCCATGTCGAGCCAATATA
The DNA here is from genome assembly GCA_902477645.1 of uncultured Prevotella sp. Taxonomy (GTDB): domain Bacteria; phylum Bacteroidota; class Bacteroidia; order Bacteroidales; family Bacteroidaceae; genus Prevotella. The sequence continues at coordinate 33,087 of CABSIA010000002.1, read as the reverse complement.
CTCCGCCTCCCCAGGTGCCAATCCAAAGTGTGCGCCCGTTAGCGGTAAGTGTGCTTACAGAGTTATGTGTCAGCTGCGAGTTTGCCGTTGTCAGGTGTGTGAACGGTTTCTCGCCTGCCGTACGGCGGTTCAGTCCTCCGTCAACTGTTCCTACCCACAATGTGCCGTCGTTCTCCACAAAAGTGGCGTTGACGCAGTTCGGTGACAGCGAGGTGTTGTCGCCGTCCCTGTGTGTTATGTTCTCAAGGTTAAGCTTGCTGAGCGAGAACTTTGTTATGCCGCCGTTGTCGGTGCCTATCCATATGTTGCCGTTCTTTACATATATGCAATGCACGAAATTGCTCGACAGTCTTATGCCTGGCTTTTTCTCATCGGCACGTAAATAGCTGAAGCCGTCATTGTTGTGGTCGTAGATATTTACACCCCCCAATGAGCCTATCATGAGTTTGCCTGTAGGCCCTGTGGCAAGACATGTCACGAAATCGTGTGCCAAGCAGCCAGACTTCCCGTCATGGGTGTATTGTCTCAGCTCTTCCGTGGCTGTGACATGGCGGAACAGTCCCATGTTGGTGCCTACCCACAAGTCTCCGTTGTGGCGCATAAAGCCGGTGAAGTACGCCTTGTTAAATAATGTGGCAAGCTCCCTCACCGGATGTTTCGCCAGTTTGCCGTGCTCCACCGTTAATTTGTAAACTCCGCCGTCTATCGATGCCCATGCCGTGCCGTCGCCGTCTATATCCGCAATGGCTATGTCTGGCGTGTTCGACGTAAAGGCAGCCGAATACTTGTGCTTTATGTGTCCCTCTTCGTCGAAAACAAACTTATAGGCTTTCTTGCCTGCAAGCAGCCAGATGTTGTCTTTCGCGTCACGCATCACCTTGGTGCCTTCCTGCTGTAAAATGTCGGATATGTCGGTGCCGAAACTCTCGGCTCCCGCATTGTTGTATGTTTTTAGGCTTATTACAGACACACCCTCGTCGAACACCACCCACAACCGGTTGAAACGGTCTTCCGCTATGCTGCGGCACGAGTTGCTTTGCATCTGTATGTTGAGTTCCGGGGAAAATGTCTTTGTGAAGCCATAGCCGTCATAGCGCACTATGCCGCCGCCGTATGTCGCCACCCATACAAAGCCGTGGCTGTCCTCGTACACCGCGTTGATCCAGTTGTGCGGAAGTCCTGCCTTCATGTCAAGGAATGAGACATTATACCTGTTGTTCTCCAATATGGAATATGCCATACTGGAAAGTGCTGCGGCCATAAAAGTCAGTATAATTGCGATTTGTCTCATTGCGTATGCCTCTTCTAACAGTCTCTTTAGGTTTACTGCCGATAAATATACTGAGTTTTTTACAAATAGCCAAATATTTCTGAATAAAAATATCTTTTTTTTGATAAGTCATGTTTGTAAGTCATGTTTGTGGGTCATGTTTAATTGTCACAAAATGTGTCTGCCAACCGTTTGCGGAATTAAATTTTTTAATCTGTTAAATTTGCGAGCGGAAATGGCAATTCCTATAAGAAAAAACGCAAGCGGCTCCGTTGGCCAATGAAGCCGCTTGCGTTTGCCATCGAAGCCGCTTGCAATGGCTGATGAACCCGTTTGTATATATGAGTGTTAAATAAACGTAAAATTTGCGACGCAACGCGTACGCGGTAAGTCTTATATCATAAGAAATGAGTAATTTTGCAGACCGATTATTGAGAAGGCACACTTAGAGCCTTCTGCTTGGGAGTGTTAATAGCTATGCTTTTGGCCGGGCATGGTGGTTAGTGAATCGCTCAGGCAAGGGGTGGCGGGAGCAATTCCTACACCTTTATTATATTAATAATTGATAAACGTTTTTTAGTAGTAAACAAAAATTTAAAATGAACACTTTAAGTTACAAGACTATTTCCGTAAACAAGGAAACAGCTAAGAAGGAGTGGGTTGTTGTCGACGCTACCGATCAGGTTGTTGGTCGCCTTTGCTCGAAAGTTGCAAAACTGCTCCGTGGCAAGTACAAGCCATCTTTCACTCCACACGTAGACTGTGGTGACAATGTAATCATTATCAATGCCGAAAAGGTAGTATTTACTGGTAAGAAGGAAACCGATAAGGTTTACACCCGCTACACAGGCTATCCAGGTGGTCAGCGTTTCAACACTCCTGCCGAGCTTCGCAAGCGCAACGGTGGTTGTGAGCGTATTCTCCGTCATGCCGTTAAGGGTATGCTTCCAAAGGGTCCTCTCGGCCGCTCTATCATGAACAACCTCTACATCTATGAGGGTACAGAGCACAAGCACGAGGCTCAGAAGCCACAGACAATTGATATTAACCAGTACAAATAAATCTAAGGAAAGATGGAAGTTATAAATGCAATAGGTCGCCGCAAGAGCGCTGTAGCTCGTGTTTACCTCACCGAGGGTACCGGTAAGATCACCATTAACAAGAAAGACATCACAGAATTTTTCCCATCAGCCATTCTGCAGTACGTGGTTAAGCAGCCACTGAATCTGCTCGAGGTTGCTGAGAAGTACGACATCAAGGCCAACCTCGATGGTGGCGGTTTCACAGGTCAGAGCCAGGCTCTTCGCCTCGCTATCGCCCGTGCGCTCGTTAAGGTTAATGCCGAGGACAAGAAGGCTCTCAAGACTCAGGGATTCCTTACACGCGACAGCCGTGCTGTTGAGCGCAAGAAACCAGGTCAGCCAAAGGCACGCCGCCGCTTCCAGTTCAGCAAGCGTTAATATTTACTTATATTTTGCTGTATAGTAGATAAGCTGAGCAGTTTAGTATCTAAATCCGCGCGACTCGCACAGGCGATTACCCGCAGATTGGTTCTAACACAAGAATTAAAAAGAAAGTAAACAATTAAACGAAGAAAAAACAATGTCAAGAACAAATTTTGACCAATTACTCCAGGCAGGCTGTCATTTCGGACACCTCCGCCGCAAGTGGAATCCAGCTATGGCTCCTTACATATTTATGGAGCGTAATGGTATTCACATCATAGACCTCAACAAAACCGTAGCCAAAATCGATGAGGCTGCCGAGGCTCTCAAGGCTATCGCCAAGAGCGGAAAGAAGGTTTTGTTCGTCGCTACTAAAAAACAGGCCAAGGATATCGTAGCCGAGAAAGCTACTTCTGTTAATATGCCTTACGTTATCGAGCGTTGGCCAGGTGGTATGCTTACCAACTTCCCGACTATCCGCAAGGCTGTGAAGAAAATGTCTAACATTGACAAGCTCATGGCTGACGGCACATTCTCTAACCTCTCTAAGCGTGAGATTCTGCAGATTAACCGCCAGCGCGCAAAGCTCGAGAAGAACCTCGGCTCTATCGCTGACCTTACACGTCTGCCTTCCGCACTCTTCGTAATCGACGTTATGAAGGAGCACATCGCCGTTAAGGAGGCTAACCGTCTCGGTATACCTGTATTCGGTATCGTTGACACCAACTCTGATCCTAAGAACATCGACTACGTAATCCCGGCTAACGACGATGCCAAGGATTCTGTAGAGACTATCCTCAACGCTGTATGCGGCGCTATCGCCGAGGGTCTTGAGGAGCGCAAGGTAGAGAAGGCTGACGAGAAGGCTTCTGCTGAGCAGGCTGAAGAGGCTGCTGAGGGCAAAAAGCGCGCACCGCGCAAGGCCCGCAAAGAGGCACCTGCTGCTGAGGCTCCTGCTGCTGAGTAATTCTTTGTAGGGCCGCTACGTGTAGCGGCCGCAATCTACGGTTATCATTAATTTGCGCCTTGCTTGCGGCCGCTATACATAGCGGCCCTACAATAATAATCAATAAAATAATAAATAAAGAAATATGGCTTACAAACCAACAATGGACGACATCAAGAAGCTCCGCACCATGACCGGCGCCGGACTCGGTGATGTCAAGAAAGCCCTTGTAGAGGCCGAAGGTGACTTCGACAAGGCAAAGGAATTGCTTCGTGAGCGTGGACTCGCCATCGCTGCAAAGCGCTCTGACCGTGAGACTTCTAACGGTTGCGTTCTCGTAAAGAAGGTTGACGGCTTCGCTGCTATGGTTGCCGTTAAGTGTGAGACCGACTTCGTCGCAAATGGCGCCGACTTCGTTGCCATGACAGAGAGCATTCTCGACGCTGCTATCGCAGCCAAGGCCCAGAGCCTCGACGAGGTTAAGGCTCTCAAGCTCGCCAACGGTGAGGATGCCGCCTCTACAGTACAGCAGCGCTCAGGTATCTCTGGCGAGAAGATGGAAATCGACGGTTACAACTTCCTCGAGGGAGACAACATCGAAATCTACGACCACATGGGAAAGCACACCCTCGCCACAATGGTTCAGACAAACAAGACTGCAGTAGAGGCCGGACACAAGGTTGCAATGCAGGTTGCCGCCATGAAGCCGGTTGCTCTCGACGAGGCTTCTGTACCACAGCAGGTTAAGGACGAGGAGTTCAAGGTTGCTGTCCAGAAGACCAAGGAGGAGCAGGTAGAGAAGGCTGTTGCCGCCGCTATCAAGAAGGCTGGCTACAACGCTTATATCGCTGAGAGTGAGGAGCATCTGGAAGAGGGTATCCGCAAGGGTAACATCACAGAGGCTGATGCCGACGCTATCCGCAAGCTCAAGCAGGAGACTGCCGAGCAGAAGCTCGCCAACATGCCTGAGCAGATGGTGCAGAACATCGCCAAGGGCCGTCTCGCCAAGTTCTTCAAGGACAACTGCCTTGTTGATCAGGAGTTCCAGTTCGGCGACGGCGACAAGCAGACTGTTGCCGAGTACCTGAAGAAGCAGGACGCTGAGCTCAAGATTGTTGCTTACAAGCGATTCACACTCGTTGCTGAGTAATCAATTATCAACATTATATTAGTAGAGTGGGCATACCTTTTTGGTATGCCCATTTTTGTGTTTTAATTTAAACGAAACCAGGAAGCGCAATCAAGGCTAAGTGGAAATTTTATGGGTTTAGAATAATATTGAGGGCAATAATCTCAATCAGTGCGGGCTGAAAGCCCAAAAGTCACACAGCCCAGGGTAAAGCGTAGCGACACCCTGGGTTTAGTAATATGTGCGAGAAATGCGCCCTGAAAGGGCATAGGCGTAAAATTATATTAAATAACTATTTGATAATCAACGCCTATGCCCTTACAGGGCGCATGGATATATTTCGCATTAAACACCCAGGGTGTCGCTACGCTTTACTCTGGGCTGTGTGACTTTTGGGCTTTCAGCCCGCACTGATTGCGATTATACTCTTGATTACCCTTATTGTTTGCGGCCGCTATACATAGCGGCCCTACAATCCCTAATAATTCCTGATAATCCTCTTGATATGTGTCAATTTAGTGCCCGAAGGGTGTTAAATAGCCATTTATTTGTATTTTATCGATAAATATCTCATTTTTAACACATAATAACTTTATTATTTGAAATTATATTGCTAATTTTGCAGCGGTTACCTGATTTAGCAAGCTAAACTATTATTTTATAATTACTAATTAACTTATCAAACATGAGAAAAGAATTACTAATGTCTCTTGCTGCGGCATTCTGCCTTACGGCTACCGCACAAGAGGAGGATGTTACTCATCTGATTAAAAATGCCGGTTTCGACACAGGTCTGACATTTACCGATGAAGGTAAGCCTGTAAACCCGACATCACCGGGCGAAATCGATAATGGTCAAAGTTGCCGTTATGATTATACTGAAGACGGCAGTTACTATGCTGTTCCTACCGACGGTAAAGGATACAACGAGCATGGTGACTTGGCATGGTATGGCTTCCTCGGAAATATCGATGGATGGAAAGTTTCCGAAGATAAAAATGACAAGGGCGACTATTTGTATGTAACTACAAAGCCTGCATGGAAATATTTTGGCGCTCTGCCTTATTCTTTGAAGCCTGGTTATATGGCTTGCGGTAGAAATACAAGTGGTTCTTCTCATGCAGAGTGTGTTACACCGCCTGCAAAACCTGTGACAGACGATTCTGACGAGAACACAGGTTTCCTCTATCTGCGTGCAGGTTGGGGTGGTGCTTGTGCTTACGAGCAAGAAGTAAACCTGCCTTGCGCAAAGTATCGCTTGGAGTATTGGACTATCAATGCCAATCCTAATGCTGTAGAAAAGGATGAGAAGGGTAATGTGCCTACTGACCTTTCTCGTGTAACATGCCGCAAGGATGTGTTTACAGATACTTCTGGTTCTTCACTTACTTCTACAGAGTGGACAAAGCATGAGTTTGAGTTTACTCCTGTTGACGCTTTCATTCTTAGATTCGGTTTTAAGTCTATGAACAATGCAGGCTCTAACACTAACCCTGTTATCATCATCGACGGCATTAAGCTCTACAAGATAGGTGAGGCTTCTGAGGAGGAGATATACTCTGGCGACCTCTATGCACTTCAGGGTGAGTTCTATGAGCTGTCAAGCAACTATGGCGAGTATGCTGGTTTGGCAACTGAGGCAGAAGAGCTCGCTTTCTCTATTGATGAAGTTGTAGAAGGTGGTGACGTTGCAGAGATGAAGGCTGCCATTGAGAGGCTTACTGCAGCCAAAGACCTTATTATAAAAGCTGTTGAGACTGTTCCCAGCCTCATCGCTCTCTACGATAAGGCAACTGCCGCACTTGCAAACAACTATCCTGGTGCTGCCGCTCTTCAGGCTGTTACCGATAAGTTCGACGGTGTTGTCAATGAGGGTACTGCCGCTGAAATTCTCGCATACTATGACGAGTTGAAGGCTGCTTACAATACCTACATGATGAGCCAGGAGGCAACTGAGGCTAATCCTGCCGACTATACATTCCTCGTAAAGAATCCTCTCTTCGTGAAGGAAGGCAACGAGCCTACAATAGACGGAAATGTGTTCACATATCCTAATCAGGATACATTCGAGGCTGGCAAGGCTCCTGAGATAGCTACTTCTGAGACTTGGTATAAGTCTGGTACCTGTACCGATGGCGACCAGCGTCTGAACTACGCTCAGGGACGTGTATGCTGGAACGCATGGAGGGCAAATGCTGACGGAAAGACTCTTGCAGTCTCTTCGGATATAGCAAATCTGCCTAACGGCTACTACAAGGTAGCTGGTGACCTTATCACTCAGGACGGCTTTGTCAATGACCAGCACGTGTTCGCTACAAGCGCACTTCAGTCTGCTAACTCTGCATCGCTGACCGAGGGCTTGTGGAACAGCAACCACGATGGCCAGTGGACAACCCTCACCTCTGACAAGGTGCTCGTTCACGACGGCAAGCTCACCATAGGCGCTTCCGGTACTCTTGCCAACAAAAATCAGAGCGGATGGTTCTGCGCAACAAACTTCAAGCTCTACTATCTCGGTGCCGCATCTGAGGAGGAAATCCAGGCAGCTCTCATTGCAAAGGCTGAGTATGCAAACACTCTCGTTGCAGCTATGCACTTCGGCGCTGACAAGGCTAATGCTACCGACAGCATCGCCGAGTACACAAAGACAGGCGACCTCGCATTCCTCAATGCCGCTATTAAGCTCGCAGAGGCTTCTGAGGCTAAGTATGAGGCTATCAACGCTGAGGGACAGACTATTCCAACTATAGCTCAGAACATCGCCGACAACACATACGCAGAGGCTGCCGAAATCGTTAAGGCTGGTTACGACGCTACTCTCGCTTACATCAACAACGGTACATACAACAAGGTAGACAGCATCATCACAATCCTTAAGGGGTATGCTGAGACCTACGCTCCTGTTTACAACAGCGCTGCTGAGGCTCTTGCTGCTATGACTTCTGAGACTGCAAAGAAGGCTCTCTCTGAGACTATGGCTAATCAAAAGGCTGTTCTCGTAGCTAACTTGATGTCTACAGAATATATCAACACTGCTGTTCTCGAGCTTAAGGCTGCTATCGCTGTTGCTCAGGCTCAGGACAACTACGAGAACAATCCTGACGCTACAGACTATACAGGCTTCATTATGAACGCTAAGTCTGAGTCTGCTGACGGCTGGACAGTTATTAAGGGCGACGGCGACGGTCCTGTAAAGAAGGGACAGTACTTCACTGATGATGCGAACCGCAACTATTTCGATACATGGAACGCTACTGCCGGTAAGAACAACCTCTACATGGAACAGGTTATCGAAGGTCTGCCTAACGGTACTTATACTCTTGGTGCAAACGTTCGTACATCAGGCTTGGGCGCATGCATCTTCGGCGCTGTAGGTACTGAGGCCGCTGATACAACATGGATGGAGATTCCTATGCAGACCTATACACATCAGGACGGCGCTACTGGCGAATGGGTAACAGATGACGCATGGGATGTGTATGGTCAGATTTGGGAGAATGCAGTGAAAGCTCTCCAGACAGACAAAGAAAATGCTTATCTCGCATCTATCTCTAATGCAAATGCTGGTAAGGGACGTGGCTGGATGCACCTCGACATTCCAAACATTGAGGTTACAAACCACACTCTCACTATCGGTCTTACATCTGACTCTACAAAGACCAACAAGCACACTACCGTTACATGGTACTCTGCAACAGACTTCACTCTGACTCTCACCGCTAAGGGTAATAACGAAGGTTGGAACGGTCCTGTAACAGGTATCACTGAGATTGAGAACGAGGCTCTGAAGAGCGACGCTATCTACAACATCAATGGTCAGCGTGTTGCCAACCTCGGCAAGCAGGGTCTCTACATCGTTGTTCGCAACGGTAAGGCTACAAAGGTTATGACTAAGTAAATAAAAGCCCCTTTGGGGATACTGAATAACTGAATTATTAAGCCCTCCTGTCCAAACCGGATAGGAGGGCTTTTTGAGTGGATAGAATTTATGGAACCTGTAGGGCCGCTATGTATAGCGGCCGCAATTGGCATAGGTATTTTTTGATTACCATTATTGCTTGCGGCCGCTATACATAGCGGCCCTACAAGTTCCATGGGAAATTTCTCAGATGTTATCTATTTAAAATATTCTGCATTATTTCTTGTTGATTACAAACATTTTGTGTAATTTTACGGCATAATTTCATGACGGCAGCCATAGTTGCGCCGTGTGCGAACTACTATACTGATAAAATATAAAATATCAATATTCAAATCCAATGAAAAAAACACTGATTCTTGCCTCATTAGCTTTCTCTACAAGCATGATGGCACAAACCGACGTTACGGCGGATTATGTGAAGAATGCCTCATTCGAGCTTGATGACATATCGTCTCTTGAGGCTGTCAACAACTCTGCTGACGGACTGCGCGGATATAAGACTGCGGCTCCTAATGAGTGGGTAGTGGACGGCACCGGTGTGACAACTCTCGTGGTGACAGCCGCCTGCTTTACCGACAATAATTTCGGCAAGGTGACAACCATTGCCGACGGCACACAGGCTTTTTATATGCGACAAGGATGGTCGGCTGGCACTACTACCCTAAAGCAGAATATAGCCTCTCTGCCTAAAGGCAAATACAAGCTGCAGGCCGATGTGCGCTCTGCTTACGCTAACTCGGCAACATCTTCGTTTAAGCTCTATGCCGGCGATGCTAATACCTCTGCAGCATTCAACCAGGGGGTCAATTCGTATTTCACCACCGACAAATGGCAGACATACGAGGTTAGCTTCGAGCAGGAAATGGACGGGGTGGCAAATATAGGGCTGACCGTTGACTGGCTGTCGGGCGGCAGTTGCATAATAGTGGACAATATGAGGCTCGTCAAAATGCCTGACGACTATGTGGAGCCTGGAGACCCTACAGAGGATGAGATAGCAAGCGTTACGGAAGGCATAATAAACGGTGACTTCGTAGACGAGGCCACAATGCAGGGCGACCTGCTGCAGATGCTTGCCAACTTTGCAAAATATATGAAGAACGACTTCCAGCAGGCTCAGGCTCCTAACAGCGTGGGCGAGGCGTGCGGATGCTTCAGGAGCAACTCTACCATGCAGAACAATGAGGACGGCGTGCGCTCAAACGCCGACCTGTCGATGGTAAGCGCATTTCTCGTAAAATATGGCAAGGATAAGGTTACCCTGCCAGAAGGCGTTACATGGGACGATGTTGAGGATATGGCTATGAAATCGCTCGTGTTCGCTTATTCTACCCACAAGGCAAACAAGCTGAAGGTGTGTTCTGGAAATAATTATTGGGGCTCGGTTTCGGCATCCGACCATGTATGGGAAAGCTCGCTCTGGGCAATGTCGGTGGCTTATTCCGCCTTCTTCCAGTGGGAAAAGCTCAGCGATGTGCAGAAAGGATATATTAAGGCGTTGCTGAAGGCTGAGTGCAACTATGAGCTTAACCGCACAATACCGACAGGATTTGCCGGTGACACCAAAGCCGAGGAAAACGGATGGGAGGCCGATGTGCTTGCCGCTACTCTCGGACTGTTCCCCGACGATGAGCTGGCGCCAAAATGGTTTGCGCGTCTTCGTGAGTTCGCCATAAACAGCTACTCACATAAGGACGATGCAAACAACAATACCATCATCGATCCTGAATATGACAACACTACCGTAGCTCAGCTCTATAAGGGGCAGAACCTGTATGATGACTATACACTGCAGAACCATAACTATTTCCACACATCTTACCAGAATGTCGTAATTCAGGAACTCGGTGAGGCTGCACTTGCGCTGAAACTTTTCCAGACAACACTATACGGTGAGGAGAAATGGAAGACAAACGCCCTGATGCACAACAACGACAAGGTACAGACAGAGGTGTTGAACTGGCTGGCACTTGCCGACGGCGAACTCGCCATGCCTAACGGCAATGACTGGAGCCTCTTCCTGTATGACCAGATAACATCTTATACAACAAACGCCTGCTTCCTGCGTGATGCCGATGCGCTGATGCTCGAAAATTTGGCTTATAAGATGATTAAGGCTCGCCAGACAACAACCGACGACGGCTCATGGCTGCTCCGTTCTGATATCGGTGCGCGAAGAATGGGCGTTGAGGCACACCGTGTTATGATGACCTACCTTATGCACCATGCCGCATCAACTGCCGATATGCAGCCTACGGATTTTGAGACATTCCGCAACAGATATTCTGAGGCAAAGCATATAACATCGCAAAACATTGTGAGAGCATATACAAAAGACCGTTTCACAACCTTCTCTTGGGCACCGGGCATAAGCAGCTATACCGGATATATCGCTGCCAACTCGGTAGACAAGAACAAGATTGTGGTGCCGTTCAAGCAGAACAACACCGGAAACTTCATAGGCTGGTACAACGTGAGCGGAAAGGCTACAAACGCCACACCTGTGGTGAACGGCATATATCAGTTTGACGGCGATGCATGGGTGATGAACGGTGAGTTGAACACCAACGACGCTATCCTTAACAACCGCTTCGCAATATATTCTACCCCTGGCAATGCCGTGATTTATCTCGACTATGTATCGGCTCTCGCAAACGGCACTATAACTAAGGAACAGGGTGGACTGACTGCTGTTTCTGTAGATGAGCTGACAAAGACAAAGCGCACACTCTATTACGAGGACACACACAAGCAGACTGACGGCTCACAGTTCGTAACGTTCAGCTCACCATGGGTGAATGTTGACAACGCTCTCGGAATTGTTGCCCACAACGGTAAGGAAATGGCGTTTGGCGACAAGAGCAACAACAATTCTGTGATGACGGCAAAGTTATATCCTGCTTACTCTGCAACAAGCCGTCAGTTTGCCATGGGCGACAAGGTGGACAGCAGAAATGTGGTTTACTACAGCAATATCGCCGCAGATGAGACAAAACGCATGAGCGAGGAGATGATAATGCTTACAGAGAGGCTGCCTGAAGGATGGAATGGCATTGTTGCTGCCGACCCTGACGGAACAAGATACCTTATGGTAAGTAACTTCTTGAGCGACCAACAGGCCAAGTTCCAGCTGCCATATACTGCTCTTGGATATCCTGTTGTTAAGCAACCCGCAGTGATGGGCGAGGTTACTTTGGCTCTTGAGCAGAACAACTCTGCTGTGAGCGCAACAAGAATATTTGTTGATGACAACTCGCTTAACACTGTTCTCGACAAGGAAAATCCAAATGTGGCATATTTGGAGGCTACCGCCGATTGTGACTGTGAATATACCGTGAGAGCCATAACCGACAACGGCATTGTGGAGAAAACATTTAAAACAGTTGGATGTGTTAAAGTAACAATAAGCGGAGGCGACCTTCTCGTGGAAGGGGCTACGTTTCCCGTATCAGACAAAGAAGATCTCACGAAAGGATATCAAGAGATTACGAAGGACTTTGTGCAAAACGCAAGTTTCGAAAAAGACGAGACATACTCTACGGTAAGCTCGAATGTTACCGCCAGCGGCGTGACCTATCCTACATGCTACACAAACAGTGTGGCTGCGGCAAACGCTAAGTGGCCAAATGTTTTGCCGGTGAAGGGATGGACTCCAGGCAACGGTCTGGCATCTGGCAGCAATTTCTGCAGAATGTATTCTATGCCATATAGCTCAACAATGTTCTGTGTAAGCCCAAGCAGTGTGGGAAACTATGCGGCAAAGGTAGGCCGGTGCGTTGCTGATGAGACCTGTGGCGACCGTACGCTGACGGTGCTCAATTCTTGGGACAGTGGAAGTAATGCCATAACACAAAGCATATCATTGCCTGCCGGCTCCTATCGTCTGCTTATTAACATGAGATACGATTGCCCTAACCAGACATCAAACGATGGGACAAAGGTAACAACTGCAAACAACGTGAATACCTCGCTCACAGGTATTTCATATAACGGCACTACCGACTACCGCTATCCAGATGCTGCGGGCACATGGCAGATTATGGTCTACGACTTCGACCTTGACACAGCCGCAGATGTTGCTCTCTCACTGGGATATTCCACATCGGCAAGCACAGGCGCCGCCAACAACACTTTGCTTTATATTGACAACGTAAGGCTGCTGCAGAAGGTTACATCGGGTATTGATGAGATTACAGCCGAGGACAATATCAATGAAAAAATATATAATATTGCAGGACAGAGACTCTCGGCTCCACAGAAGGGACTATATATAAAAGGCGGAAAGGTGAGAGTGAGGAAGTAGAAAAATAGATTAAAAAAATAGATCAGAAAAAAACAGAGCAGATATTGGCAACCACCCTTATCTGCTCTGTTTTTTCTATAATCTCTATTTGCTATATAAATCTATATCCTTACCATGCTACGCTCATACCAAGGGCCACGCTGGTGTTGCTTCCCAATGGAATACCGTCTTTGCTGAATTTGCAGAGAAGGTGATCCATTCCGATAAAGAAATTGAACGCCTTTGGATGGAAGTTGACAATCCAGCCCATGTTTGCTCCGAAGCTGTTGGCGGCGAAGCTTACACCGCCATCGAGCCATTTTGTCGGCTCCCAGTTGGCACTCAGACGGCCTTCGGTCCAAGTGTATGAGCCACGGATGCGTGTAGAGCTGAGAGCACCGAACTTTATTTTTCTGTATACAGGAAGAGTATATTCGGCACCAAGGTTGATAGTTGCGCCAATGCCAGTTGTACGTCCGCCCTTGTCGCCCTTGTCGTTAAGATGGGCGAAGTCCATGAACTGGTCACCAATCTTGTCGGTCTGCTCGTCCAATTTATCGGTTTTGTCATTGCTGTGGATAGCAACATCGTGGAAACCGTCGAACTCAAACTGCTCACCGTTGTTTTCGGCTGTTACATTGTTAGACCATGATATGCCACCGAGGTCGAGGATTGCTGCGCTTACGGTCCAGTCGCTGTTGATTTTGTAAACAGCACCGAGGTCGAATGCTACACCGAAGCCGCCAAGTCCGGCACCGTCTACGTCAACATCGTTTACCTGCTCGTATGTTCCGCGTCCTTCCTCGTTGTATTCCTTAGTCTCGGTTTTGTATGTGAAGCCTTTCATAGAGACATTTGCCTCAGCCTTGCCAGAGAGAGTCCATTTATCGGTGCCTGAGAGGTCGGCACGGATGTTTTTGAAAGCTACATCAGCCCTGGCTCCACCGAATAGGAACTTTACTTTTGCGCCGACACGCAGCTTATCAGTAATGTCGCGTGAGTGGCCGAGAGCGAGTTCGGCGTATGCCTGTGCATTGGCGTTGATATCGCCGATGTTGTAGGTTTGGTTGCCAATGTTTTTGGCAAACTCAAAGAGTTCGTAGGGGAGAGAGAGACCTAACGACTCGTGAAGATTTAGCTCAATAGTGTTGTAGCCGCCGAAGCCCCTGAAACCAGCAGAGAGAATGGCTATGTCGAGATCTTGCAGGAATCTGTTGTTGCCTTTGCTGAACCCTTTCAGAGCATCATCGGCAGAAATATATGGGTTCATGAATGTGGTAAGGCGGTCGGAGCTGCCATTAGGATACATAGGGTTGTCCATTATGACATCTTTCACGCCGAAGTTGCCATGAATGCCAGCATGTACATTTCCGAGTGCAGGTATCGATACATAGTTTTGGTCGTTTCCGAGTGCAGGGTTCAGTGCATGTCTGAAATTATAGTCCTTTGTAAAATATGCTGTTCCTAAGGTTTGTGCTATAGTTGTTGAGGCAACAGCAGCCATAAGTGCTGTACCGAGAAATCTATATATAGTTTTCATGAGTATTGTCTTATTAGTTCAGGTCAGCAATAGCCTTGCCAACAAATTTAATCTTAATGTTCTTTATCACAAGAGAGTGGTTTCGGGTGTTAAGAGTCTGTCCTGTTATAGTAGGGCCGTCGCCTTCTGCCTTAGCAGCGCCAGAGACTGTGAATTTGAGCCCGTCAAGTTTCTTTATAGCGCCCTTGGCTGGTGTGAGTGTCACTTTAAGAGGTGAAGTCTTTGGAGTCTTGCCATCGGTAGAGGCTGCTATCTCGCCCTCAACCTTTACTGCAACCTCCGACTGTGGCATTTCGTTGCCGTTGATGTCGACTGCTATAGCTGAGGCATTGAGATATGCAGGAATCTTGTTCTCTACATCTGCTGTCATCTCGATGTATGAGTTCTCTGTAAAATCAAAATCTTCGAGGTCGTCGTTGAAATCATCAAAGCTGTCAGTGTATACAATCTTAGCATTCTCGGCAAATGCCAATGGTGCCTCTATGCGGTAGCTTGGTGTTAATGTGTACTGTTTGCCAAGCTCAAAACTGGCAATAATGCTGTTGTCGGCATGCGCACTGCCAGTGAAGCTGATGTGGTCAGGAATTGGGTTAAGCAGGGTAGAGAGGTCTGGTATCTCGATAACGCTGGTGAAAGCGCTCTTGTCAACCTTTGCGGCATTGCGGCAGAAGCATATTTTTGATGTTCCGTTGGCTATGATGTTCATTTCAGGAATATCAATAACGGTTGTTGTCCTGCCGTCTTTGGTTGCGGTAAGTTTGCCGCTTGCGAAGCCTGGTATGTCGAGACCGCTTTCTACGTTGAGCATAATCTGAGGGTTGTCAATATCGAGCACTACGCCATCCTCATTGAGGAAGTCTGGAATGCCCGTTATCTCGGAAGAGCCAAATTTGCCAAGGTCGATGACAGGGTTGAAACGTCCTTCTACCTTAGTGATCGTAATCTTATTGTCGGTTCCCATTTCTGATGTGACGCTACACTTTGTTGGATCAGCTCCTGTGGCATCGGCAACGATGCTGCTGGCCTTGAGTGTCATCTTAAGGCTTGCCTCAATATTCAGTTTGCCGTCAGAAGTCTCGAGTTTACCAAGAGACTCGCTGACTTGTGCGCAGTTAATTTTAGAGAGCTTGAACTTAAGGTTCAGATCTGACTTGGTACTTAGGTTATAGATAATAAGCTTGTGGCCTTCGATTTTGTACTTGTTGTTTGTTACAACATCGTCGATTGTTATAAACGATGGCAACTCAATTGTAATCTGGTCGAATTCAGGGATAAAAGCCTTGATAGATGGTGAGAAAGTAGACTTGATAGACATATTGCCATTGATATGGGCAGAGCAGAGTTCTTCAATCTCTTCAGGGAGATCACCGTTGTAAGAGAAGAGGTAGATAACTTTCTCTTCGCTCAGATTGACATTGATGTTGCGGGTATTGCCTCTTTTGCCCTGTTGTGAAAGGTATTTGTCTAAAGAGAACTCGAAGTCGTAAAGCTCACCTCTTTTCTGCGTTATTGTCACGGGCGCAACGCTTGTTCTGGTAGGATTTACTTTCTCTCCGTCTTGGATGAAGTAGTAGTCTCCATTTTCCTTCTCTATGACAGTTTCGGAGTCGTTGAGTTCTAACACGTCGTTGAGTTGAATAGTGTCTGAAGAGCAGGTTGGTAAGAAAAATTCTCCATTACCGATGCCGACAGTCATGTCGATGTTGCTTAAATCATAGCCGTTGTCTGTACATCCGGAAAAAATGCATAGTCCCAGACCGATACATGTGAGTAACGACAGTTTCCTTGTTTTTGCTTTCATGGATAATTGTTTTGATGAATTAGGAATTTATATCTTAATATTAAACTATTTTTTCTCCCTGTGTATTATAGAATGCAATGGTAAAGGATAAATTTGTAATAGCCAATTTTTAAAAGAAAAAAATAAATTGCAGATAGATACAATAGAGCAGATAGATACAATAGAGCAGATAGATACAATAGAGCAGATAGAAAAACAATAGTTTTATAGAAATAATCGATTCTATATCTTATCCTCCTTCTCTATTTATTCTATCTTCTCTATAGCATCTATTCTTCTAAATAAAAAAGGCCGCAACGGAAATTCCATTGCGGCCTTTGACATTATATAAATTAATGTGTAGAGCTATGCTGCAGATACTGCTGCCTCTTCGTTGATTTTGCGCCCCATGACGAGGTAAGCGATAGGAGAGGCTATGAAGATTGAGCTCAAGGTTCCGAAGATGACACCCAGTGTCATGGCGAATGCGAATGGCTGGATGCTCTTACCGCCAAGGAAGAGGATGCACAACAATACAATCAAAGTAGAGAGTGATGTATTGATGGTACGTGCAAGAGTCTGGTTGATGGAGTCGTTGAATACCTTCTGGATGTCCTGCTTTGGATGCAGGCGCAGGTTCTCACGGATACGGTCGAATACCACCACCTTATCGTTGATAGAATAACCGATAACGGTAAGGATGGCACCGATAAATGTCTGGTCTACCTCGAGTGAGAATGGCAGACAACCCTGCAGCAGAGAGAACAGGCCAATGACGATGAGTGCATCGAGTGCAAGTGCGGCGGTTGAGCCGAATGAGAATGCGATGTTGCGGAAGCGGATAAGGATGTAGACGAAGATTGCTATAAGAGCGATAATAACGCTGATGATAGCACCCTTAGTGATATCCTTAGCTACCGAAGGACCAACTTTAGAGCTGCTGATGATAGAGCCTCCCTGACGGATGTCCGGATTCTTGAAGTCCTCAACACTCTTCTGAGAAACGAAGTTTGCCTTCTTCAGAGCGTTGTAGAGAATTGTCTCTGCCTCATCGTCAACAGCAGGGCTGTTTGACTCGATCTTATAGTTGGTAGAGATACGTATTGTCTTGTTGTCGGTACCGAGAGAGAGGGCACTTGTTGTTGAGCCAGGGAATGCGTCTGCAATAATGCCGCGGATATCCTCAGGCTGTACGCTCTTCTCGAACTGTACTACATAGTTACGTCCGCCTGTGAAGTCAATGCTCTTTGCAAGACCGCGTACGAAGAAGCTTACTACGAAGACTACCACTGCGACAACAGCCAGGGTGAAGGTTTTTTTGTACATGCTCATGAACTTGTACTTGCAGCCCTGCATAAAGTTGTTTGACAATGCAGTAGTGAAAGTCTGGTTGAGCCACTTGTCTTTGCCGAGTCTGTTCTCCCAAACGAGGCGCGTCAGATAAACGGCTGTGAAGAATGAGCAGACGATACCAATCATCCAGGTAGTTGCGAAACCACGGATAGGACCTGTACCGAATGAGTAGAGAATGATACCAGTGAGCAATGATGTGAAGTTAGAGTCGAAGATGGCAGAGAAAGCGTTGCTGTAACCGGCAGCCACAGCCTGTTTGATGTTCTTTCCTGCCTTGAGCTCTTCCTTAGTACGCTCGTAGATGAGCACGTTGGCATCGACCGCTGTACCGAGAGAAAGCACCATACCGGCAATACCGCTCATGGTAAGGGCAGCCTGGAACGAGGTTAGAATACCAAGTGTGAAGAACAGGTTGACCAAAAGGGCGCAGTTTGCCAACATACCTGGTACGAAGTTGTACATGAGAATCATGTAAACCATCAATACTACGAAAGCGATGATGAATGAGATAACACCCTGTTGGATAGACTGTGCGCCGAGTGTAGGACCAACAACCTCTTCCTGTACGATACGTGCAGGAGCCGGCATACGGCCTGACTTAAGTGTATTTGCAAGGTCTTTGGTGTCTTCGATAGTGAAGCTGCCAGAGATTGAGGACTGACCGCCTGTAATCTCACCGTTTACACGTGGTGCAGAATATACGACACCGTCGAGAACGATGGCGATAGCCTTGTCTATATTAGCCTTTGTGAGGGCTGCCCAACGGCGTGCGCCGTCTGTGTTCATGCTCATGCTGACCTCTGGAGCACCTGTAATCTGGTCGAACTGGTCTTTAGCGTCTGTGATAACATCACCCTCAAGAGGAGCACGTCCTGTTGTGGTTGTCACCTTCAGGGCATAAAGCTCGTAGATATTCTTAGCAGATATACCGTCGGCAGGCTTGGCGCTCCAAAGCAGTTTTACGTCAGAAGGAAGAATCTGCTGTGCGAGTTTAGAGTAGATGATGCTGTTGATGGCAGCGGTGTCGCGGATGCTTGCGTAACCAACGAGAGCGAGTGAGTTGCCGCCTGTTGTCTGAAGCATTGCGAGCAGCGGATGCTGCTTTTTAGCCTCTGCAAGCTGTGCCTCTGGAGTTTCCTTAACAGCAGCTTTCTTGTCGTCTTTCTTTATCTGGAACTGAGACTTTGGTGCCTCTTTCTTTGCTGCTACAGTATCGGTTGCGGCAGTTGCGGCAGTGTCAGCCTTAGCCTCTTCCTGCTCGCCATTAGCCAGACGGCTGTCAAGCTGTACGAGGTACGGAACAATCTCCTGCGCATTGTATGTTTCCCAGAACTCAAGGTTTGCGCTACCCTGAAGGAGCTTACGCATACGCTCAGGCTCGCTGATACCAGGCATCTCGACCATGATACGGCCTTCCTGACCCTCAAGTTTCTGGATGTTAGGCTGTACAACGCCGAATTTGTCGATACGGGTGCGTACAACATTGAATGAGTTGTCGATGGCTGCCTGAACCTCCTGACGGATAGCCTTCTCAACCTCAGCGTCTGTGCTCTGCGGATTTACTTTGCCCTGAAGCTGTTGGGTGGCGAAGATTTCGGCAAGTTTGTGACCTGGCGCATTCTTGTGATATGCATTGATGAAGAGAGAGATGAAGTCGCTCTGACTTGTCTCCTCCTCAGCCCTTGCCTGCTCCATAGCCTTTGTGAAAGCCACGTCAGTCTTGTGGTCTGCCAGTGTTTCTACTACGTCCGGAACAGAAATCTCAAGGATGACGTTCATACCGCCCTTGAGGTCAAGTCCGAGACCGATCTTAGTTTCCAAGCACTTCTGGTAAGAGTAGATTCCCAGATACTTCACAGAGTCCTTGTAGTCCTGCTGCGCGATTGGGTCTTCAATTTTTGCAGCCTCGCTGTCGTAGTAATAAGTGGCAGCAGAGAAAGACAAATAGAAGATGCTTGCAAGCGTCAATAAGACGGCTGTTACAATTACAATTCCTTTGTTTTGCATTTTTGTTTGTTGTTTATTTATTTTTTATGATTTCGTTTCCTTTACTTAGTCGGGGTGTATGTGTCTGACAGTCTTGTTGGTTGCGGTCTGCCTGCACCCTTATGCGTGTTGCAGGCAGAAAACACTATAAGACGTGCAAAGATAATATATTTTTCACACTTTGGAAAATTATTCTGTGTTTATTATTTAATTTTTAAGGTTTTCACCTTTTTTTGAGCCAACAAATGATGGGATAATGGTCGCTTGTGGTTATTTTGTCATCGACAACGCACTTTATCGGGTCTAAATCTGCGGAACAGAAAATGTTGTCAATTCTGACGTAGAACCCGCTTTTGTGGTAGCTTATTCCCGGCCCGTTGCCCGATGCTGTGTAGCAGTCGGTTAGCTCGTTGGCAATGGTACGGTGGGCATACGAGTTTGGGCCGTCGTTGAAATCGCCGCAGCAGATAACGGGGTGTTCCTTATGCGATGCTATGAACCTTGCCACAGCCTCCGCTTGTGGCGCTCTTTTGAATGTTGACTCTTTGAGCTTCGCATATAGCTCGCGTGATGTTGTCTCTACGCTGTCGCTCGTATATTCGCCTTTCATCATCTGCTTGAAATGTGCCTTGTCGTCGGATGTGAGGCTGGTTGTCTCGAAATGGGTGTTTACGACTATCACTGTGTCGCCGCCAACGTTGAGCCAGACGGCTCCTGCCATGTTTCCTTTTGAGTCAAAGTCTATGTGCTGTTTCCGCAGTATGGGATGTTTGCTGTAGAAAGCGAGCACGGTGCCTCCTGTGCCTTTCTTCAGAGTATCACGGTATTGGTAAACGGGATTAATGGTTTTCTCAATCTGTTTTTCTCCCACGCCACTGGCATTGGCTTCCTGAAGACATGCTATGTCGGCGTCTTGCTCAGCTATGTATTTCACAATAGCGTTGTTTTCTGGGTCTTCCCAACTTCCAAACAGCCATACGTTGTATGACAGGATTTTGAATGCGGAGTCGGGAGTTTCTGTCGTGATATTCAGCGGACAATAGTTTCTTACAGGTTGGTAACAGACAATGAAACCAACCAGCGGAATGATAACCCAGCGAAACTTAAATATCACCCAAAACACCAGAAAGAAGAGGTTTAGGAGAATGAAAACCGGGAAAATAAGCCCGGCGTTGGCTAATAGCGGTAGGGTAGTGGGATGCAGCCGGTCGCTGTATCCTATAATCAGCATGATGATGACAGTTGCGATATTTGCTCCTGCCACCATCTGTAGGATTATGTTTTTTATTTTACTTATCATTTTCTGTCTGATTGGTCGAAGAGTGTCTGCTTCTCCTCACGTGTCAGGCTCTCGTAGCCGCTTTTCCTTATCTTGTCGAGTATTCTGTCAACCTCTTCCTGTTTTGCCTTTTGGCGTGAGTTGTAGTCCCAGTCGCTTTGGTGCGAAGAGAAACCGTTAGCGCTGTTGTTGTTTGGCGTTTTTCGGTTAGTGCGGTTCTCCCAGTTGCTCCGCATACGGTCGAAGAACTGCTGGCCGTTTATTCTGCCATATCTTCCTCCGTCCGGATTGTTGCGCCAATAGCGTATGAGGAAGAAACCGAATATCATGCCTCCGAGGTGCGCGAGATGAGCCACGTTGTCGCCAGGAGTGGCAAGTGCAGAGAACAGCTCAATGCCCGCATATCCCATTACAAACCATTTTGCCTTGATAGGTATCGGCAGCGGGAAAATGAAAATTCTCTCTTCGGGAAACAGCATGCCGAATGCCAAAAGGATGGCGTAGATGGCTCCCGACGCGCCTACCGTTGTAAGTCCGTTGAGGCTGTGCGACAGTTCTTGCATCACTCCTATCGCCTCAAACATTCCCAACGGCTGCTGTGAGTCGAATGTGTAATAAACCCAGAAAAACTGTGCAATCTCTTGCAGGAAACCTGCTCCGATGCCGCAGAATATGTAATAGAAAAGGAGTTTTTTAGGCCCCCATACATTTTCTACCACACAGCCGAACATCCACAGGGCGAACATGTTGAAGAGTATATGCTCGAAGTTGGCGTGCATGAACATATACGTTACAAGCTGGTAGACCTGAAAATCGGAAGCCATGAAGAAATGGAGTCCGAATATGTTGTTGAGGTCAACACCGGTTGAGCCTTTTATCACATACATGGCTAAGAATGCCAATATGTTGATGATGAGAAGGTTTTTTGTTATAGTTGGAATGTTGCGCATGAGCAAAAACTTTTTAATTGTCGTATTCTTTTTTCTGTCGGTGCAAAAGTACGAAAAATATCCCTTATTTTATGCTAAAAAGGTTCTTTTAAGGAAAAAAATCAATATTTATATCACTTTTTTTGAATTTTTGTTTGAGTTATGAAAAGAAAAAACTATATTTGTCAGCAAAAACGAGAATAATCACTAAATATATTCATTTTACAAATTAAAAATCATGAACAAAACTGAATTAATTGACAAAATCGCAGCTTCTGCTTCTATCAGCAAGGCTGATGCAAAGAAGGCTTTGGAGGCAACTACCGAGGCTATCAAGGAAGCTCTCGTGGCAGGTGACAAGGTACAGCTCGTAGGCTTCGGTACATTCTCAGTTGCTGAGCGCCCAGAGCGTCAGGGCATCAACCCTGCAACAAAGGCGCCTATCACTATCGCCGCCAAGAAGGTTGCCAAGTTCAAGGCTGGAGCAGAGTTGGCTAACGCACTCTAATATTTTGCAACTTTTTTACAAAAAAATAGGATACGCAAATTGTGTATCCTATTTTTTGTATTATAATCAGTTTGTTACTTAGGCTGCTTGCCGATATATGCCAAGATGCCGCCATCTACATAGAGCACATGTCCGTTTACTGCATCTGATGCGTGAGAGGCTAGGAATACTGCGGGACCGCCAAGCTCAGACGGGTCGAGCCAGCGTCCGGCAGGAGTTTTTGCACAGATGAAGCTGTCGAACGGGTGACGGCTGCCGTCTGCCTGACGCTCACGGAGAGGAGCTGTCTGTGGAGTTGCGATGTAGCCCGGGCCGATACCGTTACACTGAATGTTGTACTCGCCATATTCTGAGCAGATGTTGCGTGTGAGCATCTTCAGACCACCCTTGGCTGCTGCGTAAGCCGAGACTGTCTCACGGCCAAGCTCGCTCATCATAGAGCAGATATTGATAATCTTACCCTCGCGGCGTTCCATCATCTCTGGGATAACAGCGCTTGAGCAGATGAACGGAGCCACCAAGTCTACGTCGATAACCTGCTGGAACTCTGCGCGCTTCATCTCGTGCATAGGAATACGCTTGATGATGCCGGCGTTGTTTACCAGAATGTCGATCTGACCAACCTCCGCGTGAATTTTCTCAACGAGTTCCTTAACGGCAGTTTCGTTTGTAACATCGCAAACATAACCCTTCACGTTCTCAATGCCTGCCTCCTTGTAGTTGGCAAGACCACGCTCAAGGGCAGCCTCGTTGATGTCGTTGAAAATGATGTTCTTAATACCTGCTGCAACAAATGCCTTTGCAATGTTGAAACCGATGCCGTAAGAAGCACCTGTGATCCAGGCGTTCTTGCCTTCGAGTGAAAAATCTTTTAAACTTGTCATTTTGTCTGTATTTGAGTTTATTGTATACTTCCTTTTATTATTAATACGTATGAGGAAGGATATTTACGTATTCTTTTATGTATTTTATTTTAAATCAGTGATGGCGTAAAAGTCTTGGTCGCTGTAATCGAGATTCTCTCCGCCCATTCCCCAAATGAATGTGTAGTTGTGGGTGGCTGCGGCAGAGTGGATGCTCCATTCTGGCGACAGCACAGCCTCCTCTGTCTTCATCCATAAGTGTCTTGTCTCCTGTGGCTCGCCCATAAAGTGGCAGACGGCCTGGTCACTTGGCATGTCGAAATAGAAGTATGCCTCCATGCGTCTGCTGTGTGTATGTGCGGGCATGGTGTTCCATACGGAGCCTGTGCAAAGCTCGGTCATTCCCATTTGCAGCTGGCATGTCGGCAACACTTGGTTGACTATCATCTTGTTGATTACGCGCTCGTTTGATGTCTCCAAAGCTCCCATTCTCACGCTCACGGCATCGGCCTTTGTTATTTTTCTGCATGGATACGAGGTGTGGGCCACAGTGCTGTTGAAGTATAGTTTTGCAGGGTTGCTGGTGTCTTTGCTTGCGAAGACAACGTTTCTCTCGCCGCTTCCGATATACAGGGCTTCTTTGAATCCGAGTGTGAAAGTCTCGTCGCCAGCTTTTATTATTGCCTCTCCTCCACCGATATTGAATATTCCAATCTCACGCCTGGTTGTGAAGAAAGGCGCTTTCAGTGGCTCTATAGCCTCTAACGCCAGCTCTTCACCAGCAGGCATGGCACCGCCTACAACCATGCGGTCGTACATGGAGTAAACCATGTTGACTTCGTTCCCGGCGAAAAGGTTTTCGATGAGAAAGTCGTTGCGCAGTCGTTTTGTGTCGTATGATTTGGCATCTGCCGGATGGGCGGCATAGCGGAGTTGGTAATTTGTCGTCATGGTTTCTTATACTGATTAGTTTTTTGCAAAGATAGTATATTTTTTTGTAAAGTGAAAGATATGGCGAATGATTTCACACTATTTTACTGTTTTCTGCTGTTTTGCAGTCCCGTCTCTGATTTTTACAGATTCACTCTTTCTGCTAATGCGGATATCTATAAACAGCAAATGGGTGCAATCGCAAGATTACGCCCATTTGCCGTTTATACAGTCTTTGCATTTTGTTGGACCAACGGGACTCGAACCCATAATGACAGAACCAAAACCTGTAGTGTTACCATTACACCATGGTCCAATGCGTTTGCAAAGTTAGTACTTTTTTCGTATTCCACCAAATTTTGCTATAAAAATCTACTTTACAGTGATGAGGAAGTAGTTTTTCTTTCCCTTCTGTACAAGCAGATACTTGCCGTCGATGAGGTCGTCGGCTGTTATAATCTGGTCGAAGGCTGCGAGTTTTTCTTTGTTGAGGCTTACGCCGCCGCCCTTTACGAGCTTTCTCATCTCGCTCTTGCTTGGGAATATCTCCATGCCTTCCAGGTTGAGCACGTCAACAGCAGGCTGGCCGAGCACATCGCTGCCTACGGTGTAGTGCGGCACGCCGTCGAACACATCGAGAAGAGTAGCCTCGTCAAGCTTCTGCAGGCTGTCCTTAGTTGCCTTTCCGAACAGAATGTTAGTTGCCTCCTGTGCCATCTGCAGATCCTCGTCTGAGTGTACCATTCGTGTGACTTCCTCTGCCAGACGTTTCTGCAGTGTGCGGCGGCCCGGATCCTGACGGTGCTCCTCAATGAGAGCGTCGATGGTCTCCTTCTCCAGGCTTGTGAATATCTTGATGTATTTTTCGGCGTCGTCGTCCGACACGTTGAGCCAGAACTGGTAGAAAGCGTATGGAGTTGTGCGGTTACGGTCGAGCCATACATTTCCGCTCTCTGTCTTGCCAAACTTCTTTCCGTCGGCCTTTGTAATCAGTGGACATGTCAGGCAGTATGCCTCAGCCTCAGAGCCGAGGGTGCGGCGTATAAGCTCGGTACCCGTTGTCATGTTGCCCCACTGGTCGTTGCCGCCCAACTGCAGCTTAACTCCGTAGTGCTGATACTGGTACAGGAAATCGTAGCCTTGCAGCAACTGGTATGTGAACTCCGTGAATGAAAGCCCGTCGCGAGCCTCACCGTTCAGGCGCTTCTGTACAGAGTCTTTAGCCATCATGTAGTTCACGGTGATGTGCTTTCCAACCTCACGTGCGAAGTCAAGGAAAGTGAAGTCCTTCATCCAGTCGTAATTGTTTACAAGCTCTGCTTTGTTTGGCTCTGTGCTGTCGAAGTCAAGGAATTTTGCCACTTGCTTCTTTATGGCCTCCTGATTGTGATAAAGAGTCTCTGTGTCAAGCAGGTTGCGCTCCTGGCTTTTGCCCGATGGGTCTCCGATCATGCCTGTGGCGCCGCCTACGAGCAGGTAAGGCTTGTGTCCGCAGCGCTGCAGGTGGCGCAGCATCATTATTCCACAAAGGTGGCCTATATGCAGAGAGTCGGCGGTAGGGTCTGTTCCGAGATATGCCGATACCATATTTTTCTGCAGGAATTCCTCGGTTCCCGGCATTATCTGTGCCAGCATACCGCGCCATTTCAGTTCTTCTACGAAATTCTTCACTTTATTGTAGTTTTAGGGTTTTTCTATTGTTGTTTGATGATAGCCTATGGCACAGGGTCGTATCCGCTTCCTCCCCAAGGATGGCATCTTAGCAGCCTGCGGACGGCGAGCCAAAGTCCTTTTACGGGTCCGTGCTTTATTATGGCCTGCCGTGCATACTCCGAGCATGTGGGCTGAAACCTGCACGACGGCGGTGTCAGCGGGCTGATGCAGGTCTGGTAAAACCTGATGGGCAGCAGAAGCATGAGGCTCAGGGCTCTTGAGAGCCATTTGACAATTGTTTGCATAGTCTCTCGCTTATTCTGCCAAGCAGATTTCTCACCTTTGCCTTTATCTCGTCGGTGCCGTGCAGGTTGTCGTCGAGCCAGATGAATGCCATTGTCAGGCATTTGCCCTCCCGCTCGGCCATGGTGTCGGCAACGATGTGTTTGTTGAGCCTGTATGCCTCTCTGACCTGCCTTTTCACCCTGTTGCGTCTGACGGCTCTTTTGAAGCATTTTTTCGGAACGCTTACCATCACCTGGCATTTCTCCTTGCTGTTTTCGTCAGCCTCGAGGTATACCACCCTTAGCGGATATGCTGTAATCGAGCGGCTGCTGCCACCTTTGAACAGTTTGTCTATGGTGTTTTTGCTGCACACTCTTTCCTGCTTCCTCAAGGTGTATGGTCTGATAATGCTCCTTTCAGTCATTTATTGCGTAATGGTGAGTGTGTTTTTATTTTTTTGCCTTAATGGAGGCGAGATATGCGCTCAGCGCACTTGTCATAGACGGGTGTGCCGCTGTCGGTGCCTCTATGTCCAGCCGCAGTCCCTCTTCGGCCACGGTCTTTGCCGTAGCGGGTCCGAATGCGCCTATTCGTGTTTTGCCCTGTTTGAAGTTGGGCAGGTTTTTGGTCAGCGCCTTTACTCCTGTAGGGCTGAAGAATAGCAGCATGTCGTAGTCGAAGCCTGCCACCTCCTCAGGTGTAAGGTCGTTGCTTACCGTACGGAACATTACGCATTCTGTATGTGTGAGTCCTTTAGAGTCGAGCAGATGTTTTACGTGGTCGTTATGAACGTCGCTCAACGGAATGAGATATTTCTCAGCCTTGTGTTTTTGCATCACTGGCACGAGGTCGTCGATTTTTCCTGTTGTGCCGAAGAATACCTTGCGCTTGCGGTATTGGACATATTTCTGTATGTACAGCGAAATGGTCTCTGTCACGCAGAAGTATTTCATATCTTCTGGTATCGTCAGGCGCATCTCCTTTGCGAGTTTGAAATAGTTGTCAATGGCATGTCTTGATGTGAAGACAACTGCTGTGTGGCTAAGGATGCTAACCTTTTGCTGGCGGAATTCCTTTGCCGTGATACCTTCAACCTTAAAGAAAGGGCGAAAATGCAGTTCCACTCCATACTCGTTGGCAATATCGTAGTAGGGTGACTTGTCGTTTGCCGGCTGTGGCTGAGATACCAAAATCTTCTTAATCATTTCTCTGTATGTCCTAAAAATTTATTTTCAAATAATTGCACGTTGCTATTAGTATTCCCCACAATGAAGTGGCGGGTACAATTTCAAGGGTGCAAAAGTACAAAATATTTTGCAAAAATCTGCCTTGTGGCTTAAAAAAGATTATATATGTTTTGTAAAAACCCAAGATTTTGCTCAAAATGAGTATTATACCCATATAAATCATGGCGTTTTTTGTTCCCATTCCGAAATATGCCATGAGCATCACCAAGGGGTACGTCAGTACGCCCTCGATAGAGGAAAGGAATACGAAAGCCTTTAGCCATTGTAAATTTTTCTTCTTGTCAAAAAACACCCAGCCTGCCGCCCAGTACAACAGGCCTTTTACCAAAAAGTAGCCTGCAACGATGACTGTAAAACAGCCAATTACGAGGTGTTGGTCTATTATGAACGTCTGCCCGGCATAGCCGCGGATGGCATAGAAGAATGTCAGTGAGAACAGCAGGCATGTCTGCAAAATCAGGAACAGCTGAAAGTGCAGCTCGTTGCTCGTCTCTGTCATCGCGGTGGTGTTCGGGCGTTGTGTATGGAAAAAACTTTTTGCCTGACGCAGCAGAAACTGACGCGACCCGGAGATTGACACCATGGCTACGATGAAGCACACGAAGAGCATGGATGTCACCACGTTGTCGGCGGCAAGCGTGTACGGAATTGGGTCGCCTGCTACGCCTTGTCGCCACACCGTGTGCTCCGGGCGGTAGACGGAATCTTTCTGCACCATGGATTTCCCGTGCCATTGCGGTTTCGAAAGTGTAAACGTGTCGCAGCCGGGCTTTGTCTCTGGGGTGCCCAATGTGTCGCGGCGGCCGCTGTAACTGCATGGCTTTATCTTTATGTGCTTCCTTATAGCGGAGTCCTGTTGTGCGGGCGTGGCATCCTTGGGCAGCCAGCTCAGCACTTGTGCCGGTGTCAGATGTCCTGAATGGTGAGCGGCGACAGCCTCATCAGCAATCGCCGCTCCCAGTGTCTGTATGCTGTCGGTATTTAGCATGTTTTACAGTCCGAAAGCTTTCTTTATCTCGTCCACTCTGTCGAGCTTCTCCCATGTAAACAGCTCTACATCAATGGTTTTTGTCTCGTGATAGCGGCTGGTGAAAGTCTTGCTCACCACCTCGTTCTTGCGTCCCATGTGTCCGTATGCGGCTGTCTCGAGATACATTGGCTGGCGCAGCTTCAGTGTGCGCTCAATGGCTTTCGGGCGCAGGTCGAACAGCTCCTTAATCTTGCCGGCAATCTCGCCGTCGGTCATGTTGACATGCGATTTTCCGTAAGTGTCAACGAAAATGCTTACAGGCTCGGCAACTCCAATTGCGTAAGCCACCTGTACGAGCATCTCGTCGGCAACGCCTGCCGCAACCATGTTTTTTGCTATATATCGTGTGGCGTAAGCCGCAGAGCGGTCCACCTTGCTTGAGTCTTTTCCCGAGAACGCTCCGCCGCCATGTGCGCCTTTGCCGCCGTAGGTATCGACGATAATCTTGCGGCCTGTAAGTCCGGTGTCGCCATGAGGTCCGCCTATAACGAACTTGCCTGTAGGGTTTACGAAATATTTTATGTTGTCGTTGAACAGCGCCAAAACCTTTGCGCCAACCTGAGCTTTCACTCTCGGAATAAGAATGTTGATAACGTCCTCACGGATTTTTGCCAGCATAGCCTCGTCGTCGTCGTTGCCGTCGGCATCTTTTATAAAGTCGTCGTGCTGTGTGCTCACCACGATGGTGTCTATGCGCTGAGGCACCCCGTTGTCGCTGTATTCTACCGTCACCTGGCTCTTCGAGTCTGGGCGCAGGTAAGTCATCTGTCTGCCCTCTTTCCTTATGTCGGCAAGAGTTTTCATGATGAGTTGGGCAAGGTCGAGGCTCACGGGCATATAGCTCTCAGTCTCGTTTGAGGCGTAGCCGAACATCATTCCCTGGTCGCCGGCACCCTGGTCGTCGTCGTTGTCGCGGTCTACACCGCGGTTTATGTCATCGCTCTGCTCGTGTATGGCTGTGAGAATTCCGCACGAGTTGCCGTCGAACTGATAATCCGACTTTGTATAACCTATTTTGTTGATAGTCCGTCTTGCCATTGTAGCCAAGTCGATGTACTCCTTGGAGCGCACCTCGCCCATTATCACCACCTGTCCGGTTGTGACAAACGATTCTACCGCACAGCGTGCCTTGTCGTCGTAAGCAAGAAACTGGTCGAGAATGGAGTCTGATATCTGGTCTGCAACCTTGTCTGGATGTCCCTCTGAAACAGACTCTGAAGAAAATAAATATGACATGTCTGAGAAAATTAAAACACGAGACAACCCTGCGTGGCTGGCTCTTTACGTTGGTTAAATTATATTTCTGAGGGTAATCCCGTCATCAGATACGCAGCTCTGACTCCGAAACGTGGGTGCAAAGTTACTGCTTTTCGGCCGAACGGCAAAATTAATAATGTTATTTTTGGCTCTGCGGGCAATTTTAGCCTGTCTGTATATATAAATTAGGTGACAGGCCATGTTCTCTATGCAAAAAATGATTTAGTTCAAGAATGTGTCGGAAAAAATATAATTTCTTGTAAATTGTTTTGCCAGTCCAAATTAAATGGCTACCTTTGCCCCAGAAAAATAACAAATGTTGTTTTTAGGGTGGTGTAACTCTTTGTAAGAGTAAGACACTTATTGTTAATTTAAATTTTTAAATTTGTAAGAGTAAGACACTTATTGTTAATTTAAATTTTTAAATGAGATGAAGAAATTATTTATGATGGCTGTAATGGCAATAGTTGCCGTATCAGCAAGCGCACAGGTTTACGTAGGTGGGTCACTCGGCTTCAAGAGCGTAGACAAAGAAGGCGAGGACGACTCAAGGAACACATTTACTATCGCTCCGGAGGTTGGTTACAATCTTGGCGATGCCTGGGCTATCGGTGCCACTCTTAATTTTGGCTACGACAAGCAGGGCGTCGTAGGGGCAACAACAATCGGCATTGCTCCATACGTACGTTATAATTTCGCACGCATTGACAAGGTTAGATTCTTCGTTGACGGTGTTGTTGAATTTGAGTCGTATAAGCCAAAGGATGTTGA
This sequence comes from uncultured Prevotella sp., assembly GCA_902477645.1. Classification (GTDB taxonomy): domain Bacteria; phylum Bacteroidota; class Bacteroidia; order Bacteroidales; family Bacteroidaceae; genus Prevotella. The sequence continues at coordinate 2,682 of CABSIA010000002.1, read as the reverse complement.
CGCTATGAACGGCTGGGGTATCGGTGTCAAGCCTGGTGTGGCTTTCGACTTGAACGACAAGGTTAGCCTCATTGCTCATGTTGGCTACCTTGGCTATGCTGACACACACAAGATTGACGGTAAGAAGACTTTCGGTCTCAATCTCGACAACAACCTGTCATTGGGATTTTACTATAACTTCTAAATCTCCGTACACGTTTCCGGAAATTTGGGCGTGAGGAAAACTGCAGGGGGCAAGCGCAATTGCGTGTTTGTCTCCTGTTTTTGCGTAATTATTTCTGTCGTGTCAATATTTTTTTGATGAATGAGAAAATGCGGCTTCAAATACATGGAAAACCATGTGGAAAAATGCAGCAGTGTGCATTGCCCCTCGCACCCTGTTGCGTTGCCCCTTGCACCCTGTTGCGTAGGCTTTCGCACCTTGCGGCGTTTTGAAACATGTTTTTACCCGTAAATTTTGAGCGTCTTTTATAGTATCTTTTTTTGTGCCCTTTTCAAGAAAATGTAAAAAGATACGTGTTTTTTGTATTATTATTTTGCTGTTCCGCATAAATGTGTTATCTTTGCCACCGACAAATAGTGTATTTTAAATGGTGTGGTTTTGTTAAGAGACGGCACCTGTTATTAACTTAAAAAATAAAAAGAAATGAAGAAGTTATTTGTTTCGGCAGTTTTGGCAATGATGTCATTAGCCGCTTTCGCACAGAATGCCGTTGGTCAGCTTACCATTCAGCCAAAAATCGGTATGAACATCGCATCGCTTACTGATGCTGACGGAGCCGATAGCCGCATTGGTCTTGCTGTGGGTGCCGAGGCTGAGTTTGGCGTTACCGACATTGTTGGACTGAGCATTGGCGCTATGTACTCAATGCAGGGAGTGAAGGATTCGGAAGATGGCGTTGGAGCAACCATGAAGCTCGACTATATCAATGTGCCAATCCTTGCCAATGTATATGTGGCTCCGGGACTTGCTGTGAAGCTTGGTCTTCAGCCTGGTTTTAAGGTAAACTCAAAGGTTGAGGCAAAGGTTAATGGTGTGAAGGCAGAGGCTGATTTGGAGGGTGTTAAGAGCATAGACCTGTCAATTCCTGTTGGTCTTTCGTATCAGTATCAGAATTTTGTGCTTGATGCCCGCTACAATTGGGGTGTGACAAAAGCTTTCAACGACGACTACGGAACAAGTGCCAAAAACAGCGTGTTCCAGATTACGTTGGGCTATAAGTTCTCTCTGTAAACTTAAAATACTAAAATCATATAGACATAAAAAGCCTCACCGAAATTGCGGTGAGGCTTTTTTGCGTTGTATTATAAAGACTATTGGATTTTCTTCACTCCTCATTTTGTTTATTGATTGCGGCCGCTACACGTAGCGGCCCTACAAACTTTCACTCTTCATTCTTCCTCTTCTATTTCTCTTCCTCTTAGGAATATACTGCTGATAACAGGCGTGGTATAAGCGTAGGGGATGAAATCGAGTGACGGAATGGGGCGGGTGATGTAGAAGTTTGCTACTTTCCCGATGCTTATCGAGCCATAGTCATGGCTCAGTCCCATGGCGCATGCGGAGTTTATCGTAGCGGCATTAATCGCCTCTTCGGGCAGCAGGCGCATCTTGATACATGCCAGCGACACTGCAAATTTCATGTCGCCAGATGGTGTGGAGCCTGGATTATAGTCGCTCGCAATGGCAAGCGGCAGGCCGCTGTCTATAATTTTTCTTCCAGGAGCAAACGGCATGTTTAGGAAGAATGACGTGCCGGGCAAGGCTGTTGGTATGGTGTCTGTGCCTTTCAGCATGTCGATGTCGGCTTCTGTCATGCTCTCAAGATGGTCTACAGACAATGCTCCGTGCTCCACGGCAACTCGCACGCCGCCCGAGTCAGCCAATTCCTGTCCGTGTATCTTGGGACGCATGCCCCATTTTGCTCCCGCCTCAAGAATGCGTGCTGTCTCATCTGGGGTGAAAAAGCCATCGTCGCAGAACACATCGATGTAATCAGCCAGACGTTCACGTCCCACTTCGGGTATCATTTCGTTTATCACCAAGTCTACGTATTCGCTTTGGCGTCCGGCATACTTGCGCCCCACGGCATGTGCGCCGAGAAATGTGCTTACCACTTTTAGTGGTGACGTGTCGGCAATGCGGCGTATCACGCGCAGCATTTTCAGCTCATCGGCAGTGTTGAGGCCGTATCCGCTTTTTATCTCCACGGCTCCTGTTCCCTTTGCCGTTATCTCACGTATGCGGCACATTGCCTGGCTGTACAGCTCGTCTTCTGACAACTCATGCAGGCGGTCGGCGGAGTTGAGTATACCTCCTCCTCTGCGTGCTATCTCGGCATAGCTCAGCCCGCGTATCTTGTCGACAAACTCATGCTCCCGACTGCCGGCATAGACAATGTGTGTGTGACTGTCGCAAAATGACGGAAGCACCATGCCGCCACAGGCATCAACCACGGTATCAGATTTTTGGCAGAGGTCTGCCATTGGTCCGAAATCTTTTATTCTTCCGTCTTCCACATACAGAAAAGCATCTTCTATGCTCTCCACCGTTGCCATGTCGTGCCCTGCAAGCATCGGGCGTCTCTGACGCTCAATGCCTGCAAGACGCGAGATATTTTTGACTAATAATGATGGCATTGTTGTTTTCTATTTTGGCCCCCCTGCCCCCCGGTGGGGGGT
>CABSIA010000001.1 GCA_902477645.1 uncultured Prevotella sp. | reverse complement strand
CACTATATAGCGAACAGGAACAAACGATGACTAAAACATCTTTCGACCGCTTATGATTATTAATCTGACGGGCAACAGATTAATAATCTGTTTGCCGATAGATTAATAATCTGTTTGTCAACGCATATATAAGCGTTTTTCAGCGTATAAGGCCGCATGAGCGCAAGTATAAGGATGGCCATCGGAAAACATCTTACAAATTTGTGGCGTTTATACAAATTCCTATCCTAAAGCAGCGTCGTATGCTTTATTCATATTGCTTAAGAGGCTTTTTGCACTTCTCTCAGAAAAAATCTTTTCGTTGGCGTTTGCTTTCGCATTGCTTACCGCTTGTGCAGTACAGTTAATCAGCTTAATAATCTCGCAATTATCAAAACCTGTCCACAGCAGCATGCAGACTTTTAACTCCTGGCAACTAAGGCTTTTCTTTTTAACAAGTACATTATATAAAAGCGGGAAATGGTGTGAGAAAAGTTGTTCAAAGGAATTCCATTCTTTTTCCGCAATATGAATATCTGTTGAATGAGATCTTGCGTTTTCTTTCAATACTTGGTAGATGTGGCTTTCCTTTAGCGATTCCATAGATGAGCTTGCCTTCAGTTTGTTAAGCTTGCTCTTTAGCTCGTCAACGTCGTGCATGGCTTGTCTGTGAGAGTTTGATACCGCAATATAAGCCTCCTTTATTGCAGCCAGCGAGTTACTTATTTTGTTTGTGTTTTTTGTATGTTTATGGAAAATAATCTTTCCGCCAAATAGCATGACAAGAATAATGGCGGTTAATATCAGCAGCATGTTGGTTGTTATGTGCTTTGTCCTTTGTGTTGCTGTTTTTATCTTGTTATAGTTGTGTGACGAAGATGACAGGATTAGCTCATACGCATTTTTCCTTGTCAGTATGCTGTCCATCTCCGTCTCGCACAGCTTGGTGTATTTTAATATCGAATCTTGGTTGTTTTTAATAGAATAGACACTTAATAATCCTTGTGCAGACTCATAATTAAAGTTGTATGCCTTAAGTTTACGGTAATAATATTCCGCTGAGTCTATATTGCCTGTCCCCAGGCTGTACATGCCACGGGCTTTGTAATAATGCTCCCGGCCTGCACAGATATTGCCGGAAGAGTCGAAAAGTCCAGACTCTCCTTCATAGATATCCATATATTGCCGTGCCTTATCGAATTGTTTCCGCTCCAAATATGTAAATATCAATATGGGATAAACGCTGGCAGCATCTTTCTTCATGCCTCTTTTGTTGAACAGATTGTGGCATTCCTCAACTTTGTTTATCGCCGAGATTGTATCACCCAGGGAATAGTATTGGTAAATCATTGACTCATGACCATAGCACGCTCCTATGGAGTCGCCAGCTTTTTCAGCATACAGAATGAAATTCTGCAATTCGTCCAGCGCTTCCTTTGGCTGAAATCCATATTTGAGCAGCTCTGCCATCTGTCCATGAATTCTGGATAATGTCTTATAGTCGCAATCTTTGTCTGTAGTGTCTGCTGACTCTGCTGCATTCATGAGGCATTCTATAGCCTTCGGCCCTTTATCCATATCTCTATAGATGCACCCGAGCAGATAGTGCGACAGCATTCTGTCGTTTGCATTGCCGTATCTGTCATAATAGTTTACCACTTCCCTGAAAACGCTGTCTGTAGGCATGGTTATGTATAGTTTGTTCTGCGCCTTTGCCGTTAATAGGCGAAGCCGCATTCTGCCCTCTTTGTCGTTTCCGTATTTTTCGGTTGAGTCAATATGCAACAGACAGTCGTAGGCTGCCTCAGGATTAATTTCCATCGTACTGTCTATTCTTGCAAGTTCGTCATTGGTGTTAGCCCCATTTCCACAGCTTGCAAGTAATAGTGTTAAAGCTGTTACAACAATAGCTGCCGTTGCCAGATATTTTGTTTTCATTTTCTCAGAGTCTTTGTTTTTTCTATATCTTCTGCCTGCAAATATACAGATAATTCTATAATTCTCACTTTTGCAAAGTGGAATAATAGTTTTTGCCGGCAGTTTTTAAAATTTAAGTTGATTCATTTCAATAAATAAAAACAGCATGTTTGTATAAGGTGTTTTCTAAAACTTCCCACCGAAATTAAGGGATGTTCTAAACTATTACCGGAAGTGTGTGCCGACGGTGCACATCTATACGAGACCTACTGCAAACAGCGAAGCTGTGCAGCTGTGAGGTAATATAAGTCCATCTTCAAGGGACGTACCTTGCGCATACGGTTATCACCCCATATCTGTGCCGATGCATGGCTTGCCGCGGGTTTCTTATAGATATGTCGTTTCACGACACCCACAGGGAATATGAGCAATAAATTACCGCTGCCCGGATTTTATTTTAAAGGATGAAATAATTTGTCCGGCAAATTCATTGCCTCAATTTCTTCATTTAGAAAGATGGGGCGGTATCTAATTGTCCCATTGTTTATCCCGGCTCCCTGTATATAGAATTTGTTTCTGAACTCAGGGGGTGTAAATTCTCCTACGCCGCCCATGTCAAGAAGTTTGAACCCATGATAATGCAGGGCTGTTGACATGATAGTTTCAAAATGGCCACTATTTCCTTTGCGAAAGAAACCGTCAAGGAATTCGAGTGCTTTATTTGACAAAGAATATATGGGGCTGAAAGCTTTGACACATTTTTCTAATGGAATATCCTCGTCAATCCAGACAGTGGACTTCCACCAGTCCCAATGTTCATTTATTCCTTTCGTGTATTTAGCGATATGACAGCTTATCAAGTCCGCATCCTCGTTTTCAAAGCAGTCTATCAGTGTATGCCAATTGCCTGTGAAAACGACATCGTACTCTATGCTCCAATAGCGCCCATATTTGGGATTATCTTTGAAAAACCTTTGAAGAATAAAGTTGACATTATAGTATATAGTGTCATCATAAAGAAGTTCGTATTGCAACTCACTAATGGAGGCCAAACTGAATGTGTAAAAATGAATATTGTCAGGAAGTTGCATGTCATTGTCACGGTCTTTTTGGAGAACCCAAACAACATCACATGTATCAGACAATTCGTCTTTCAATTTCTTATATTTCCCCATCGTATCTTCATTGATGAAATGGGCTATGAATAAAATAACTGTATTTTTCATTTTATAACTTTATAAAAACAATAATTGTATTCTTGTATCTTGGATGCCAGCTTTGTTCTCTGAGCATACGGGTTGCGAGCTCATCCACTTTCAGTCCGTACGATTCTCCAATTTTTCGGATTTCTTTTTCGGTATGCGGATTGACTACCCCCTCTTCACATATATCAGGATTTCCCCAGCCAAGAATAAGGTATCTGTTTGTTGAGCTAATCAGGTTTTTCCAAATCTGTTCCTCATGCTGTTGAGGGATATATTCTCCTACGGACAGGAAGAGTGTCATCTCGTATGGCTCTTCCACGGTCAGTTCTTCCGTCAAATCTGCTTGTTCGCAAGGGTAATCCGCTTGTTCGGCCAGCATGACAGAAAATTCCGTTGTATGTGGGTTCCCGTCATATCCCACTGCCGCTATCCGTTCCTTTCTCAAGGCCGTGACATACCACCCTGTACCACAACCGAAGTCTATCGCGTCCTTGACATGGCAGATCTTGCATAGTCTTGCGATGGCGTTGGCCAATCCTCCATCAAAGAAATGGCCGGTAAATGTCCGGGTTGTCCACGCTCCGGTTTCTATATTCGTGACTTTTTCCTTAGTGAGCAGGTATTTATCAATCAGATCCATCAGCTTGCCACTGTCCTGCATTTCAAACTTCCTTGCAAAGAAAGCATCCGATGAAGAGAGTTCATAAAAATGAGACTCATTGAATGATATAGGATGATTGTCCCCTCTCTTTGCCCAATGGATATGCCTCAGGTTTCTATTGACTATTTGCTTGTCTGGATAATTGATATGCCGTACAACCGTTTGGATGTATATTTCATCAGGTGCAAACGTGAATCTGAACCGTCTTAGCAGTGAAGGATGCTTGTGTGAATATTCCACAACCTTTTTGGTACACGCCCTTGTCAGTGAAAACCAGGCAGAGCCTCCATATAAATGTTTCACTTGGTCAGGAATCCTTCTTCTAATACCCCATTTGTCCTGCTTGTCAGCAAATTCCCACATCCCGTTTACTTTTTCTTCCGTTATATGTCTAATATAGTCCGTAAAATAAAAATGCTGTATGCGCTTGTATGTGTTTCCGTCCCAATGAGGAGCCGGTAAATGCGCCCCCTCAATGAATTCTCTTGTTTCCAATTCAAAGAAACGCAGGAAGTCATCCAATGGTTTTAAAGGATAGTCCTGCCCGCTAAGCAGATGCATGTATCTGCCATCGGAATATTTCAGTCCCATTTCCAACAGAAACAACTGGCAGCGTAGCAAGCTGAACCCTCCCCAATGGGCAGAAACCTTGCGGAACACCTTTTTCACTCCAGGCAATTTGGCTAATCTCTTTTCGTCTTCCTTGGTAAAAGGTGAATGTCTGTCAAGATGAATAATGATGTCGCACTTTCCATCAAAATAATTGACGAGTCTTTCTATTTGCTCCCTGTCCTTATGAGCCATTATTAGTATTGCTTGTTTCATATTTACATGTTTACTTGTCTTGCCCGGCGGGTAGTCTGATTGGTTTTATCAACGCTTCCATCAGAGTGGATTCCTTTAGGATTATTTCTCCTGTACCAGTCAACTGCAGCCGTGCGGAGAGCGCAGCTCCCTGGCTGGTCAACAGTCCTCTGGGAAAATGTACTTCCACCCGATGCTTTCCCGATTCGTCAGGAATACCATAGACCCTGTTGACCGTTCCTGTAAGGAAACCATATTTCGCCTCGGGATAAGCCTCTGTAAAAACGAGCACTTTTGCCCCATCTCTTACCTCCCCCAAATTGGAAGGTGGAAGGAACATTATCCCCGAGACAGAGTCTGCACCCTCTGACGGGGGGATGATGATGCTCCCCTTCAAAGTCTCGGGGTATCGGAAGAAACAACTTCCTGCCAGTAGTATGGCCATGAACAGAGCTATTGCATAGACTCCCCATTTCTGCAGCGAGGTAGGGATATAGCCAATTAGTTCCTGCGCTTCACGGGGCTCATAGATTTCAATTTCTTTTCCTTCGTTCATAGTTCTCCCTATTCATTTGTCATTTCCAACTGGTTTTCCACAAGGTGATAGTATTCCATGTGCCGCTCCATCAACTCATCATGTGTGCCGGTTTCCACCACACGCCCATCATTCAGCACGACAATCTGGTCTGCATGTCTGATGGTACTCAGTCGATGTGCACAGATAACCACAGTCTTTCCCTTATAGAATTCCATCAGATTCTCCATAATAGCCTTTTCATTCTTTGTATCAAGTGCATTAGTGGCTTCATCAAAAAACAGATATTCAGGATTCTTATATACAGCACGGGCTATAAGAATGCGTTGTCTTTGCCCCTGACTGACACCGTTTCCTTCCAAGCCTATTTTTGTATTATATCCTAAAGGCAACTTTTCGATGAAGTCTTCGATATTTGCAATACGTACAGCTTTCCTAAGCCTTTCCTTATCTATCTCATCTTCACCTACGGCTATATTTTTGGCGATGGTATCAGAGAATATATAACCGTCCTGCATCACAGCTCCTACCTTACTTCTCCAAAAGTGTGGACTTATCAGTTGCAAAGGTGTCTCGTCTACCTTCAGTTCTCCTTCTTGCGGGTTGTAGAATCCTTGCAGTAATTTCATAATAGTGGTCTTTCCGCTGCCACTGACTCCTACAATGGCCGTAATCTTGTGTTCGGGAATAAACAGATTGATTTCTTTCAGTACATACTCGCGGGGAGAACCGCTGTAACTGAATGATAAATCTTTGATGCGGATACTCTTGTCTGGCGGCAGTTCTGTACGCAAGGACAATTTCGCGTTATCTTCCTCATCCTGTCCATGAATTTCGTTCAGGCGCTCCAGACTGATTTGCGCATTTTGCAGAGAGTGTATAAATCCGATAAAATTGGATATGGGACCGCTCACGTGCCCCATAATATATGAGAGTGCCATCATCATACCGAGTGTCATTTTTCCCTCAATTACCTGTTTGGCTACGAGGAAAGATACTACCAATCCTGTACTGCGGGTAATCATCTGTGCGCCAAGCCGTTTTATCTGGTCAATCTTAAGCCCCCGCATATTGTTATGGAAAAAGCGGGCTTGCAGCTCTTCCCATTCCCACCGCTTCTGCCGTTCATTATTGTTTAATTTGATTTCCTGCATACCCTGAATCAGCTGGATGACGCAACTGTGGTTTTTGGCCTGCAGGTCGAAAGCCTGATAGTCAAGTTCCCTGCGGTATCTGAGAAACGACATTACCCATACTGCATACAGTAGATGCCCCGTGAGGAAAACAGTCAACAAAGTCAAGTTGTAATATGCAAGCAGGATAGTATACAACAAAAAGGTAATCGAAGAAAACAGGATGCCGATGGAATCATTTATGAGGAAATTGCGGATACGCCCGTGGTCTCCGAGCCGCTGCATCAGGTCTCCCGTCATCCGTGTGTCGAAGAAGCGAATGGGCAAGTTCATCAGTTTGCGCCAAAAATCAGACATCAGTGCCAAATCAACGCGCGTGTTGACATGCAGGGCTATCCAATTGTGCAAGAAGTTTATGCCCATGTCTGTGAAGGTCAGGATGAATTGTGATACAAGGATTAGCAATACAAAGTTCAGATTGCTGTTTCTGATGCCCACATCCACCATTGACTGGGTGAGAAAAGGAAATATCAGTCCCAATACCATATACATCACCATACAGGTGACAATCTGTCCCAATTGCCATCTATAAGGGATGAGGTAACGGAAATAATGGGAGATGCTGCGCATTTTGGCCTTATCCCCCTCGTCTTCTCGTTGATAGAAATCCGTGTCGGGTTGTAATATCAGTGCGATGCCACGTTCGTTGTCGTTCTGTTTGGTGCTCAACCAATGCGATTTGAATTCTTTTTCCGTAAACTTGACAAGATACGAAGCTGGGTCTGCTACATGATAGATGGTCTCTTTGCGTTTCTTCTGGATGCGGTACAGCACTACATAATGGTTCTGATTCCAATGGAGCACGCATGGCAATGTTACCCTATCTTGCAGACACCTCAAGCTGGTTTTTACACCAGTGGTGCGGAAGCCTATCTTCTCGGCTGCATCGCTTACCCCCATTAATGAGGAGCCTTCACGCGAAATGAACGAATACTCACGTAGGGTTCTCAGACTATAATTCTTTCCGTAATATTTGGCTATCATTTGCAGGCAAGTAGCTCCACAATCGTGAGAGTCCATTTGACGGAAATGGGGGAATGAGTGGTCAAACATAATTTTAAGATGGGAGTATAAAGAAAGTAAAGTGCCGTCGATGGCACTTTACCTTCCTTTCATTGTTTGTTATAAACATACTAAGTCACCTCCAACACAAATTGTGCCATTATTGGGGTCGGAATCGTTGTCGCTGTGACTGCAACTACAACCTGAATCGCCAGAAGAACCATTAGAAGAAGAACCATTAGAAGAACTGCCATTAGAAGAACTGCTGCCTGAGGAACTACCCCCAGAGTTACTTCCACCACCAGATGGAGCGCCACATCCTGCAACCGTATTCACTGTACAATTAAGACTGTTGGTAATGATAACCCCTTCTCCTCCATACACTTGGAGCATCTCCATCTCAGACAGAAGACTGTATTCGTCCTCCAACTGAGTCTTTTTTTCTTAATAAACTCATAAAATATAATTTAATTAAACAATATACAAGAACTTATCGTTCTATTTTTATCTTTCTCCAGACATTTCCCTGTTATACTGTCTCACACTTTTTCCTCCGTTGAACCGGTAGGCCATGGTGAACATAATGGAATGCTCCATACTCTTATAATTATTCGTAATCCTATAGCCCGTCATTGCATCCGAATGTAGGATACGTCTTGAGTATCCGTCGCAGAAGATACGTGGCGATACATATTGTATGCTTATATTCATCCGTTGCTTGAAGAAGTCTTTTCCCGCATAGAATCTGAGAATGTCCATTTTTGAGGTATTCCATCCTTGCACTGACGCTCCGTAGCTGTTATTGAGGATGTAGCCCAATAGCAATGTCAGGAATCGCTTGTCGTTATAATACCTCACATCGAGGTGTCCGCTGAACCCGTCGTTGCTGTTCTTGTATTTCCCATATTCAGCTTCCTTGAACTGATATTTGACAGTGGCACTGATGGTAAAGGCCTTGATGCGCTTGTAGATATAGAATGAGGTCCAGAACTCCCTGTATGTGGCGTTCCGTGGCATGTAGATGATATAAGACCCGTGCTCGCCTGTAGACATCAGTCCTTCTCCTGGCTCGATTACAGTGGAGAACATGTTTGGCGAATAATTGTATCCTGCCTGTATGTTAAACGTGTTAAAGAAGTCGAGCCACAGCCGTGTGGAGTGATAGACTTGAGTGCGCAATGCGGGGTTTCCACTTCTGTAGGTAAGAGAGTCGCTGAAATAGCCGTATTCGGTCACCTGGTCCAGCTGGGGATGTGTGATGTTGCACCAATAGTTGAGGCGCATCCAAAGCCATTTGTTCCATTTGTGGTAAAACATGCCGCTCAGCTTGTACACCATGTTGTTGTCTTCATAGCTGCGGCTCTCTGTGTGCACGTGTTCGGCAGATGCGCTGAAGTTTAGGTCTGTGCCATCCTTGATGCGGTATGAGAGCCATGTCCAGAACTCATTGCGCTTGTAGGTGTTCTCGCTCAGCAAGTCCTCTGTCTTTCTGTTCTTCTGCTCATAGTCCTTCCATGTAAAGTTATATCCTGCACTGACATAGAACTTGTTGTTGAGGAAGCGCCGGTTGACCTCGCTCTTGGTCCACACGTAGTCCATGTGGTTACGGTGCGGGTAGTGGGATGTGTAGCCCGTGCTTTGTGTGTAGTCCTTGTCAGAAGTCCAACTGTCATTGATATAGTTGAAGTCATAGGTGTAGTTCCATACACCACTGCGTCCACGGTAGTAGAGACCCAGTGTGTGGCGTGTGCTGTTCACCCTGCTGGTTTGGTTGGTGCTGATGGTGTCACGTATGTCGCTTTCCGTCCACCACCGCCCTTTGGAACTGTGGCTGTAGGTGTCTGTAGCATCAGGGGAATAGTTGTAGGATGCCGAGACCGAATGGCTCTTGTTTATCTGGTAATCCACGGCGGCATAGGCATTGTGTATGCGGTAGAAGTTTTTGGAGCCGTTAGGCGTCAGCATGGTTTCCTGCAAATTGCTCACGAGATTGTTGCTGACCGCCTCCGTGATGTTGTTGCGTTCGCTCTGCAGGTATTTGAAGTTATACCTTCCCACAAAGTTCCACTTGTTCTTGGTGTACGTGAAAGATGCGGAAGTGTAATTTCCTGTCAGATGCTTGTCTTTCCCGTTCCCATTTGTAGGCAAAACAGATACCTGTTCAAAGGCATTTCCCTCGTACCCTTCATAATCAGGCTTTGTATGCAGGTTTATCAGCACGTCATAGTTGGCGTATTTCCCTGTGGGATTGGGCACCACATCTACTTTGTCAAAGCGCAGGTGGTGCAGTTCCTTAATGTATGCGGATGACTTCTCTACGCTGTCTACCAAAATGAGGATGTTCTTCGAACCGTAATAGGTGAGTTCGTTGTTGGAATAGTCACAGTCGATTCCGGGGATATTACCCAGCATCTGTGCAGTATTCCGTGCCCCTTTACGCATGGTTCTGGTTATACGCACCACATCACGGTCTGCATAGTGGGTGATGTTGTCACCTACCACAACCACGGAGTCTAACGACCGTGTGTAGTGTATGGTGTCATTCTGACGGATCAGGCTGTCGGCTGTAAACTCATATGTGTTTTTACCTTGAATACTGGTAGCCAGACCTAACAAAACTACCAATGTTGAAATGAATGTTTTCACAATGTATGTGTCAAGATATTAATTATTGATGTTTGAACAATTTTCACAGTATCTTATGATGGAGCTTTCTATTGCATTGTCTGCATCGGAGTATTGACACACTATTTTGCCGAATTTGCCTATCATTTCATCTCTTTTGAAAGGACAAGGTCCCATGCAATACGGCAGATGTTTACAATGAGAACATTTACTGTTTTCTTCCAAAGATTGGTGTAACTCATAAGGATATGGAATATCCCAAACGATATCGCCAGACTCAGTCAATATGCCTTTGGCGTTTTCCAATTTGTCATTGTCGCATTTTCCAATCTTTCCATTTGGAAATACGCAGTTAAAATGAGTATAATCCACGTAACACAAGGCTCTTTCTAAAATGTTGACTTTATAGCTCTTTCTTCGGATAATGCTGTCAAGCTCACTCACTTTTTCTTTTGAAATATCGGAATCTTTTATCTGCCATATTTTGCAAGGGGCAATTTTGATATATTTTCGATATTCAAGCGGAATCAACAAATTGACATCATGCATGATTTTGCCAGGCTCCAATGTTTTATCAGAATAATTGATGCGAAGAGTACAATTCGCATTTGGAATGGTTTTCACTATCTCCAGGACATTGTTGACAGCTTGGTCAAAAGCTGAATTGTTCTTGTTTTGTTTCACTTGGTTGTGCTTCTCTCGGCATCCGTCAATGGTAATCTGGAAACTTAATACTCCTATCTCTCCCAATTCCTTAATCCTTTCAGAAGTCAGCAACAAACTGTTAGTTGTAATATCACAAAAGAAACGAATATTATTTTTCTCGCAAAAGTTTTTTGAGAAGATTGTGATGTCAGTTAGTTTCTTGTAAGCCAAAAGAGGCTCTCCCCCAAACCATGATAAACGGAAGCGTTTCACTCCACTATCTAATAAATATTTTTTTATGTGTTTCTTGATACGAATCACCGTCTCATCAGTCATATTTACATTCTGATGCTCTTGGACGCAATACCAACACCGTAAGTTGCATTGGTATGTAGGTAGAATCATCAGCATATATTGGTCTGAATAGCGTTGCTGCTCAAATTCATTTCGAACCAACTCCATCTCATCAACATTATCTTCTAACACGAAACCCTCGCTCTTCATTCTCTCCAAGAAAGGAGCATATTTTTCCTGATAACTTTCTTCTCCCGGATTGGTAATAATATCTATGAATCGTGGGCAATTTTTATCTGATACAAAAAAGAAACGTTTTGTAAGCCCATTAAAGAAAATGTGCTTGTCTCCATAAGGGATGAAATAATTGTATCTACTTGTTTTCATAGTTATGATTTTTTATATTTTATAATTTGTAACTAACTTTCCCATTGTCGGGCCTGATAGACAAATCAAAATTCGGATAGGTCACCATAAAGCTTAGGCTTTCTAATAATCCCGTTGACAAGTCACCCAAACACAGACATGATGCCGTTCGTTCAGCAAGGGCAGGCATAGATGGCAACCTATAAAGCCGAGACCTTATGTAATTAGTGCGTGCTTCATTACTCGTTGTTGATAAATCTTGAAATATAGAGTCGGTAATTTTAGTGTATATCTATTATTGATTATGTAATTCCACTTCCGCATTATAAACATTATCTCCTAAGTATAGAACCAGTTCAAATTCACCAACGATGTTGTCTGGTATGGTAATTGTGCCGTCATCGTCAATTACAGATGTGTACACAACAGAATCACCTGATACCAATTCTACAATATTGCCAGCAAGATACTCGGCGAAAGTGAATACATGACCATTCTGTGATACGGTAATTGGCTTGGCTGGAGTTCGAGGTAACGGATGAGCCTCGTTGTGAGGGTCGTGGTATTGGAACTGCATTCTGATGGTTTGATGAATGCCTGTTGTCACTGAAGCATCATTTTGCAGTGATGCTAAAAAGAATAATGCTAAAAGTACTATTTTCTTCATATTGTTTTGATTTTTTTTCGCTGGCAAAATTATCATTTTGTTTTTTATCGGCAAAATTATATTGTCTTTAATTTTACATCATTTTTACATCAAGAAGTATTTTGGGTATTATTTTGGTTAAGACATGCTGTTAAGGCAAAAAATGGTTGCATATAGGTGTAAAAAGGTGTAATAACTTCTATTTTTGCCCATTTCATCGGTGTTTTTTATGCTTTTACATGGGATTACAGGTGTAAAGAGGTGTATGTTTTTTTTGTCCCAAACGGGTGCTGCAAACGTCTCAAAATTGATTTGGGACAATTGCTGCATATAGTTTGGGACAATTACGGCACTATGGTTTTCGGTTTTGTGGCTAATTTTGCACCACAACTAAAAACCAAACGAGACATGAACCCGGACAATTTGACCAAATCAGAACTTGTAGGCAAGGCTTACGTAGATTATGCCAATGAGGTATTCGCACTCTTCAAGCAATATAATATTTGCGACGAGGATGTTGAGGACCTTGTGCAGGAAGTTTTCATCAAGGTGCTTGGCGTTGACACTCTTTGCGCAGACACATTAAAAGGGCTTGTAATGGTTGCGGCATACAACCTTAGGAATGATTATTTCCGCCGTCAGGCTTTCCGCCGCAAGGCTCTTAAAGCTATGCCGACAATTGACGAGTGGAGCAATCAGAGCATAGCAAAGGTTGAGGCCGGCAACATAATAGAAATTGAGAATGCCGTTGCCGAGGGTAGTCTCAATAGCCAAAACTATAAAATATATACAATGAGCCGATATAATGGTATGTCGGCAACGGAGATTGCCGAGGTTTTAGATCTTGGAGAAAGAATTGTGGAGTCACGTCTGTATTATTCCCGAAAAATAGTCCGTCAGAAGCTTGCCAAGGTTCTGTAGGCTTGGATGGCGGGGTTATTGTCTCTTCCGGTATTCGGAAGGACTCACGCCGACGTGCTCCTTGAAATATTTGCCGAGGAAGCTCTGGTTTGGGAAGTTCAGTTCCTGAGTTATCTCCTTTATGCTCTTTGAGGTGTTTTTTAGTTGTACACGCAGCTCAAGCGTTACGTAGTCGTCAATCCAGTCGTTAGGTGTGCGCCGGCTTGCCTGTTTTATCATTTCCGAAAGATATTTAGGTGTAATGCCCATATTGATCGCATACCAGCCTACACGCCTTTGCGTGCGGTAGTTGTTTTCTACCAGCATAAGGAAATCTGTAAATATCTTGTCAGCCCTTGTGCTTTTTAGGTCGGTGTCCTGCATGATGCGGTATATCACGTTGCTGAGGTCGTAAATCATTGTCCGCATCATAGAAATAACCGTCTCACGTCTGAACCTGTGTGTGCTCTCGTTTGCCTTGATGTTAAGGGCTTTAAAATAGTTTTTTGTCACGACAATCTCCTCTGGCTCAAGATGGCATACCGGATGACGGCGGGAGAACAGAAACAGCGATGATATCTCGTGAACTCCGGATATTATCTCACGGAAAAAGTTCTCGGACATGATAATAGCCATACCGCTGCAGTCATCAGAAAGCTCGCATTCGTCTGTAACCTGGTTGGTGCTGATAATGATTACGTCGCCACCCCTTACGTTGTGCTGCATGGTGTCGACGCGGTATTTTGCCTGTCCTTCCAGACACAGAGCCACCATTATGCATCCCATACGCCGTGGCACGGAAGGTATGGGTACCTTTGCAATCTCGTCGAATATTACGAGGTCGTTGTCAAGATAGCAGCATTCGCATAATGCCTTTACTGATTCTATGGTGATTGGCTGTATCATTTGTTAGAATGTTTTCTGCAAAAGTACATATTTTTTCCGATGTGGGCAAATGCCTTCTGTTAATAATACGGCTGCCATCCTGTGGGGTGCCGGGTAACGATGCTTATGCCCTCGACATTTGTAATGTGGTCGGGTTTAAACCGTCTGTCGCCATAGACAACTGGTTTGCGGATATATTCTGTGGTGAAGCGCATGCAGGCCTGCTCGTCGAGTTTGCCGTTGCAGATATATTCCATGTTGCCAAAGAATATACGCCCGCCACGTCTGGCGTTGCGCATGGTTATTCTTAGCCAACCATGTAGACCTTTGTCGAAATCGTAGGTTGTGGTGTCTTTCTCAATATCGAAATATCTGTAATTTATTACCTCTCCAATGGTGCTTGCCGTTTGTTCTGTCTGTTGCGTCCAGTCGCTGCCAGATGTAGCTACGCTCTCGCATCCTGTCCATAATGCCGGTGAATAGTCTGAATTTGATTTCCATAATGTTTTGTCTTGCCTGCCGTCGATGGTCTCCCCACCTTTAGTGTTAAAAGATGCGGGAGCCTGGCGGCAAAGCCATGAGCGGTCGGAAAAATAGGAAAAAGGCGTGCCGTCGCTGCAGGTTCCATAGAACACCGCAGATATCTGTTTGTCTGTGAGGTGAGGGTAGGAGGGAGAATACCAGACAGCCAGCGTAATGGTATCGGAGTGGGTGAAGCGTGTGACATCGTAGGTTGCAGTGACTGTGTGTGATGTGAAAGCCTCACGGTAGGGAGTCATGACATTGCGGCTGACATTGCGTCCGTTGACGTACAGCTCTGCATAGCCTGTTGTGGCTATGCAGATGTATGCTTTTTTCGGGTGTCCGTTCTTTACAATCTGCTTGCGGAACCATAGCTGAGACGTGGAGTCGGGCTGCGGAGACGATATCCAATGCAGGCTGAACTCCTGAGCTGCCGCTACGGTGGCAAGCAAAAGAAACAAAGTGGCTGTCAGTATCTGCTTTGTCATTTCAGGGTCTTGCTTTTTCCTCCCTTTATCTTTATAGTCTTTACAATACCGTTATAGGCGACATCGACTTTCCCGTCGGCTACAGAATTTATTACTGCTTTGACAACCTTCCCGTCGGCCCATTCCATGTCTATGGTATATCCGCCTCTTGCACAGATGCCTTTTATTGAGCCTTTGCTCCAGGCTGCCGGCAGAGCCGGGAGCAATGTTATGGTGGCGTGAGGTGTGTTGCCGGCGACGGTATAGCTGCTCTGTACAAGCATCTCGCAAACGCCGGCTGTTCCTCCGAAGTTGCCGTCGATCTGGAATGGCGGATGAGCGTCGAACAGGTTAGGATATGTGCCTCCGCTACGCCGTTTGTACGGGCCTTTGTAGTCGTCCGGGCTCACGTAGGTGAGAAGCTTCTGATAGATATGATACGCCTGATCTGGACGGTTAAGGCGTGCCCACAGGTTTATTCTCCAGCCTGTGCTCCAGCCTGTGGTCTGGTCGCCCTTTATCTCAAGGCTTCTTGTTGCTGCCTTGGCCAGCTCGGGTGTAGACGAGGGGGTTATCTGATGTCCTGGATATAGTCCGATGAGGTGGCTCTGGTGGCGGTGTTGGAAATCTTCGTCATCCCAGTCGTAATACCATTCGTTTATGTCGCCCATTTTGCCGATAGTATAAGGGTGTAGGCGGTTGAGCTTGTCTTTTACCGATGGCAAGTCCGTACCGTTGCTGATGCTGTTGGCATAGATGGTGTTTGTGAAAAGCTCGCGGATAATGGCAAGGTCGGCAGTTGCTCCATAGCATGTTGCGCCCTTGTAGCCGTCGGGAGTCTTGTACTGGTTTTCCGGGCTTGTTGCAGGTGCTGTGAAAAGCTCACCCCTCACATGCGGGTTTTCTACGAGCCAGTCCTCGCAGAAGTCGCTTGCGCCTTTCAGCAAAGGCATGGCTGTGGCGGTAAGGAACTGTTTGTCGAGCCGGAAGGCATAATGTTCCCACAGAGCCTGTGACAGCCATGCAAATCCCATATTCCAGTTGCTCCATTTTGTGCTCTCGTGTTTTTCGCCCACAGGATTGGCCATTGCCCATAAATCGCTGTTATGCCCTGAGCACCATCCACGGCTGACGCCATAATAGTTGCGTGCCGTATGGCTACCGTTGCGTGCCAGCTGACGCATAAACTCCCATAACGGCTCTGTCATCTCGCTGAGGTTTGCCACCTCTGCAGGCCAGTAGTTTTCCTCAAGATTTATGTTTACTGTGTAGTTGCCTCGCCATGGAGACTTGAGTTTGTTTGCCCACAGGCCCTGGAGATTTGCTGGTACACCAGGAGTACGTGACGAAGATATGAGCAGATACCGCCCGTATTGCATGTACAGTATCTCAAGATACCGGCTGTCGGCACCATTGTCGGTGTACGACTTCAGCAGGCTGTCGGTAGTCATCTGGGTGTTGAGCCTCGCCCCGTCAAGACTGAATGTCAGGCGGTCAAAGTATTTCTTGTAGTCGGCAACGTGCCGTGATACAAACTGGCTATAGCTGTAGTTGCGGGTATGCCAGATATTGTCGGTGGCAGTCTCTATGTAAGGTGCTCCCTCTTTTACGGGATGTTTGTCTGCACCGTTGAAGCTGGTCTCGTTGACTAAATAAACAGTTACCTCGTCGGCATTTTTAATGTAAAGTGATGAGTCGTTGGCTGTAATGGTTCCGCCATTGGCATTTGCCTGCAAAATGGTGCAGAAGTGTATGGAGCTTATCGGGTCGCCCATTGCATGTCCGGTCATTGTAAGCTGGTTGCCTGTGGCCCTTACTTTATGCGGAGTCTGGCCGGTAAGCATTATACGCTGAGATATGGCGCCTGGCTTATCTGCCTTTATGTGGATGGCTATCAGCTTGTCAGGGTTTGAGGCGAAATATTCTCTTGTAAACGTGGTGCCGTTGGCGGTATATACATCTTTGCACACTGCGCTGTCGAGGCTCAGCTGCCGGTAGTAGCTGTCGGCTTTTGCGCCATTGTCATCAAAGATATGAAGAGTTGCAAGCGGCTGAAAGGACTGGCTGTTGGGGCCTTGTATGTTTTTTTGCAGCTCGTCAGCCTTCCGGTAGTCTTCGTTGAGTAAGGCCTCCCTTACTTTTGGCAGCCATGTGTGCGCGTCTTTATCGGTATCGTTGTCTACGGGCTTTCCTGTCCAGAATGTGATGTCGTTCAGATATATAACGTTGTCCTTGGTGCCGCCATATACCATGGCGCCAAGTTTGCCGTTGCCAATGGGCAATGCCTCCTCGAAAAATCCGGCAGGCTTGTCGTACCACAGACGCATTGGAAGCTGCTGCGCATAGGTCCCGGCTGCCAATGCCATAAAAGTCATTGCTGTTAATTTTGTGAGATGTCTCATAGAGGCGGTTAAATGTTATTGAAAAAGGGAAACCCTGCAGACGTGTTTTTGCCGTGCGGAGTTTCCCAATAATAATATTGTCGGAATGTTATGCGTCGATGTTTGCGTAGGTTGCGTTTTTCTCGATGAACTCGCGGCGTGGCTCAACATCGTCGCCCATAAGCATGGAGAATATCTCGTCGGCGTCGGCGGCATTTTCTATGGTCACCTGCTTCAGCAGACGGCTCTTCGGATCCATGGTTGTCTCCCAAAGCTGCTCTGGGTTCATCTCGCCAAGACCTTTATAGCGTTGTGTGTGGAGAGCCTTGTCGTCGTCGCGTCCGTCAACATACTTGTCGATGAAAGCCTGACGCTGTTGCTCGGTGTAGCAGTATTCGCTGAACTTCTTGTATGTGCACTTGTACAGAGGGGGCGTGGCTATGTAGAGGTGTCCTTCCTGAATGATTTTCGGCATGAAGCGGTAGAACAGGGTCATTATGAGGGTGTCGATGTGAGAGCCGTCGACATCGGCATCGGTCATTATGATAATCTTGTCGTAGCGCAGTTTGTCGGTGTTTGCCTCCTTGGAGTCCTCGCCGTCTACGCCGAAGCGTACGCCTATGGACTGGATGATGTTCATCACCGACTCTGCCTCGAACACCTTGTGCCACTGCACTTTCTCAACGTTCAGGATTTTACCGCGCAAAGGCAGAATAGCCTGGGTGTAGCGGTCGCGTCCCTGTTTGGCAGAACCGCCTGCGGAGTCCCCCTCGCCAAGGAAAATCTCGCATGCCTTGGGGTCTTTGTTAGAGCAGTCGGCGAGCTTTCCCGGGAGTCCGCCACCGGTCATAACGCTCTTGCGCTGAACGCTCTCTCGCGCTTTGCGGGCCGCAATACGCGCTGTTGCGGCAAGAACCACTTTCTCGCAAATCTGCTTGGCCTCTGCGGGATGCTCCTCGAGATAGTATGAGAGTGCCTCATTTACAGCCTGCTGCACAGCTCCCTGAACCTCGCTGTTTCCGAGTTTTGTCTTTGTCTGACCCTCAAACTGCGGCTCGGCAACCTTTATCGAGATAACGGCTGTAAGACCCTCACGGAAGTCTTCGGGTGCTATCTCTACCTTAGCTTTCTCAATCTGTTTTGATATTGTGGGGTCAGCCTCCGCGTATGCTTTCAGCGTACGTGTGAGAGCCATGCGGAAACCCGTGAGGTGGGTACCGCCCTCTATGGTGTTGATGTTGTTTACGTAGGAGTGGATATTCTCTGAATAGTCGGTGTTGTACATGACAGCCACCTCGATTGGTATGTTGTTTTTCTCGGTTTTGAGATAGATAACATCGTCGAAAAGGTGCTGACGGTGACGGTCTACGTAGCGTACGAATTCTTTGAGGCCATCCTTGGCATGGAACACTTCCTGCTTTGTCTTGCCTTCCTCGTCCGGACGAAGGTCACGCAGGGTGATTCTGATGCCTGCGTTGAGGTATGCGAGCTCGCGCATACGGCGTGCGATAATATCCCACTGGTAGTGTGTGGTTGTGAATATTGTCGGGTCGGGCCAGAACTGCTGGCGTGTACCTCTGAGCTCGGTCTCGCCAACGACTTTTACAGAATAGAGAGGCTTTCCTTTCTCGTATTCCTGCTGATAAATCTTTCCGTCGCGGAACACCTGCGACAGCATGTGGGTTGACAGTGCGTTTACGCAGCTGACACCGACACCGTGCAGACCGCCGCTGACCTTGTATGATCCCTTGTCGAACTTGCCGCCGGCATGGAGAACTGTCATAACGACCTCAAGAGCGCTTTTGTGCAGCTTCTCGTGCATGTCGACAGGTATTCCTCGGCCGTTGTCCTGTACGGTTATAGACTCGTCCTCATTGATTGTCACCTCGATATCTGTACAATAGCCGGCCATGGCTTCGTCGATGGAGTTGTCGACAGTCTCGTTTACGAGGTGGTGCAGGCCTTTCTCGCTAATGTCGCCAATATACATGGCAGGGCGTTTGCGGACAGCCTCGAGGCCTTCCAGCACCTGAATGTTACTGGCCGAATAATTATTTTCCGGATTCAGATTTTCTTCCATTTCGTTTCTGGCGGACTCTATAAATTAGCCCTTGTTGGCATTGGCGGCAAAGCCGGAAGATGTCGGGGCGAGTCCTTTTTGTTAACATGTTTCCACGGTGGTAATTTATATAACCCACCTTTGCATTTATAGAGTGCAAAGATAATAAAAAAAAACGGATTGGAGAAATATTTTCATTGCAGATTTTCGCTGTGTTTATTCCGAAAAAACGAAGCCGCTTTCAATGGCACTTGAAAGCGGCTTCGTTGTCCATAGCAAGCGGCTTCGTTGTCCACCGCTGCCGCTTGCTGTGAAATATGCGAAAATGGGGGACTCGGTAGAAATTTTGTGATATTGTTTTTCCGAATGGGTGTTATAATAAACAAAATCAGGCCGTAAATCTTCCGATTTACGGCCTGTTTATCTTTAGCCTGATTAACAGCCAAAAACCTTGATTAGCCCAAGCTGTTGATGTGAAGGGCGAGGCTTGACTTGATGTTGGCTGCCTTGTTCTTGTGGATGATGTTGGTCTTAGCCAACTTGTCAAGCATCTTCTGTACTGTAGGATAGAGCTTAACAGCTTCTTCCTTGTCAGTCATTGCACGGAGCTTGCGTACAGCGTTACGCATTGTCTTAGCATAGTACTTGTTGTGAAGAGTCTTTGTCTTTGTCTGACGAATTCTCTTAATTGATGATTTGTGATTTGCCATTTGTTTTGTTGATTTAAATGTTTTTGTTAATTAAGGTCTTATGTCCCTGCGGGCCGCCCTCATGAATGTCCAGCCCCTTGTTTCTGGGTGGAAATCCTCCGGCATCTTTCCTCTTTGCTTGCCGCCTTTGCGGATTGCTCTAATGGCGCATCACTGCGCAGATGACGGATTATGATTGTAGTCCCTAGGAGAGTCGAACTCCTCTTTAGAGAATGAAAATCTCTCGTCCTAACCGATAGACGAAGGGACCGTCGCTTAATTTGCGGGTGCAAAGTTAATGCATTTTCCCGAATGCTGCAAACTTTTCTGAATAATTTTTCTATAAATGCCTGATTTTTTGTACTTTTGCACAGTTATGTTAATAAAAACACAAGCTTTGGTGCTCAGAGTGGTGAGGTACGGCGATAATAAGTGTATTGTCGATTTGCTAGCGGAGGAATTGGGGAGGGTAGACGTAAGCGTCTCTGTCTCAAATTCGCCTAAGGCACGTTTCAGCCGCTCGCTGTTTCAGCCGCTCAATATTGTCGATGTTGAGGTTGACTATCGTCAGAACAGGGGTGTGCAGACACTGAGATCGGTGTCGATAGCCGTGCCGTATGTTACATTGAACACTGATGTGCAGAAAATGTGCATGACGATGTTTTTGTCGGAATTTCTGTATAATGTTACAAAAAATGAGCAGCAGAATACCCTGTTGTTCAGATATATAAGAAACAGTCTGGAATGGCTTGACGCAAAAAACACATCAACAGCCAATTTTCATCTTGTCTTTATGATGAGGCTTGCCAAGTTTGTGGGTTTCTCGCCAAATATTGAGGACTACAGCGAGGGATGTTGTTTCGATTTGCGCAATGGCACTTTTACTGTAGATTTGCCTCTGCATGGTGATGTTGTTTTGCCAGATGATGCCCGGCGCATTGTCACGTTGTTAAGAATGAATTACGAGAATATGCACCTTTTTGCGATGTCGAGAACAGAGAGAAACCGTTTTCTCGATGTCTTGTTGAAATTCTATTCAATACATGTCCCGAATTTCCCCGGGCTTAAATCGCTCGAGGTCCTTCGGTCGCTGTATTCTTAGTAGTGCTGTGCTATGCAAAGTTTATGATGCCCTGTACGGAGTCTTTCTTGTCCTCGCCGGTGCTGCTCATGCCGTTTGCCTGGTTTCTTATCGACTCAAGTGTCTGGCGTGTGCGCTTGTATGTGGGAGCGTTCTCTACGGCAAGTATTACGTCTTCGTTGTCAAGGTCTTCCTGGCGGAAAAGATATATGTGCGGACGTTTCTTGTATTGCGTCTTGGAGCTTCCCTTGTAGTAGCGGTTGCGCCGGTCAAGTCTTTCTGCAGCTCTTTCTTCTTCAGCGGCAATTCTATCGGCCTCTTCCTGCGTTCTTTTCTTTGCATGGTTGTTCATTCCGTCTACGTCTTCTATGCCGAAGCCTGTGGCAAGAATGGTCACTTTAACTCTGTCGTCAAGACATGGATCGAGGGCGAGCCCCCATTTGAGCTCAAAGTCCTCACCAAACTGTGCCATGAAGTCGTTTACGTCGTTCATCTCGTCCATGGTAAGTCCCGGATTTTCGTTGTTCTTGCTTGCGAAGGTTATCGAAAGCAGGATTTTCTTAGAGTTGAATACGTCGTTGTCGTTGAGCAAAGGAGAGTTGAGAGCATCGTCTATGGCTTTCTTTACCCGGCCTTCGCCTTGTCCGTAGCCTGTACTCATAATGGCTACGCCGCCGTCCTTAAGAACGGTCTTTACATCGTTGAAGTCAAGATTGATGAGGCCATGGACGGTTATTATCTCCGCAATGCTCTTTGCGGCAATGCTCAGGGTATCGTCTGCCTTGGCGAATGCGTCGAGTACAGCAAGGTCTGGATATATTTCTCTGAGCCGCTCATTGTTGATTACAAGAAGTGCGTCTACATGTTTTGCCATTTCCTCGACTCCGTCGAGTGCCTGGTCTATTTTTTTAGGTCCCTCAAATTTGAAAGGAATGGTTACAATGCCTACGGTGAGAATACCCAGCTCCTTGCTGACACGGGCTATTACAGGTGCCGCACCGGTACCGGTACCACCGCCCATGCCGGCTGTGATGAATGCCATCTTGGTTCCGTCGTTGAGCATGTTTTTTATATCGTCGAGAGTCTCCTCGGCAGCCTGGCGTGCCCTTTCAGGTTTGTTGCCTGCTCCGAGTCCCTCTTTTCCAAGTTGCAGATGCACAGGGACGGGCGAGTCGTTGAGCGCCTGATTGTCTGTGTTACACAGAACAAACGTTACATCGTGAATGCCGTCGCGGTACATGTGGTTAACAGCGTTTCCGCCGCCTCCGCCGACACCTATAACCTTAATTATGCTGTTGCCGCTCTCCTCTTCGCCGAAGTCGAGGATAGATGGTTTTGTATTGTTGTCTGCCATATTGCTATCGTAGTTTAAATGGGTTCATGTATGTTTTTATTCTTCCTCCTCTGTTACCTTTTTGAGGAAATTCTTTACACCTTTCCAGAATTTGCGCATCGGGGCGTTCTCCCGCCGTTGCTGCTCTGCTTTCTCTTCTGCCTCCCGCTTGCGCTTTGCCTCTTCTTCTGCCTCTTTCTCTTTTCTCAGCCGCTCTTCCTCAGCCTTTTGCTTCTCGGCCTCGGTCATCACTACGCCTGCTCCGGGAGTTCTGTTTGTCTTATGGGTATCTGTTGTCTGGCTGTTGCCTGGTCTTATATCAACGTTGCTTCCAAAGAGGTCGTTTGACAGTTCCTCTCCCGCACAGTTCATGTCGCCCTTGGCAAGCAGTCCGAGTACGGTGTTCATGGTTCCGTCGTGGGCTGTTATATTGGGGTTGTTTGAGTTGATGGACATGTTGACGAACTTAGCTGTTCTGATTTTCTCAACATGTGTGACATTGCGGAATGCCTTCTCTATGTTGTCCATATTTGAGCCGCCGCCTGTGATTATGATACCGCCAAGCAGCTTGTCTAAATATTCGTTTGGCACCTGATTCCATACATTCTCGATGATCTCCTCAACACGGGCCTCGACAATCTCAATAAAAGTTCTGCTGTCTACGCTTCTGTCAGCTTCGATAGAATACTTCTTAGAGTTGTCGATGTCGTTGTTGTCGGTAAAGGCACAGCCGTATTTTAGCTTCATCTTCTCTGCGTCTCTCTCTTCCATCTGGAGTGTGGCAATATCTTTTGTGATGTTGTTGCCGCCAAGAGGTATAACGGCAAGATGACGTAGAATGTTCTTGGAGTAAACCGAAACAGTTGTGGTGTCTGCGCCAAGGTCGACAAGAAGACATCCGGAGCGCTTCTCCGCAGGAGTGAGCACACTATCAGATAGGGCTAAAGGCGCAAGATACATTTCGGCAATTGCTATACCGGCATTGTCGAAACATTTATTGAGATTGCGGTAGAAAGTCTTTCTCCACAATATGTTGAGAAAATTGCCCTCAAGACGTGAGCATTGTATGCCTACAGGGTCAATCTGGTATTGTGAGTCGACCTTGTATTCCTGTGTGACGGCATCAAGTATCTCCTGCTCGGGATATGTCATGTTGCGGTTGGCGTCCATAAGCTCGTTAATCATGTCCTGCGAGACTGTGGTCTCAACAGGCAGGGTCTTGATGTTGCTGCTCTTTACGCTACGGATTGATTGTCCGCCAACGCCAACATATACCTGCTTTATTTTTGTTTTCTGGCTTGCCTCCAGCTTCTTGATGATGTTGGAAAGTCCCTGTACGGTCTTGTCGATGTTATATACTACTCCCTTTCTGATGCAGTCGGTGGAGTCCTCCTTAACAACAGCAAGAACATTTATGCTGCCGTCAAGGTTTTTTCTTCCTGCTATACCGGTCATCTTTGACGACCCCAATTCTATTGCTACAATAAATTCAGCCATACCTTATATTTCGTTTACTGTTCGGTTTCTTTAAACTTTAATCTTTAGACTTTAATCTTTAGAATTGTCTCTTCACTCTTGCCTCTTCTTGCATATTATCTGGTTGTCGAACTCAAGATTAATAAGCGAATATTTGTTCCATCCAGCCTGAGACAGTCCGTACTTATAGAATTTCTCCAGTCGGCGTAACTTCTTTTCTGTAAACGACTTTATCTGAGAAGCCCTGTTTTTCTTGTCGTTACATTTTGGCAGCTCGCCTATGTAGACAATATGATTGCCGACACGTGGCACAAGCTCAATTCCCTTCTCTGGTGTCACGTTAATCTGCTCTATCTGGTTTTTCCATAGCTCGTCTTCCATAAGCGCATTTGCCAGACATGCCACATGCGACTGCGCATAGGCACGTGATATATATCCCGTGGCAATTATCAGGTCAGAAGTGTAATGCGAGTTGGGCATTATGCTGTTTTTGTCGTCTACATAATAGTCGTCACCGTTCACAGACTTTATTCTTACAATAGGCATGCGCTGTGTAAGGTTTATGCACACTGTCCCGTCTTGCGTCTTATAGCATTGCGCAGTTTTCACAAATGGCGACATCTTCAGAGTCTCCTCAATTTTGCGGGTGTTGACATTCGCCATTTTTTTCGACAGAGGATAGATGCGCGCTTTTTCCAAACGGCTTTTTATCTCTTTGGCGTTGATGAAGCCGTTTGTGCTCTCGTCCTGGATGTTTATGTTCACTTTGGTGCATATACGGCTGTCCTCATCGGGTTTGTTGAACGCGGTGAAGGCCAAAATGATGTATGCTCCAAGTATTATGTCAAGAACGACAATACCTGTTTTTTTCCAGTTGAGTCGCATTTATTTGTTTTCGATAATTTTAGCAATTTGTGGTACTTGGTTGTCTAAGTCGCCGGCTCCGAGGATTACCAGCACGTCGAAATCTCTGTTTTTCACGAGTCCGGTGACGTCCTCTTTCTTGACCATGCTCTTTTCCACGCCTTCAGCCAGATTGTCGTATATCAGTTTGCTGCTGACTCCTGGTATCGGCTCCTCGCGCGCAGGATAGATGTCGCAGAGGATAACCTCGTCGAGCTGGCTCAGCGCCTCGGCAAATTCCTTGTAAAAGTCACGTGTGCGGGTGTACAGGTGCGGCTGGAATATTGCCGTTATCTTGCGGTTGCTGTACAGCTGTTTTATGCTGCGTGCGCTTTGGAAAATCTCGTTCGGGTGATGTGCATAGTCGGATATCAGCACATGCCGGTCGTTCTTGATGCCGAAATCAAAGCGGCGGTCTACACCACGATAGGTTGCCATTCCGTATTTCAGCTCCTTGGCGTTGCATCCGCTCAATTGCGCCATGGCCATGGCTGCCACGCCGTTCTCGATGTTGATTGGCACGGGGTTGCCCAGCTCTACATCTTTGACATTCCCGATTGGCGAGATGAAGTCGAAGGTGATGGTGCCGTTGTCGATGCGTATGTTTTCGGCATGGAAATCGCCTTTGTCGAGTGAGTACTCGTAGACTTTTACACCTTCTTGCACGTTCTGTCTCATTTCAAGGTCTTTATGGATAATCAGCGCGCCTCCTGGCTGTATCAGCTCTGTGTAGTGGCGGAAACTCTCCAGATAAGCCTCTTTTGTCCCGTAAATGTCGAGGTGGTCGGGGTCTGTTGCTGTTATGACGCTCATCCATGGGCGGAGCCAGTGGAACGAGCGGTCGAACTCATCGGCTTCGATAACCACATAGTCGCTTGTGTCGGAGAGAATGTAGTTGGTGCCATAGTTTTTTGAAATGCCGCCGAGGAATGCGTTGCAGTCAATGCTGCTCTGGTGCATTATATGGGCGCACATTGTCGATGTCGTGGTCTTGCCGTGTGTGCCAGCCACGCACAGGCCTTTATGTGTGCGTGTCAGAGTACCGAGCACCTGAGCGCGTTTCTCAATCTCAAATCCGCCTTCACGGAAGAATGCCAGTTCTTTGTGGTTGGCAGGAACGGCAGGGGTGTAGACTACGAGACACGATTTCGGGTCTTTGCATGCGTGTGGTATCTCATCTGTGTTTTCTGTATAGTGTATCAGCATGCCCTCTTTTTCGAGCTGCCCTGTCAGTTTCGACGGTGTTTTGTCGTACCCGGCCACTACAATGCCTTTATTCATAAAGTATCTTGCAATGGCGCTCATTCCAATTCCGCCGCATCCGATGAAGTATGCTGCTTTTATGTCTTTTATTTCCATTTCTTAGTCTTTCTATTTCCCTGTTGCGAGTTTTATCACCTCGTCGGCAATTATGTCGGCAGAGTTTTTCAGTCCGAGTTTTTTTATGTTTTCGCTCAAGCTGTTGAGCTTCTTGTCGTCGTTTACGGTTGCCAATGCCGTAGAGAGCAATATCTGCGGTGCCTCTGCATCCTTTACATACAGCGCCGCATCCTTGTTTACCAGTGCCATGGCGTTCTTTGTCTGGTGGTCTTCTGCCACGTTCGGGCTTGGCACAAGAATTACAGGTGTTCCCAAGAGGCAGAACTCGCTGATTGAGCTTGCTCCGGCACGGCTTATCACCAAGTCGGCAGCCTTGTATGCCGCGCCCATATCGCCAATGAAGTCTGTGACCTTCAGGTTCTCAACAGGCTTATGCTGGCTCAAAGTGTCCATAATGGACTTGTTGTAGTATTTTCCGGTTTGCCAGATAATCTGCACATCGGCGCTTTCAACCATGTCAAGGTGGTTCAGAATGCTCTCGTTTATGGTTCTTGCCCCGAGACTTCCGCCTACGACAAGAATTGTTTTTTTGTCAGGATTAAGTCCGAAAGTCTTTCGTGCCTCCTCTTTGGTCATGCTGTTTCCCAAAACATTTTGTCTGACAGGATTTCCTGTCATGATAATTTTTTCTTTTGGAAAAAATCTCTCCATACCTTCGTATGCCACACAAATCTTATCAGCCTTTTTTGCCAAGAGTTTGTTTGTTACGCCTGCGTATGAGTTTTGTTCCTGTATCAGGCACGGTATTCCCATCTCTGCGCATTTGTTGAGTGTAGGCCCGCTGGCATATCCGCCAACTCCAACAGCCGCCATAGGCTTGAAGTCTTTGATAATCTTCTTTGCCATGTGCTGGCTTTTCAGTATCCTGAATATCACAGCAATGTTTTTCAGAATATGTTTTCTGTCGAAGCCGCATATTGGCAATCCTTTTATCTCGTAGCCTGCTGCCGGCACACGTTGCATTTCCATGCGCCCTTGTGCGCCTACAAACAGAATTTCTGCTTCTGGGTGTTTTGCCTTAATAGCATTTGCTATTGAAATGGCAGGGAATATGTGTCCTCCCGTGCCTCCACCGCTGATGATAATTCTTAAACTGTTGTCCATCTTCTTATTGATGCTATGTTTTTTGCAAAAGTAATCAAAATTTTCTATCTGGGCTATTTTTCAGATGATTATTTTGCAATTGCCATTGATGCCGTCCTGTTTGCCGTCGCAGTCTCCTGTGTCTGTTTCTTTTTAGCCGAGCGGCTTATGCTGAGAATTGCGCCTATGTATACACAATTTATGATTGTCGATGTTCCTCCCCGGCTTATTAGGGGAAGTGGCTGTCCTGTTACGGGGGCAAGTCCCACTGCCACACACATGTTGAACAGAGCCTGTGTCACGAGCAGCAATGCAAGCCCCATGGCGAGCAGTGCGGGGAAGTTGTTCTCGCAGCGGCCGGCAATTCTGCCTGTGCGGAACAGCAGTATTATATATAACAGAGCGACAAACAGGGCGCCTTCTATCCCCATCTCCTCAATTATTATGGCAAATATGAAGTCACTGAAAGCTTGAGACAGGAAATCTCTCTCTACAGAGTTTCCTGGGCCTTTGCCATATCCGTTTGATGTTGCAATGGCAATGTTGGCGTGAGCTGTCTGTGCATCTTTATCGAGGTCGACATCTTCTGGGGCGACTTCTTTGTGGTTTAGGAACTTGTTGATTCTCGACTTCCATGTATCCATGCGGTGTAAAACCTTTTTGCTTTTTGGAGTATCTTCCTTTTTTGCCACTTGTTCTGTGAGAGTGTTGTTTTCTGTTTTTTCATTTTGGTCGGTACCTGTAATCCATATTAGTGATACCATAAAAACGACACCAAGAGCCAAAATTCCTAATAGTTTTCCAAGCTGTCTGCCTGGCACTCTTCCTATAATCATCATAATGAAAACCACCGCAGAGAGGAGCACGGCCGTAGAGAGGTTCTCAACCATAATCAGAGGAACGATAAGGAACCAGATAAACAATATATACTTTAGTGCGTTCTTGTCGGCTCCATTCTCTGTTTGCATGGCACTTAGTATCTGGGCTGTAGCCAATATTACGGCTCCTTTGGCAAGTTCTGACGGCTGGAATTGAAATCCCATTATCCCAATCCACCGTTGTGCGCCGTTTGTTGATTCTCCTGTTATCAGCACTCCAAGCAGCATTATTATCGATAGCACCAACAAGATAATGGTTGCTATCTTAAAGTATTTACATTTGATGTTTAAGGTTATCACCATGCACACTATGCCCACAAGAAGAAGTCCCATGTGCTTGAGTATTGGTGCCATATAGTTCCCGCCCTTGTATGTCAGCTCAGAAGAGGCTGAGAACACCTCTATGACACTGATGACACAAAGGAAGAAGAAAACCATCCATATCACCTTGTCGCCTTTGAATATGTTGCCTAATGTCTTGCTGTTCATTTTTTGTTTTGCTTACATCTTTTTTTGTTTTGCCGCTTTTCCGGTATTCATCCTTACAGGTTTCTTACCAATGTTTTGAATTGCTCACCTCTGTCTTCCATATTCTTGAACAGATCGAAACTTGCACAGCATGGACTCAGCAGAACCGTGTCGCCAGGCTTTGCCATGTTGTAGCACGCCTCTACGCATTCTTTCATCGAATGGGTGTCTTTTACAGGTATGCCCATGCCGTCGAAGTTGTCATGGAGTTTCTTGTTGTCGGCACCGAGATATACCAGTCCGACGCACTTTTTCCTCACAAGCGGCTTTATGGCGTTGTAGTCATTGCCCTTGTCTTTTCCGCCGATGATGAGAATAGTCGGAGTCTTCATGCTTTCGAGCGCATACCAGCAGGCGTCGACATTTGTGGCTTTCGAGTCGTTGATATATTCTACTCCGCCCACCTTGGCAACTTTTTCTAGACGGTGCTCAACACCGGGGAAGTCGCTGAGGCTTTTTCTGATAACATCTTTTTTAATTCCCGCAATCTCGGTCGCAATGCCTGCTGCGAGAGAGTTGTATATGTTGTGTTTGCCAGACAAAGAAAGCTCCTCCTGCTCCATGTTGAAGGGTGTCGGCTTCTCCAGGGTGTATTTTCCCTCCTCGATATAGCCAATTGAGCCTTTTTCCTTTATCTCCGAGAACGGGCAGATAACAGACTTGATGTCGTATTTCTCAAGTTCCTTTTTGATTATCGGGTCGTCGTTCCAAAAAATGAAGCTGTCTTTCTCGGTCTGGTTCTGGATAATTCTCATCTTCGAGTCTACATAGTTCTGCATACAGAAGTCGTATCGGTCGAGATGGTCGGGAGTTATGTTGAGCAATATGGCAATATCGGCACGGAAGTCGTACATGTTGTCCAATTGGAAAGAGCTTAGCTCTATGATGTAGTATTCGTGCGGGTCCTCAGCCACCTGCTGAGCCAGACTTTTTCCGATGTTGCCAGCCAGTCCTGCATCGTAGCCTGCCTCTTTGAAAATGTGGTAGATGAGCGAGGTTGTTGTAGTCTTGCCGTTACTGCCTGTTATGCAGATCATCTTTGAGTTTGTATACCGTCCGGCAAATTCTATCTCGCTTATTATGTGTATGCCTTTTTCTATGATTTTCTTAATCATAGGAGCCTCTTTCGGAATGCCCGGGCTCTTAATTATCTCGTCAGCATTCAGAATTTTCTCTTCCGTGTGGTGTCCTTCCTCCCATGCTATGCTATGGTCGTCAAGCACTTTCTTATATTTTGGGCTTATAGCCGACATGTCAGATACGAATACGTCGAATCCTTCCTTCTTTGCCAGTATTGCAGCTCCTGCACCGCTTTCGCCGGCTCCTAAAATTACAATCCTTTTCATTGTTTTTTGTGTTTTATGCTTTTCCATTTATTTGTAAGCAGCGCGGGCTGAAAGCCCAATTGCCGATTAGCCCAGGGCAAAGCGTAGCGACGCCCTGGGTCGCAATGAATGCGAGAGGAATGCGCCCTGAAAGGGCATAGGCGTAATCGCCTTTTTTTAACGTCTGTGCCCTTTCAGGGCGCATAGACTTGTTACGTCATGCTAACCCAGGGCGTTGCCCTGGGCTATGCGCCTTCTGCCCTTTCAGGGCGAGTTTTGTTGCATATTAGCCCCTTATCCGCAAGCTCATCAGCAAGCAGTCAGGGCGCGTTGTCAACTTATCTTATCTTCAGCGTTATGATAGTCAGGGCGGCAAGAATTATGGATATAATCCAAAATCTTATAGTTATCTTAGACTCGTGCTTAGCCGAATGAGGGCTTTTTATCACGTATGTGCATTCCGGATCCAGCTGCTCGTCTGTAGTTCTGAAGTTGTCGTGAATAGGCGTTCTCTTGAATATGCGTTGTTTTCTGCCTTTCCGCTTTCCAAGTTTGTAGTACCACACCTGCATCATCACGCTGAGGCTCTCAACAAAGAATATGCCGCACAGTATCGGCAGCAGCAGCTCTTTGTGAATGATGATCGCGCCTACGGCAATGATGCCGCCGATGGTCAGAGAGCCAGTGTCGCCCATGAACACCTGGGCGGGATAAGCATTATACCACAAGAAACCTATCAGTGCTCCGATGAAAGCGCACATAAATACTACAAGCTCTTGACTGTCAGGAATGTACATTATGTTGAGGTATTGCGCAAATTCTATATGCGAGCTTACGTAGGCGAGTATTCCAAGCGCCACACCTATTATTGCGGAGTTTCCGGCGCACATGCCGTCCATGCCGTCGTTCAGGTTGGCTCCGTTGCTTACCGCGGTGACTACCAATATTGTCATTATGACAAACAAAATCCATCCTGCGGCAGTTTTGTATTTTCCGCAGAACGACATGATGTTTGAATAGTCGAGATTGTGATTTTTGACAAACGGGATAGTTGTCTTAAGCGATTTCTCGGCAACAGCTCTGTGAGTGACTACAGTCTCTTGTCCCTGACGGTCGATGGCGAGGTTCTCGTTCATTTTCACATCGGGCGATGACCATAATACCAAGCCAACTATCAGGCCTATGCCTACTTGCCCAATAATCTTGTACTTGCCTTTCAGCCCTTCTTTGTTGCGCTTGAATATCTTTATGAAATCGTCCATGCCGCCGAGAAAGCCGAGCCATACGGTGGTGATAATCATCAATATCAGATATATGTTGCGCAGTCTGCCGAGCAGCAGCACGGGGATAAGTATAGACACTATGATTATGATGCCGCCCATAGACGGGACACCGATTTTCTTTGTTCCGAACGGGTCTATCGACGCGTCGCGCTGAGTCTCCGTTATCTGCTTGCTCTTTAAAAATTTTATGAACTTCTCGCCAAACCACGCCGAGATTACAAGCGAAAAGATAAGCGCCAGCAGGGCACGGAAGGAGATGTAACCCCATAGGTGCGAGCCGGAGATGCCATATTCCTCAAGAAATCTGAAAAGATAGTATAACATATTACTGTCGTTTTATGTTTTGATATTGGTATCGGTTGTTATTTCCCGAATATTGACCGCAGAACCTCTCTGTCGTCAAAATGGTGCTTTATGCCCTTAATTTCCTGATAGTCCTCGTGCCCCTTGCCAGCGACGAGAATTACGTCGCCTTTTCGGGCCAGCATGCATGCCGTTTTGATGGCCTCTGCTCTGTCGGCTATGGAGATAACTTTCCTCATCTGGGTGGCATTCAGTCCTGCGAGCATGTCGTTGATGATGTCTTGTGGCTCCTCGAAACGTGGATTGTCGCTTGTTATTATGACTTTGTCGCTGTTCTTGACAGCCTCTTTAGCCATCAGCGGACGTTTGCCCTTGTCACGGTTTCCACCAGCTCCGCAAACCGTTATCACAGAGCCTTTTCCGTTAAGCACCTCGTGTATGGCGCTCAGCACATTCTCCAATGCGTCGGGGGTGTGGGCATAGTCTACGATTGCGGTATATCCCTCTGGCGAGTGTATAGGCTCCAACCTGCCGCTCACGCTCTTCAGAGTGCTCAGCACGAGCAGAATGTCTTGTGTGCTCTTGCCAAGCATTTTTGCCGCACCGTAAACGGCAAGCAGGTTGCTGACATTGAATTTCCCGATGAACTGCACGCCAACCTCGTTGCCGTCTATTTCGAGATACATGCCCTCGAAATGGCATTCCAAAATCCGGGCCTTAAAGTCAGCCATCTGCCTTGTGGAATAGGTTTTTACCAGTGCCTTGGTGTTCTGCACCATTACCATGCCGTTTTTGTCATCGGCGTTGGTTATGGCAAATGCTGTTTTCGGGAGCATGTCGAAGAATGCCTTTTTCGCATCCCTGTAGTTCTCGAAAGTCTTGTGATAGTCCAGGTGGTCGCGTGTGAGGTTTGTGAATATACCTCCCGCAAATCTCAGGCCTCCAATTCTCTTCTGCGCAATTGCATGGCTTGAGCACTCCATGAACACATACTCGCATCCTGCCTCAACCATCATGGCGAGCAGGCGGTTCAGCTCAATGGGGTCGGGGGTAGTGTGGTCGGCGGGAATAGCCTCGCCCTCAATGTAGTTGCAGACGGTTGAGAGCAGTCCGCATTTGTGCCCCATTTTGCGGAACATGTTGTAAAGCAAAGTTGCGATTGTGGTTTTGCCGTTTGTTCCTGTCACTCCTACGAGACGAAGTTTGCCTGACGGATTTCCATAGAACATTGTAGCAACTTTGCCCACGCAGTCTTCTGTAGACTCAACAACAACGTATGTCACGCCGTCGGCAGGCAGTTCTGGCCTCTCCTCACAAAGCACAGCCTTTGCGCCAAGCTCAATGGCCTTTGGTATGAATTTGTGACCGTCTACTTGGGTGCCTTTCATTGCTATGAAGAGGTGACCGTTTCCGATGCGGCGCGAGTCAATGTTCACGCCAGTGATGTCAACCTCTGCGTCTCCGATGATTTCGAGAGGCTTTATGTTTACGATTAGCTCCTTTAGTTCCATGTTCTTATGTTGTTTTAATCAATATTTTTATTGCCTGCCGTCTGGTGGCTTGTCAGTTTTCGAGCGTGAGCAGACAGCAGTCACCTTTTTTAATATAGTGCCCTGGCTCAAGACTTTGCTTTACTATGCGTCCACGCCCCTGTAACCTGCATTTCACGCCACGGCTCTCTATGAGATAAACGGCGTCGCGCGCGCCCATGCCTACGACATTCGGAATGTATCTCTTGTCCAGTTGCCTGGTTTTGTTCAGCTCTATGCCTCCAGAGACAATCGCCGCCGTGCCCCATTTTGCAAAGTTGCCGCTGCTGTTTTTATCGGTGTTGGCATTTGTCTTTATGCCGAGTTTAGACAACACAAATTCGGCAGCCAGTATGTCGCCGTCTTTCACATCGGGCATAAGAATGCTTGTGGAGTCTTTGGCGTCCTGCACGTCGAGCTTAATGTCCTGAGCCATAATCCCCTCAGAAATATTGTGGAAAACAGCGCCGCTCATGGTGCCGCCCGATGCGGGAAGTCCAGATTTCTGCAGACATACTATGCAGCTGTATCTTGGCGCGTCGGCAGGGAAATATCCGGCAAACGACAGAAGATAGCTCGTTGTGCCCGATTTGTATCCGGCCGCACCTTTCGACATCTGTGCCGTACCTGTTTTTCCTGCTACTTTGAACGATGTAGAGCCTGCCCTTTTGCCAAGTCCCTGGCTGACAACATGCTCCAGAATGGTCTGCATGGTCTTTATGGTCTGGGGCTTTGCTATCTGCTCATGCCCTTTAACCACCTCTGGCGGAAACTCCATTATCACCTGGCCGTCTTTGACAACCTGCTTCACAAAGCGTGGCCTCATCATCTTGCCGTTGTTGGCTATGGCGTTGTAGAAGGTCAGCGTGGATATTGGCGGTATCTGTGTCTCGTAGCCTATACTCATCCATGGCAGTGCGGTCTTGCTCCAGTTAAGCCACTGTCCGCGGTTGTTTTTCTTCGGCATTCTTATCTTTGCCGGCGACGATCCTACAAGCGGTATGTGCAAGTCGCTTGCGAGGCCTGTGCGGTATATGCCCTCAACAAATTTCTCGGGACAATTGTGATAGTGGTCGTCGATTATTCTGCTCACGCCGATATTCGAGCTTACCTCGAGCGACCTTGGCAGAGATATTGTGCCGTAGCCTCCGCGCCGCCAGTTGTGGTCTTTCATCTGTCGTCCGTACATGGGCCATACGCCTCCAGCCGTCTCCACCCGGTATGTGGTGTCGACCACCCCGTCGTCCAGTGCTACGAGAATGGAGGCAGTCTTGAAGACAGAGCCAGGCTCGAGCAGATCGCTTACAGCATGGTTCTTTATCTCCCGGTATTCGCCGTCGATACATTTCTCCATGTTCACGATGGCCTTTATGTCGCCGGTGGCGACTTCCATTACGATTGCCACACCCACATTGCCGTTTATCTCTTTCAGCTCGTCGATTACGCACCACTCTGCCAAATCCTGCATGCCAACATCTATTGTTGTCACTATGTCGGCACCGTCGATAGGCGGCGTGTCGGTTATGTTCAGGAATTTGTTAAGCACCTTGCGGCGGTGTATAATTCCGTTTGTGCCTCTCAGTATGGAGTCGTATGTCAGCTCAAGTCCGCATCTTGCGGTGTCTTTTGCGCCAAACATGTCGCCCAGCGTACGCCGTGCCAGCGAGCCGTAGGGTCTCTGTCGGGCGTTGAATTCTTCTTTATGAAATCCCGACGCGAATTTGCCAAGCTTTATCACTGGCAGCATCTGAATTTCGGTGAAAGTGTTGTAGTCCACTCTTCTTCTCCATATAGGCCAGTGACGGCTTTTCTTGTTGAAGCCTTCCTGAAGATGCTCCTTGAAAGCCGATGCCGGTTTTTCGGGAAAAATGTCGGTCAGCCCCATGCAGATGGAATCGAGTTTTGCCTGCCACAGGCTGTCGTTTTTGGCGTCGTGAAGTTGCTGGAAGTCCATATATACTTTGAACTCAGGCAGCGAGCTTGCCATAAGTTCTCCGTCGCAGCTCAGAATATTTCCACGTGTGGGAGCCACGCTCACGCTGTCTCTCTTCACTCTGTCTGCCACCTTTACCCAATAGTCTTTTTTGGCAGTCATTATATATATTGCTTTTCCAATTACGCATAGTGCAATAATTGTTAATATAATTGCGAATGCGTTGTATCGGGGCATTATTTTGTTGTAGTCAAACTTGCTCACTTTTGTCTTCCTTTCAATAGTTCTTATGGTTACTGTTCCTCTGGTACGGTTATTATGTATGGTGGCTGATTGGGAGCTTTTAGCAAACTGTCTTTGTTGTTTTTCAGCATTTCGAGCACATTGCTTTCCCTACTCTTTTCTGTCATCTGGCTTGAGCTTGACAGTGCCTTGTATTTTGCGTCCAGAAGTTGTTCCTGCAGTTTGTTTATCTCAATCAGGTCTTGTTGGCAGCTATATCTGTTTGAAATATAAATCAGCGAGAACAAGGCGATTAGCAAAAACACCCATATCTGCTTTCTTACGACTTGCGCGGTAAGTATGTCGCCGCCAAGAATTTTTTTCAGTGTTAGGTTTTTCGATATTGGAGCGTCGTCTTCCGTGGCATTCTGTATGATTACATCCTTCAGGCTTTGTATCTCGTCTCCAGCCTCGTCGCTTTTTTTCTCCTTATACTGTTCCTCAACCACTTTGCAGTCATCACTGGCGGTGTCGGCTCCGCTCTGGTTTGCCTTGTTGTCTTTGTCTGTATTTTCGGTATTCATTGTCTTGTCCTCTTCTGCTTTTTATGTTGCGTTTCCGGTCAGAGCCGTTTTATTTCTTTTCTGCAATTCTCAGTTTGGCGCTTCGGCTTCTCGGGTTTTTCTCAATCTCGTCGTTGTCGGGTATGATAACCTTGTTGTTTATCAGTTTGTACGGGCTGTTAATTCTTCCGTAGAAATCCTGTTCGAGTTTTCCTTCCGGGTTGCCTGTCTTCATTACGTTTTTCACAATTCTGTCCTCGAGCGAGTGGTATGTTATGACGCTAAGTCTTCCGCCCGGTCTCAGCAGACGTGTTGCGCTGCTGAGCATTTCTCTCAAGGCGTCCATTTCGTGGTTTACCTCTATTCTGAGAGCCTGAAACAGCTTGGCCATTTCTTTTTTCTCACGCTCTTTGTTGAACAGCGGGCCGATTATCTCCATGAAATCATTGGTGGTCTCTATTTTTTTCGTTCCGCGCCTCTTGGCAATGGCGGCGGCTATTTTCCGTGAGCTCTTCAGCTCTCCGTACAGATAGAAAATATCGGCAAGCTGCTCCTCGTCGTAGTTGTTTACAATGTCGGCAGCCGTTAGTCCGGCCCGTTTGTTCATTCTCATATCGAGCGGGGAGTCGAACCTGAACGAGAACCCCCTTGTGGCGTCGTCGAGGTGGTGGCTTGACACTCCGAGGTCGGCAAGCAGTCCGTCAATGCTTTCCACCCCATGATACCTCATCCAGTTGGCAAGGTATCTGAAGTTTGACCTCACAAATGTGAATTTGCCGCCTTTTATGTCGTCGCCTATGTTGTTTTCGGCATCCTCGTCCTGGTCAAAGCTGTATAGGTGGCACGAAGAGTCCATCCGTGACAGTATCTCCCTGCTGTGGCCTCCTCCTCCGAAGGTTACGTCGACGTATATTCCTCCGGGGTGGATGCTAAGTCCGTCAATGCTCTGGTTGAGCAATACGGGTATGTGGTAATTCTCAGAAGTGTTAGCCATTGTAGTACCGGTGAGTTATTCGTTTGTCATTACCTTTGAGAGCTGCTCTCCGAAATCCTGTGCGCTGAGCAGAGGCATGGCGTTGTCTTTGCCCCAAATCTCGATAGTGTCGTCCATGCCTATAAACCTCACATCGGAAGCGATGTTTGCAAGCTCCATGTAGCGTTTCGGTATGAGAAATCTGCCGTTGCCGTCGAGCGAGATTGTCTCTGCATCGAAGACAAATTGTCTCAGTATCTGCTGGTGCTCGGGATTCCATTTGTTTAGCCTTGCCCTCAACTCGTCGAGTTGCTGGTCCCAGACGCTTTGCGGATAAAGTACAAGGCACGTCTGAAAAACATCTTTGCGGAGCACTAAAGCCTCCTCGCCCGATGCCTTGTGTCTGTCTTGGCCTCAATGTTCCATAAAAATCGCATGCGTTCTTATATATATTGAATTCTGGGGTCAAAGATACATATTTTTCCCCACACCGCACCACTTTTCCCCACTTTTTTTTGAAAAGGTGATTTTTTTCTTGATTTTTACCGTTTTCGATTTAATATGGGGTTCTAAAAAATTAGCTTTGTCATCACGGTAGGGAAAGTTGTCGCCGGCGGAGCGGACGTGACGGCTTGGATGCGGGCAGGCATTGTGTTCAGAGGTTTCTTGTTGTAAAATCCTGCCAATTTAGACAGAAACTTCATTTTGGCCAGTTTTGTTTTACGGCTAAAGCCTTTAGCCATATAAATACAACCTTTAGCCATATAAATACAACCTTTAGCCATATAAATATAACCTTTAGCCATAGAATTTTTCGACAAAAGTCAGTTTTCCAACCGTCTTTAAATGGCGTTTTATCTCGTGGCCTTTTTTCAAGATGCGGGGCAGAGATTGTCAATAAGTGACATAATACACGGAAAAATAATGTCAGATATAACATTTTTTTGAAAAAAGCGGCCGTTTTAGAAAAAGTTGTGTTATTTTTGCAGATGCATTATGTAAATGCGGATTAGAAACAATTATGGAAAAGACCATAGACATTGAGAAAATTCTGAAAGGCAAGATGGGAGACAAGGCCCGTTTTGTGCCGCGTCTGCTTGTGTCGTGGCTCAAGGGAATAGTGCACGAGGACGAGGTGAACCGCTATCTGTGGGAGAGCCGTGACAAGTCGGGCACCGAGTGGCTTGAGGAGTGCGTGCGCTATCTGCGCATGAGACTGACCATTGAGGGCGGAGAAAATCTGCCCGATAAGAACGACGGCAAACTCTATACATTTGTCTCAAAC
Source organism: uncultured Prevotella sp. (assembly GCA_902477645.1). Taxonomy (GTDB): domain Bacteria; phylum Bacteroidota; class Bacteroidia; order Bacteroidales; family Bacteroidaceae; genus Prevotella. The sequence continues at coordinate 22,163 of CABSIA010000001.1, read as the reverse complement.
CATCCGCTCGGAGGCGCAGACGGCGTGGCCTTGGGCGCTATTATAGGCAGGCATTACGACGGCAAGTTCCGCTATTTGGTCAACGACCTGCTGATGAACCTGCCAGGCCTGGCCCCAGTCTGCATCCCAATCAACAAGACTGGAAAGCAAGGCCGTGATTTTCCGCGAATGGTAGAGGCGGGCTTCAACAGCGACAACCACATGCTGATGTTCCCAGCCGGACTGTGCTCCAGAAAGACAAACGGCGTGATACGGGACTTGGCCTGGAAGAAAACGTTTATCACTAAAAGCGTTGAGTATCAGCGTGATGTGGTGCCGATACATTTCGGCGGATGCAACTCCGACAAGTTCTACCGCATAGCCAACATCTGTAAGCGGCTGGGGCTGAAGTTCAATGTCGCAATGCTGTTTCTTGTTGACGAAATGTATAAAAATGTCGACAAGTCGTTCCGCGTAGCCATCGGAAAGCCAATTCCATGGCAAACTTTCGACAATTCCAAGACCCCCGCACAATGGGCACAATATGTGCAGGATGTGGTGTATGGTCTGTAAAATATTAATCTGTTATCTTGTGTTAAGGACAAATACTTAAACCTGAAAGCAATGGAAGAAGAAATTATTCAGCCTGTGAGCAAAGAGTTGCTGCTGAGTGAGCTAACACCAGAAAAGCAGCTCCGCATGACAAATAAGAGCAATAATGAGATCTACGTCATTACGGCTCACGATTCTCCTAACGTGATGAGAGAGATTGGACGGTTGCGTGAGTTGGCTTTCCGCACGGCAGGCGGCGGAACAGGCAAGGCTGTAGATATTGACGAGTTCGACACTATGCCCAACTGCTGCAAACAGCTCATTGTCTGGAACCCCGACGCACAGGAGATAATTGGCGGATACAGGTACCTGTTCGGCAGCGACTGGCAAATTGACGATGCCGGTCAGCCAAAACTGGCTACAAGCCACATGTTCCATTTCTCAGAAAAGTTCATGAGAGAATATGCGCCTTATACCGTTGAGCTGGGCCGCTCTTTTGTGTCGTTGGAATACCAGAATGTGAGGTGCAACACTAAGAGCATCTTCGCCCTCGACAATCTTTGGGACGGACTCGGAGCACTGACGGTTATAAATCCGGAGGTGAGATATTTCTTCGGCAAGGTTACGATGTATCCGTCGTACATCCGCCGCGGGCGTGACATGATACTCTATTTCCTCAAGAAGCATTTCGACGACAAGGACAATCTCATTGTCCCGTTGAAACCGCTGAGAATAGAGTCTGATCCTATGGAGCTTGCGACTCTGTTCTGCGAAGATGACTTCAAGGCCGACTACCGTATTCTGAACCGTGAGATACGTCGTCTTGGCTACAATATTCCGCCACTCGTAAATGCCTACATGAACCTCAGCCCCACAATGCGCCTGTTCGGTACAGCAATCAACTACGGTTTCGGCGATGTCGAGGAGACAGGAATACTTATTGCCGTCGACGAGATACTGGAGGATAAGCGCGTGCGCCATATTGACAGCTTCATCAACGAGCATCCTGAGGCTCTGCAGATTACGAGCGGCGCAAACAAAGTGATTTATCCAGACAGAGGCTAAAAAGACTATCAAAAACAGCCAGTGCTGAAATTCATAAGATATATTTTCTGCACTGGCTGTTTTTTTATATGCCGTGGACTGCTGTATAGCTTTTCATTAAAGACTCTTGGACAAAATTAAGTTCAGGTTGCGGTTATACAATACGTTCAAAGGAAGATAGCGTGCTTGACAAAACTGTGGCTATTTGCTCGAGATACAATTTGTCTGTATCGTCGAATGTGTTTTTGTCAGAGCTGTCGATATCTATTTCGCCAACCATTTTGCCGTTATGGATTATCGGCACGACAATTTCTGACTGTGAAAGAGATGAGCAGGCGATGTGGCCTTCAAACTCATGGACATCGGCTACTATGAGAGTGCGCATTTCTTTCCATGCCGTACCGCACACGCCACGCCCGAGTTTTATGCGGGTGCATGCCGGGGTGCCTTGGAATGGTCCAAGAAACAGATTGTCGCCGCTGACGATATAAAACCCGACCCAAAAGAACTCTTTTGGGAACATGCATTTCATGGCCGCCGCACAGTTTGCCAATATGCTTACGGGATGGTCGTTTCCCCCGGCGAAAGCCTCAATTTGTTTTACGAGTTGCTGATAGAGAGCTTGTTTGTCCATTTTTAAACTATTGGTAGGGATATTCCGTTGATTTTCTGATAGATGTCGAGAGCGTATATGTCTGTCATTCCGCTTATGAAATCTATCACCGACATAATTCTGGTCTCAAGGTCTGGGCTGTTTATCTCGTATTGGCTGCTAAACCTCCTGATGAGCTGTTTGGAATGGTATTGCTCCGGATTTATTGCGGCATGTGTCAGGGTTTCCATCAATGTCTCCATAATTTTGTAACCGCTCAGCTCTATGTCGAGTACAGGTTTGCTGCAATAGATTTTTTTCATGCTTACCTCGGCGCATTTTCTGTATGCCTCTCTTGCTGTAGGCTCAATGTGGTCTGTCAGTGAGCCTTCGAAAGTTCCGCTCAGGATTTCCTCCTCGTGCTCGCAGAACACTCTGACGCATTCTGTCTCAAGTTTGTTTATAGCTCTGGCGCGCATGTAGACAACCTGCTCGTTTTTGTCGTCTACTCCCTCGTGTTCTATTCTTCTGGCAATGCTGTTTCTTGTGTTTTCATCGAAGAAGCCGAGTAGCAGATTGCGTGTCTCCTCAAATGTCAGAACCTTCAGCTTGTGGGCATCCTCTATATCCATTATCTCGTAGCAGATATCATCGGCTGCCTCTACAAGATATACCAGCGGATGGCGGGTGTATGCAAGTTTTCCGCCTTCTGACGATTTGCAGATAATGCCCAATTCATCGGCAATTTTGCGATAGGTAGCTTCCTCGCTTTTAAAGAATCCGAACTTGCCGTGGCGGTTGGCGATGCTGCTTGAGAAAGGATATTTCACGATGCTTGCAAGAGTGGAGTATGTCATGGCGAAGCCACCTTCACGCCGTCCGTTGAAACGGTGGGTGAGCAGGCGCAGCGCATTTGCATTGCCCTCAAAGTGAGTGATGTCTGCCCAAAACTCTGGACTTACCATTTTCTCTATTTCTTTTCCAGCGCCTTCCGAGAAAAATGTCTGGATGGCCTTTTCTCCGCTGTGGCCGAAAGGAGGATTGCCGAGGTCGTGGGCAAGGCATGCGGCAGAGACTATTGTACCTATTTCCTGAAACAGGGTGTCTTTCAGCTCCGGGTGTTTGCGGCTGAGACACTGGCACACATCGTTGCCCAATGACATTCCTACCGACGCAACCTCAAGCGAGTGTGTCAGCCTGTTGTGTACGAAAATGCTGCCAGGCAGCGGGAACACCTGCGTTTTGTTTTGCAGCCTGCGGAATGGGGCCGAGAATATCAGCCTGTCGTAGTCACGTTTGAATTCGGTGCGGTCGTCGTCACCAAGGCTGTGCCTTTGCTCCTGCCCGAGCCGTTTGTTCGATATCAGTTGTTTCCAGTTCATCATGCTACAAAAGTACTAATAATTCTCAAGAAAGCATTGAGTTCTCAGTTTTTTTTGCTAATTTTGCGCCATTACACAATCGATATGGTAGAAATTAAAATTATCAACAAGGGACACCAGCCTCTTCCGGCTTATGCGACGGAGCAGAGTGCGGGGATGGATTTGCGCGCAAATATCAGTGAGCCAGTTGTTTTGAGACCTCTTGAGCGCAGGCTTATTCCTACAGGCCTTTTCATGGCGTTGCCACAGGGATATGAGGCTCAGATACGTCCGAGAAGCGGTCTGGCATTCAAGAAAGGTATCACCGTTTTGAACTCACCCGGCACCATCGATTCCGATTACCGTGGGGAGATTATGGTGCTGCTGATAAATTTTTCAAACGAGGATTTCATCGTCAACGACGGTGAGCGCATAGCCCAGATGGTTATTGCGCGTCATGAGGTTGCGGAGTTTGTTGCTGTCGAGGTTCTCGACGATACCGTGCGTGGCGAGGGAGGCTATGGTCATACAGGAGTGAAATGAAAAAAGCATTCGGATTATTATTGGCTTTATTTTTCTCGTTGCCTCTTCATCTTTATGCGGGTTTGCTTACAGAAGACAAAAAGGAAACCGACGCACAGAGATATCAGTATTTTTTCCTTGAGGCAATGCGTAAGCAGAGCATGGGCGACTATGTGTCTGCCTTTGAGCTTTTGCGCCATGCCATCGGCATAAAACCGGCATCGCCAGAGGCTCATTATCAAATGGCCAAGTATCTTTTGCAGATGCAGCAGGACTCGCTTGCCGTGGCATCTTTGGAGAAAGCTGTAGCTCTGTCACCAAAAAATGAGGACTATCAGGAAACTCTTGCGCGGTTATATTTTGGAACAGGCAATACCGACAAGGCAATTGATGCCTATACCCGTTTGTGCGATGTGCATAGCGACAGAACCGACGGGCTTAAGGTGCTCCTTCATCTTTGGCAGCAGAAGAAAAACTATGCTAAAATGCTCGAGATACTTGACCGTTTGGAGCGGGCTGAGGGCGAGAGCGAGGATATTACGCTGACAAAGGTGATGGTTTACGAGATGACGGGCGACAGCCTGAAGGCATACGGCGTGTTGAAGCAGATTGCCGACAACCATCCATACGATATCAGCTACAGGGTAATGCTTGGCAACTGGCTGTTGCAAAAAGGACGAAATGACGAGGCTTTTGATGTTTTCACAAAGGCTCTTTCGGAAGAGCCAAACAATGCCGGCGCACAAAGCTCACTTTATGATTATTATCGGCAAATAGGCGATACAGTAAAAGCATCCGATATGATGGAGCGTATTTTGGTGGGTAAGGCAACACCTACTGAGAATAAGCTCCAAATGCTGCGGCAGGCGATACAAGATAACGAGCAACAGGGAGGCGACAGCATAAAGATGATGCAGCTGTTCGATAAGATTATTGAGGCATCGCCCGATGATACAGGTTTGTTGGAAATGAAAATTGCGTACATGACGATGAAAAAGTTCGGCGAGCCGGAGATAAATGCTGTGTTTACTCAGCTTCTCGAAAAGGCACCCGACAATGCAGGCGCGCGTTTTCAGCTCATACAGGGCTTGTGGAGCTCGGAAAAATGGGATGAGATGTTGGAAATGTCAATACCTGGCATGCTTTACAATCCCGATGAGATGGCATTTTATTACTTCTCGGGTGTGGCCTGTTTTCAAAAAGGCGACGAAGACCGGGCGCTTGGTTATTTCCGCAAGGGAGTTGCTGAGATTAATGATAAAAGTGATCCTAATATTGTCAGCGAGTTTTATTCTATTATGGGTGAGATACTCTATAGGAAAGGACTTCATAACGAGGCTTTTGCAGCATTCGACAGTTGTCTGCAGTGGAAACCGGACAATATCAGCAGCCTTAACAACTATGCCTATTATCTCAGCATAGATGGCAAAGATCTTAAAAAGGCTGAGGAAATGAGCGTAAAGACCATTCAGGCAGAGCCTATGTCGACAACGTATCTCGACACATACGCCTGGATTTTATTTAGACAGCAACGCTATGAGGAGGCGAGAATATATATCGACAGGGCAATTTCAAACGATTCCACCGAGAAATCTCATCCTGACATATACGAGCATGCCGGAGACATCTATGCGCTTTCGGGCAATATGGATAAAGCCGTAGGGCTATGGACGGAGGCTCAGAAACGGGGTGGAGACAGCAAATTGCTTGCAAGAAAAATAAAACGTAGAAAATATATTGCGAAATGAGAATATTGACTAAATGTGTGGTTATGGCAATAGCCATTGCCGCATCGTTCGAATTTGTAGGATGTGCGTCGCACAAGAAAGTTGCAGACAAAACTTCAGGCAGTAAATCAGAAGTTGCCGCTAAAGACAACGGACAGGTACGCTCGCTTGCTTTTGTGCAGAAAGTGGACAATCAGAAAGTCACCGCCAAAAATATCGTTGGCAAGATGACGCTCACAGTAAAGGCAGGCAGCAAGGAAATTTCAGCACCAGGCTCCCTCTCCATGCGCTATAACGAGGTGATACGCATTCAGGCTTTTATACCGTTTCTTGGCAGCGAGGTGGGACGAATAGAGTTTACGCCCGACTATGTGCTCGTTGTAGACCGGATGCACAAAGAATATATCAAGGCAAATTACAATGATGTGGATTTCCTGAAGGGCAACGGGCTCAATTTCTATTCATTGCAGGCGTTGTTCTGGAACCAGTTGTTTATGCCCGGCAAGCAAAAGCTGGAAGATGCGCAGCTTATGGATTTTACGGTCTCAGACGCAGCCTCTGCAGGTAAAAGAAATATCTCCTTTTCTAATGGCAACATGGAGTTTGTATGGATTGCAGATGCAGAGAACGGGCAGATATCTGTAGCCGAGGTTGCCTATAAAAGCCTGTCGCATGGTAATTCTGCGCTGCACTGGGACTATTCCAAGTTTAAGTCTGTAGACGGCAAGATGTTTCCCGCCTACCAGTCGTTCTCGTTTACCACTACTGCTATAAAAACTAAGGGCACCACGTCGCTGACTCTCGATATGGGCAACATAAAGACCGACGACAAATGGGATGTGCACACCACTGTGTCATCAAAATATAAGAAAGTTGAGGCTACAGATATTTTGGGTAAATTGTTTTCTAAATAATGGGCATGTCTCATTCTTTCACAACGTGCAATGATAATGAAAAGACTGATAATATTTTTTCTTGTGGCAATTTTGTCAATTCCTGCTACTGCCCAGCGTAAAACAACGTCGGGCAGAAGCAAGACGGCAGTGACAAGGACAACTGCAAAAAAATCTACATCAACTAAGACTTCTTCCAAGAAGCGGTCAGGATCTGGCAAGAAACAGACTGGCAATAAAACAACTGTGTATACCAATGCTTCCATACGCGGGCTTCAGAGCCAAAGGGCTGATATACAGAAAAAAATAAAGGAACAGGAAAAAGCATTGAGGGAAAATCAGGCGGATGTTAAAAACCGTCTGAAAAATCTCTTCGTCATTAACAGTGAAATCGAGGACCGCCAGAAGTCTATCGAAAATATAGAGAAGGACATTGCACACATCGACGGAAATATTGATATGCTCACATCGCAGCTCAGCACCCTGCAGCAGCAGCTTCGCGAGCGTCAGCAGAAATATATAAAATCCATGCGGTATATAGCCAGTCACAGTTCTGTCCAGGACAAGCTGATGTTTATTTTCTCAGCCAATGACTTTGCCCAAATGTACCGCCGTCTGCGTTTTGTCCGTGAATATGCGTCGTACCAGAAAGCTCAGGGCGAGCAGGTGAGGGCGAAACGCCTTGAGGTGGAAAACAAACAAAAACAGCTGCAGGATGCAAAAAATCACAAAAATGTAATTCTCTCAAAAGGAAAACAGGAAAAGAGCCAGCTTCAGGCAAAAGAGGCAGAGCAGCAGGAAGTGGTGAAAGGACTGCAAAAACAGCAGAAAACAATTAAGAGCATCATTGCCGGCCAGCAAAAGAAAGATGCCGCTCTCAATGCGCAGATAGACCGTCTCGTGGCTCAGGAGGTGGAGAAGGCACGTCTCCGCGCTGAGGCAGAGGCAAAGCGTAAAGCCGCAGCAGCCGAGGCTGCGCGGAGGAGGGAGGCTGAGCTGGCACGCAAGAAAGCTGCAGCCGAGGCTGCGGCACGTGAGAACGCGCGGCGAATTGCCGAGGCCAAAGCCCGTGAGGAGAAACTGAAGGAAGAGGCCCGCAAGGCGGTACAGGCAGAGGCTGCCGCACGGAAAGCACGTGAGGCTGCCGAGCGTGACGCTTCTGCCAAAAAAGCCACTGCGGAGCGGAATGCTGCTAAGAAAGCAGAGCGCGAGGCAATGGAGCGCAAAGAGCGTGCGGAGCAGGCTGCGCGTGAGGCAGAGGCACAACGCCATGCCGCTGAGCTGAAAGCTAAAACAGAGGCTGAGCGGAGCCGCAAAGAAATTGCCGAGGCAAAGGAAAATGCCGATAAAATGGCGAAATTCAGCTCTGCCGACCGTATGATGAGCAACGGATTTGAGGCAAACCGGGGACGGCTGCCTATGCCCGTTACGGGAAATTGCCGGATAGTTACCCATTATGGCAATTATAATGTTGAGGGATTGCGTGGCGTAACCCTCGATAACAAAGGCATCAACTTGATGGGCTCGGCCGGCTGCCAGGCACGTTGTGTCTACGATGGCGAGGTTAGTGCCGTGTTCGGCTATTCCGGCTCAATGGTAGTCATGGTTCGTCATGGCGCATATATCTCCGTCTATTGTAATCTGAAATCGGTTTCGGTGTCAAAAGGGCAGCAGGTGCGCACACGTCAGACCTTAGGCTCAATAGGTGCCGATAATGTGCTTCAGTTCCGGCTATATAAAGAGAAAACCAAACTGAACCCCGAGAGTTGGCTTGCCCGATAAAAATTTCGTATAGGAATAATCCGTTGGCGGAACTAAATAAAAAATGTGAACAGGGAAGGCTATTCCTATAAGAAAAAACGCAAGCGGCTTCATTGGACATTGAAGCCGCTTGCGTTTGCCGTTGAAACCGCTTGCGATGGCAGATGAAGCCGTTGCATATTTTGCATAGTTTTTCCGCCAATGGGTTACTATTAGTCAATATCTGTCAATTTGCCTTTGAGGTTGAATTTCAGCTCGGTTTTGTTGTTAAGGTCAACTTCGTATTCCCGGCTGTCTCTGTCAATGGCGATGATAACAGCCGACGGATAATGCTTTTTGACATACTCCCGGATTGATTTTGGAACGATGGCTGCAGGGATGGCGGTTTTGTGCCGTTTCACCTCTTTCCATTCTCCTTTGCGGTTGAACTCCACGTTTGTTCCGTCGGTCAGTATCACGTCGTAGCTGTCGATACCCGTCAGCGCTTTCTCTATTTTTATATGCGATACAGGGATTTTTGCGAAATGACGTGACAGGAACTGGCGGCTGACTGTTGGCAGCACGCTTGTGTCTTTTGTAATCTTATCGTTGCCAGCGAAAGCAATTGTCAGCGACAATAAAAATGTGGCTAAAATAAATAGTTTTCTCATACGGTATTTTTGTTAAATTGTTAATGATACCGCAAATGTATGGTGACATTTGGGAAAGATTTGGGAATTTAGCCTATATCAATGAAATTTTAACAAAAATTTATGAGTCTTGTCCTCATACTGGTAATCAATGCTGATGGAATATAGATCGGCTATGGATTTTACGATGGCAAGTCCCAGCCCTGTTGATTCTTTCTGCCTACTTTGGCGCACAAAGCGTCCATACAGCATGCTTACGTCCAGCGGCTTGCCTTCACCGGTATTGGCTATCGAAAGGCTTGTTGGGGTAATTTTGATCTCAATGGTTCCGTCAAACTGATTGTGGACATACGCATTTTTCAGAAGATTGGCTATGAGCGTTGCTGCCAGCGACTCGTTCATGTCGCAGACCAGCGTGCCTTCCTCTGCAATTTGCAGCTTTATGGCCTTGTCCTCATAAACGTCGTTTATCTCTTCCGTCATTTTGTGGATAAGGCTGTTGACGCATATTTTGCGGGTTTCGGGAAATTGCCTGTTCTCTATACGGGAGAGCAGAAGCAGTGTTCGGTTCAGCCGTATGATGTTGCTTAAGGTATGGTGCATTCCGCCAATCTCCTGTAGTTGCGTTTCCGTGCAGTCCGGGTTTTCGCTTAGCAGCTCCAGCTTGTTCATGCATATTGCCAAAGGCGTCTGCAGCTCGTGGGCTACATTCTCGACAAATTGCTTTTGCCGGTTATACAGGTTGTTGCTGCGGTCGAAACTTTCCTGTGCGGCATCGTTCAATATCTTGAACTCCTCAATCTGGGTAGGGTTGTTCAAAGGAGTGGTAGTTTTTCCGATTTGGAAATTCTTCAGCCAGTCAAGCAGTTTGTATAGGGGGGCGAGAGTTTTCCGGAATCCGTGGTGTATCACGAGCATTACGCAGCCTAAAAGGAGGATGTAAAGCACCAGCATGCTCCATACAGTGGTCTCTATCATGTCTTCTTTCTCTAATGTCGAAATAGATATTGTCAGTTCGTAATACTTGTGCTTGGCGGTCATAAAATACGTGCGCAACACGCGTACAGGCTCGTTCTCTTTCTCGATTTCGATATATTCTGTTGAGTCGTAAAATTCATCGTGGTTTAGTCTTGCCTCCTTCTTTGACACCTCGCAGATATAATATCGGCTCATGATGCCGGCATGGTTCTTGAGCAACGTGCTGTCTGTCAATGCAGACCGTATGATTATCTCCTTGTAGTTTTCCAAGGTGTCGTCGGTCTCGTCGTTGACCTCATGCAGAATCAGCAGATAGAACACCCAGCCCCAACAGGCAAATATTGCCAGCATGGGGATGAAGAGGATGCGTAGGGTGTAGTGGATGAGTTTCATGGCCTTATTCCTCGTCTGTCATTTTATATCCGAATCCGTAGACTGCTTTTATTTCCGCGGTGGCTCCTGCGGTTTTGAGCTTTTTCCGCAGGTTTTTAACTTGGCTGTAGATAAAGTCGAAGCTGTCGGCCTGGTCTATGTAGTCGCCCCATACAGACTCTGCCAAGGTAGCCTTGCTGATTAGTCGGTTGGGATTTGATATAAAATAATATAAAATGTCAAATTCTTTACGGTTCAGTGTAAGTGAGTTCCCGTCTACAAACGCTGTATGCTGGTCGGGGTATATTGTGATGTTTGCAAACGTGAGATGCAATTCGCCATCTTGTTGCTTGCGTCTGATTACGCTTTTTATGCGGGCGTTAAGCTCTGCGAGATGGAATGGTTTAGCCAGATAGTCGTCGGCACCGAGGTCGAGTCCTGAGACCTTGTCGTCGATGGAGTCTTTGGCTGAAACTATTATGACATTTGCCTTTTTTCGCCGCTTTTTCAGTTCTTTAAGTAAAGTCAGCCCGCTGCCGTCAGGCAGCATAATGTCTAATATTATGCAGTCGTAGTCGTACCAGCTCATTTTGTTGGAAGCCTCACGGAAAGTAGAGGCGCACTCTACCACGTAACGCTCTTTTTCCAGCGATTGGACTATTACCTGCCGCAATGCCTGCTCGTCTTCAACTACCAGAATTTTCATAAGTTGCCTTGTTTACATGTGATGGTTTCAAATATAGTGATTATTGTCTCTCTGCCTGTCAGGTGTGGGCTTTTGTCGGTGCCGGTAGTTACATTTTCGGCTGCTGCCCAGAATGCCTCACGGTGTTTGTGTTCTCTGAGAAGTGACAGGATTTTTTGTTTCATAATGTGGCTTTGGCTTTTGTGGTTAGAATAATTGCAAATATACAGAAAACTTTTCCGATGGCAAATTTAATTTGAGGAAATGTGGCGTTTTGGCTGAAATTTAGTATGTGTGTAGTATGTGGATATAAAGGTTCAGCGAAAAAATACATTGGGATAAACGCAAACAATGCAGGCTGCCCCCTCCGGGGCGCATGTTAAATCTCAATTTTTTTGAATAATGGAGCAACATAGCCGCATTTATAGAATATAGATGTACAGTCTCTTCATATTATGATTTTCCAGCTGCTGCCAACTCCGTTAGGCCGTATGGTAAAAAAGGCATTATGTCAAATAGGTCTTGTCTATGATTTTGTTTTTGAATCAAATTCAACGGAATTCCACAGTTTTTCGAATTCTTTTTTTGATATATATGTGATGTTGTATGTCTCATACGCACTTAAATCTAAATCAGAATCTGTCCAGAACCCACGATTTCGTTCATCGGGCACTTTTATAATGATATTATTCTTTGCGTCTTTCCCGATTTCTCTCATCACAAGATTGTATTCGGTGTCATCGTATTCCACGTACCATGTTGTTACATGTTGTATGGCTTTCTCAAAATCAGGATTGGCAATTGGGAAAACCTTCTTTATGGCATATAACAAGAAGCTCTTAAATGCCACTTTAATGCAATTTGTATCTGTACGTTTTTCCTTGTGAGTATAAGGGTGGTTAAATGAAAAATATATCATAGTTACATCATTTCCGTTGCTCAGGCACGTTTCGTCGAGACTCATATCCGGACAGGGGGTCTCCGTGTACAGGACATATTCATCGGCGTGATCCTGTTGGTTCCAGCTGCCGTAGTCGCTGATCCCTGATCCTCCATACTTTGTTTGTAGTTCAAAATTGTATAAAGAAAAAAGAGATTACAGATTAAATCTTGTAACCTCTTTTTGCGCTTCAGGATGGGCTTGAACCAACGACCCCCTGATTAACAGTCAGGTGCTCTAACCAACTGAGCTACTGAAGCATTTGCCTTAATTGCGAGTGCAAAGGTACGCACTTTATTTGAAACCTCCAAATATTTTTTGTGTTTTTTTTGTTTTTTGAAGAAAAAAGTTGTTTTTAGGCTTAAACGTAGGCTTAAATTCCGCCTTGTTTACATTTGAAACAGGCAGAATTGCATAAAAAAGAATAAAAGCGATGCCGTCTCGGATATTTTATTTAATTTTGCAGCCGTATCACATGTTCTTGTGTGTTTTGCACCTCCTGCAGAGGTGCTTGTCATATTAATAAAGGTGTATAAGATGAAAAAGACAATACTTTCGATAGTAGCCCTGCTTTTTTTGCCAACGGCGATGAGGGCGCAGACTGATGACCATAATTTCAATGTGGCTAAGAATATTGAGATGTTTACCGCCGTGTATAAAAATCTCGATATGCTGTATGTTGACACTCTCGACGCCGGCAAGGTGATTGGTACGGGTATCAATGCGATGCTGCACTCGCTCGACAGATATACGGAGTATTATCCTGCCGAGGACATGAAAGACTTGAAATATCAGCTAACGGCGAAATATGCGGGCATTGGAGCCACCATACGGTATAATTATAAAGAAGGCTACTCGTATATCGATTTGCCATACGTGGGCATGCCTGCCCATGAGGTGGGGCTGAAAAAGGGTGACCTGATATTGTCTATAAACGACAGCACCATGAAGGGAAAGGAAACCTCGTACGTGTCAGACCATCTGCGTGGTGATGCTGGAACAACCTTTGAGCTGAAAATCAAGCGTCCTGGCACGGGCAAGGAGATGCGGTTTAAGATAACACGCCGGTTGATTCAGACTCCGGCTATTCCGTATTATGGAATGCTGAGTGACACGGTTGGATACATCGGTCTTCAGACTTTCTCCGAAGGCTGCTCGAAACAGTTCCGCAATGCTGTTATCGACTTGAAGCGGCAGGGTATGCAGAAACTTGTGTTCGACCTTCGTGACAATGGCGGTGGCTCCGAGGCTGAGGCGGTAAACATTATGAATGTGTTTGTGCCGAAGGGTAAGTTGGTTGTCAGTAACCGTGGAAAACAGAAACGTGCCAACCGTGATTTCGTAACTCAGGTTGAGCCTGTCGATACACTGTTGCCGATTGTTGTCTTGGTAAACGACCAGACTGCAAGTGCGAGCGAGATAACAAGCGGTGCGCTGCAGGATATGGACAGGGCTGTGGTGATGGGTGAAAGAACGTATGGCAAAGGCATTGTGCAGACTGTGTTGGAGCTGCCATATAATGCCCAGATGAAACTCACGACAAACAAGTATTATCTGCCGAGCGGAAGATGTATTCAGTCACGTAATTTCAGAAAGACGGCGCAATCTGGCGCAGAGGAGGTTGTCAGCGATTCTTTGGCAAAAGTTTTTCTCACTGCCAACGGGCGTGAGGTGAAAGATGCCGGAGGCATACAGCCTGACATTGAGGTCAAGCCCGACTCTATGCCGAACATAACGTACTATCTGGCGGCGATAAGAGACTCGGGCGAGGTTGTTTTGGGGTATGTGCTCGACTATATAAACTCGCGCCCTACGATTGCTCCAGCCGCAGAGTTTGAACTGACGGACGCCGATTTCGAGAAGTTCAAGCAGATGGTTGCCGCCAGCAACTTTAAATACGACCCTATGAGTGAGAAAACATACAAGGCTCTGGTAGAGGTTGCCAAATTCGAGGGGTATTACGACAGCGCAAAAGAAGAGTTCGACGCTTTGGAAAAGAAATTGCAGCACGACGTTGTGAAAGAGATGGACAAGGCGAAAACCTCCATAATGCGTCTTCTTGAGCGGGAGATAGTCTCGGCATACTATTATCAGGAGGGAATTGCCCGCAACGCATTGCGCTCAGACAAGTTCCTCAACGAGGCGTTGAGGCTGTTTGGAGATATGGACAGATACAACTCGCTGCTGATGCCCGATGGAAATCGGTAGGCTCCACCCCTCAATATTGTCATTTATTTGCGAAAATTGAGCTGTTTAAATAAAAAACGCATAAAATCTTGGTGGCGTGAAAAAAATATCGTAACTTTGCAGCGTTCAGAGGAATGAGGGGCTCCGGAAGAGCTCCTCATTTTATTTTGAGTTTTGCCGGCGGGTATTTGGAAGCTGGCCTCATTTGTACACATTATATTCGAATATGATAGACAAAAAAGTCGTTAAGAGTTTAGTTGATGAGTGGCTGGAGGGCAAGGAGTATTTTCTTGTCGACATAGAAATCAGCCCGGATGACAGAATTGTAGTCGAGATAGACCATGCCGACGGCGTGTGGATTGAGGACTGCGTGGAATTGAGCAAGTATATTGAAGACCGTCTTGACCGTGACGACGAGGACTATGAGCTTGAGGTGGGCTCGGCAGGTTTGGGGCAGCCTTTCAAAGTTCCTCAGCAATACATGAACTTTGTAGGCCAGGCGGTTGAGGTTCTCGATGCCGATGGCACAAAAGTCAAGGGAATTTTAAAAAGCGTTGACGGCAACGATTTTGTTGTCACCGTTAGCGAGAAGGTTAAGGTAGAGGGAAAAAAGCGTCCTGTTATGATGGATGTTGACCACACCTACCAGATGGATAAAGTGAAATATACAAAATATCTAATAAGTTTCAAATAAGCTATGGCAGCAAAAAAAACAGACGATTTGACAGTGAGCATGGTCGACACTTTCCGTGAGTATATGGAATCAAAAAATTTTGACCGTACCACATTGGTGAGTGTTCTGGAAGAAAGTTTCCGCAATGTTCTTGCCAAAATCTTTGGAAGTGACGAGAATTTCGATGTTATCGTCAATCCGGACAAGGGCGACTTTGAGATTTATCGCAACCGCATGGTTGTCGCTGATGGCGAGGTTGCCGACGAGAACAAGCAGATAAGCCTTACAGAGGCCCGTAAGATAGAGGACGACTATGAGATTGATGAGGAGGTCAGCGAGAAAGTTGATTTCGCAAAATTCGGACGCAGGGCAATCCTCACATTGCGTCAGACTTTGGCGTCAAAAATTCTTGAGCTTGAGCATGATGCGCTTTATAACAAGTACAAGGACCGTGTCGGACAGGTTATTTCCGGAGAGGTTTACCAGATTTGGAAGCGTGAGGTTCTGATTGTCGACGATGAGAACAATGAGCTTATTCTCCCCAAGGCTGAGCAAATTGCCAACGACCAGTACCGCAAGGGCGAGACTGTGCGTGCAGTTATCGCACGTGTGGACAACGAGAACAACAATCCGAAGATTATCCTCTCACGGACAAATCCGATGTTCCTCCAGCGTCTGCTTGAGGCTGAGGTCCCGGAAATTGCCGACGGACTCATCGCTATCCGCAAGATTGCCCGAATGCCGGGAGAGCGCGCGAAGATAGCCGTTGAGAGTTTTGACGAGCGCATCGACCCTGTAGGCGCATGTGTTGGTGTCAGGGGTAGCCGTGTGCATGGCATTGTACGTGAGCTTGGCAACGAGAACATTGACGTTATCACGTATACCGCCAATACAAAGTTGTTCATACAGCGCGCTTTAAGTCCTGCACAGGTAAGCAGCATCAACATTGACGAGGAAAACCGCAAGGCTGAGGTGTTCCTGAAACCGGAGGAGGTAAGTCTTGCCATTGGCCGTGGCGGTCTTAACATCAAGCTCGCAAGTATGCTGACAGAATATACCATCGACGTGTTCCGCGAGGTTGCTGAAGGTGAGGCCGATGAGGATATTTATCTCGACGAGTTCTCTGACGAAATCGACCAGTGGGTTATAGACGCCATCAAGTCAATCGGACTTGACACTGCAAAAGCTGTGCTGAACGCTCCGCGCGAGATGCTGGTTGAGAAGGCAGATCTCGAGGAGGAGACCGTTGACCAGGTGCTTGAGGTTCTCCGCAGAGAGTTCGAGTAATAAAGGTACGGTACTGATAAAATCTGCCTGAACCTTTTAGGCAAAGTGGTTATGTGGAAAATCCCTGCACAATCACCGATACATTGGGATTTGATAAAGAAACAAAGTTTTTAAGAAGTAAATTTAATGAGCATCAGATTAAACAAAGCGTTACGTGAATTGAACATAGGATTTCAAACGGCAGTTGAATTCCTTGAGAAAAGAAATGATATGGGCGACGAGAAGCTTGAGCTGACATCACGACTTTCAGATGCGCAGTATTCTGCACTTGTGGAGGCTTTCAAGCAAGATGCCGCTGTAAGGACAGAGGCCGAGAAGCTCTTCCAGAAGAAACCAAAGGAAAAGAAGCGTGCTCCCGAGGCAAAAGACAATGGGGCTGAACATCTGTTGCCGTCGTCAGGACAGCAGCAATATAAGCCTTTAGGCAAGATAGACCTCGATTCTGTCGGAAAGCCTGCATCAAAGCAGTCTGCTGCTCCTAAGTCAAATAATCAGCCGAAGCCTGCTGCTGCCGTCAGCCAGGCTAAGGATGTAAAAGCCGGGAAAGCTCCAGAAGCCGCTCCGGGACCTGTTGCTGAGACCGCACCAGCTGTTAAGGCTGCTAAACCTGAGCCAAAACCGGTGAAGGTACAGGAGAAGGCTGCGCCGGCAAAACCAGCGCAAAAGGTTGAACAGGCTCAAAAAACTGTAGCCAAGGAGGTTAAGTCTGACAAGCCCGCCGTTAAGTCTGAGAAACAGGCCGCTAAACCTCAGGAAAAGGCGCAGACAGATACCAATAAGGTGTTCCAGCTTAAGAGCGAGAAGAAGATTTTGAATGCTCCAAAGGTTAATGTCCTTGGAAAGATTGATCTCGACTCTCTCAATCAGAGCACTCGTCCTAAGAAGAAGTCTAAGGAGGAGAAACGCCGCGAGCGTGAGGAAAAGGCTCAACAAAATGGCGAGCGCAAGAAGCGTGTGCGCATCAACAAAGAGCGCGTGGACATCTCGGCTGCCGCTAATCAGAATGGCAACAACCAGGGGGGCAACAACAATAACCCGAAGAATCAGGGTAAGAAGAAGAAAAACCGTAACCGCAATCAGAAACCTCTTGAGGTCAACGAGGAGGACGTTGCAAGACAGGTAAAAGAGACGCTTGCCCGTCTGACTCAGAAACAGACACAGAACAAGAAGGGAGCCAAGTACCGTAAGGAGAAGCGTGAGGCTGTTCAGGAGAAGCTGAATGCCGAGGCCAAGGCAGAGCGTAAGGAGAGCAAGATATTGAAACTCACCGAGTTCGTTACCGTTAGTGAGCTTGCCACCATGATGAATGTTGGTGTAAATCAGGTTATCGGAACCCTTATGGGTGTCGGCATTATGGTATCTATCAATCAGCGTCTTGATGCCGAGACAATCAATCTTGTTGCCGATGAGTTCGGTTTCAAGACCGAATATGTAAGTGCCGAGGTTCAGGAGGCTGTCAGCGAGGAGGCCGACGATGAGTCAGATCTCGTTCCACGTGCTCCGATTGTTACTGTTATGGGACATGTCGACCATGGTAAGACTTCGTTGCTCGACCATATCCGCAACACCAATGTCATTGCAGGTGAGGCAGGTGGCATCACACAGCACATCGTCGCATACAATGTGAAGCTTGAGGACGGCCGCCGCATAACATTCCTCGATACTCCTGGCCACGAGGCCTTTACCGCCATGCGTGCCCGTGGTACCCAGGTTACCGATATCGCCATTATCATCATCGCAGCCGACGACTCCGTTATGCCTACTACCAAAGAGGCTATCTCGCATGCTCAGGCTGCCGGAGTGCCAATGGTGTTCGCTATAAACAAGATTGATAAGCCTGGTGCAAATCCTGATAAAATCCGTGAGGATCTTGCCAACATGAACCTTCTCGTTGAGGAGTGGGGCGGTAAGTATCAGTGCCAGGAGATTAGTGCAAAGAAAGGTGTCGGTGTAGACAGCCTTTTGGAGAAAGTTCTTCTTGAGGCAGATATGCTCGACCTGCGTGCAAATCCAAACCGCAAGGCGACAGGCTCAATTATAGAGTCTTCTCTTGATAAGGGACGTGGTTATGTCTCAACAGTTCTTGTGTCAAATGGTACTTTGCATCAGGGCGACGTCGTTATCGCCGGAACAAGCTGGGGACGTATCAAGGCTATGTTCAACGAGCGTAACCAGAGAATACAGCAGGCAAAACCGGCTGAGCCATGTATCATTCTTGGTCTTAACGGCGCTCCTACAGCCGGCGACTCCTTCCACGTTATGGAGACCGAGCAGGAGGCGCGTGAGATTGCCAGCAAGCGTGAGCAGCTGCAGCGTGAGCAGGGACTGCGCACACAGAAGCGTCTGTCGCTCGCCGATATCTCTCACCGTATCGCTCTCGGCTCATTCAAGGAGCTAAACATCATCGTCAAGGGCGATACCGACGGTTCTATCGAGGCTCTCTCAGACTCGTTCATAAAACTTTCTACAGAGAAGGTACAGGTCAACGTAATCAGCAAGGCTGTAGGTCAGATATCTGAAAACGATGTCATGCTTGCCAGTGCCTCTGATGCCATTATCGTTGGTTTCCAGGTGCGCCCTTCTTCCGATGCGCGTAAGCTTGCAGAACGTGAGGGTGTGGAAATCAATACCTACTCAATCATCTACGATGCTATCGACGATATCAAGTCTGCCATGATTGGTATGCTCGACAAAGTGAAAAAAGAGATTACAACCGGACAGGTTGAGGTTCGCCAGGTATTTAAGATTTCCAAGGTCGGAACCGTTGCCGGATGTCTTGTAACCGAGGGTAAGGTTCACAACAAGGACAAGGGCCGCGTGGTTCGCGACGGTATCGTTGTCCACACCGCCGATATCAGTGCCCTTAAGCGTTATAAAGACGATGTCAAGGAAGTTGCCATGGGTATGGAGTGTGGTATCAGCCTCGTTAACTATAACGACATACAGGAAGGCGATATCATCGAGACATTTACCGAAATTGAGGTTGAGCAGAAGCTATAATAGCGTCTGCCGCCTGTAGAGATATTCAGACGGGGTGTGGAGAAATATTTTCTACACTCCGTTTTTTATGCAGTCAACATGTAAATAATCTTCCCGACAATATGCCCCTTACGTATAGAGAGCTTTACACCAGTCTTTCGCCTGTATATGGTGATGGCGAGGCACGTGCCATAGTCCGTCTTGTATTAGAGACAAGATTTGGAATGCCGTATGCCGACATTGTATGCGGCGGACCTCAGGCATTGGACGAAGAGGCCCAAAAAGAGCTTGATGCTATTATGCGGCAGTTGCGGCAGGGCAGACCTGTGCAGTATGTTCTTGGCGAGGCTGAGTTTTGTGGCAGAATGTTTGTAGTCAGAGAGGGGGTTTTGATTCCCCGGCCGGAGACGGCGGAAATGGCAATGGACATTGTCGAAGAGTTTTCTGGCGCCGAAAGCCCAATAGGAATTCTCGATGTTTGTACGGGCAGCGGCTGCATAGCCGTTACGTTGGCGGCAGAGTTGCCGCAGGCTGAGGTTGAGGCTTGGGACATCAGCGATGCCGCTTTGAGTGTTGCTCTGGATAATGCCGGACGTTTTGGCGTTAAGGTCAATGTTGTCAGTCAGGATGCTCTTCTGCCACCCGACGATACGATGAAATGGACTGTTATAGTTTCCAATCCGCCATATATCATGGATCGTGAGCGCATGGCTATGGAAGCCCATGTCCTCGACTACGAGCCGTCGTTGGCGCTCTTCGTTCCCGATACCGATCCTCTTCGCTTTTATACAGCAATATCCCGCTATGCTGCAAAGGCGCTTGTCAGTGGCGGACTGCTATATTTTGAGATAAATCCGCTATGCGCCTCTGGGATTGTGAGAATGCTCGATGAAATGGGCTTTATTGCAGTAGAGGTCATCGGAGACCAGTTTGGAAAACAAAGATTTGTAAAAGCCTACCGACCATGAAAGAAATGACCGAACAACAAGCCTTGTCAACTTTGGCCGCTGCCTGCTCAAGGGCAGAGCATTGTGCTGGCGAGATTATGCAAAAACTCGAAAAATGGGGAATTTCTCCCGATGCCCGACAGCGGATAGTAGACTATCTTGTGAAAAACAAATATGTCGATGACTTGCGCTATGCCCGTATGTTTGTGAGAGACAAATTGAAATTTAACAAGTGGGGGCGTAGGAAAATAGCCGAGGCCATGTGGCAGAAGCGGGTTCCTTCAGAAATTCAGGAAGAGGCTCTTTCCGAAATTTCCGATGATGAGTATGCAGAGATTTTACTTCCGTTGCTGAAGGCGAAAGCACCGTCGATAAAAGCCCGCAACGATTATGAGTGGGCCATGAAGCTGATGAAATTTGCCGTAGGCCGTGGTTTCGATATCCATATCATCAGAAAATGTCTCGATGAAATGGGCAAAATTGTAGATGAAGGCTATGAAGATTAGCTTCCTCTCCCGGCTTATGTCGCTTGTCAGTCCACGCCGTTGCCCGATTTGTGGCAACCGTGTGGAAACGGGCAGTTCCGTAATCTGTATGGAGTGTAATGTGATGCTGCCGCGCACCGGCTATGCCGACAATCCCTACGGCAACGAGATGGCAAAATGCTTTTGGGGTAAAATACCTATCGAGAAAGCGGCTGCTTTTATGCGCTATATTCCCGGTTCAACTACCAGCCTCATAGTCTACGGCATGAAATACCATGACCATCCCGATTTCTGTTATGCCATGGGGCGGCAGATGGCTCAAGAGCTTAAAGCCAAAGGATTTTTCGATGATATTGATGTCATATTGCCTGTGTCGTTGGCTGCCAAACGCCAGAAACAACGTGGTTACAACCAAAGCCGTGAGATGGCACTTGGAATTAGCGAGGTTACAGAGTTGCCTGTCGCAGAGAATGTAGTTAAAAGAACAGCCTTTAAGAAAAGTCAGACCAAGCTGATGCGCTGGGAGCGCATGGACAATGTTGAGGGTATCTGGGAACTCGTAGACGGAAGCAAAATTGCGGGTCGCCATGTGCTTATAGTCGACGACATTGTAACGACGGGTGCCACAACCATAGCCTGTGCCAATCAGGTATTGAGGGCTGGCGATGTAAAGATAAGCATTCTCAGTCTCGGATTTGTCAAGGCGTAGATTTGCTTGGCAAAAGCAAACATGAAGAGAAGTTACAAACTGTAAGAGAATTAAGTCTTAAATTTATTTAGTGGACACTGGTGAGGCTAAATCATTTGCGAAAATACGGATTTTGCCTATGTTGCTGTCTTTCAGGTATTTAGCCTTTGGGCGTTCACTTTGGTTGACTTTTTGATTTTCGCAAATGTCCTTTGTCGGGCTTTGTTTCGGTTCTCTTGCGAAAAATAGAGGATAATACGTAAAACTCTCGTATTTCTAAGGGTGTCAGTGGACAGAAACATGTACAAAGAAAAGGCTAAGTCGCTCAAAAACAAAGCGTTTAAGAGAATTTCCAGATAAGCAGGATTAAGACAGCAAGCTCATCAAGCTCACTTTTGCTGCATGCAGAGTTTAAGAGAATTTCCAGATAAGCAGTGGCACAGAAAATGGAAGTGGATTACTATGGCGTTTTGTGTAGGCTCTTACGTGACGGCCATAGCTGGAATATTTGTAATGTTGGCTGTTGGCCGCCTGTTTCTGCGATGGACGGTAACGATTTAGACAATATTCTCTCCGTTATGGACATTAATGTTACGAGAGTATTCAATTGGGTTTAGCCATAATCAAGCAGAGGCAGCCTCTCCCGTAATTGACAAGCGATTCGGTCATATATTATATGGAAATATATGGAATTGCATGTAAGGGTCCTACTGTATCCAGGATGACCGTATTGTAATCAATTTTCTAAATGCATCCTTGCAAAAGCGCCCATGCCTTATTTTGCGTTGCCAAACGCTTATATATGCGTCTTGAATAAGATTATTAATCATAAGCGGTCGAAAGATGTTTTAGTCATCGTTTGTTCCTGTTCGCTATATAGTG